>JAAVFY010000007.1 GCA_014800515.1 Bacteroidales bacterium
AGCGAGCTAAGCGACTGAGTGACAAGGTCAAGATGACCAAAATTAGCCGCATATATCATATTAAGATACTTTCAAAGCTACTGAGTTATTATATCGTTTAATTTTTCTTAGCTACTTAAGTGCAAATACAATACTATCAAAGCATCTTAGGATTTTTGCTCGTTAGGCGCATTTTTACTAATTTTGTAGAAACGTAGCTCTAAGAAATCAATCAATAGAATGGAATGATATTGATATGGAACAGACACAAAACGATAATAAGAAAATAGTATTGAGTGGCATCCGCTCCACCGGCAACCTTCATCTCGGCAACTATTACGGAGCCCTGAGCAAATTCGTAAGGATGCAGGATGACTATGATTGCCGCTTTTTTATAGCGGATTTACACGCTCTAACCACCCATCCTGATCCCAGGACTCTACATGAGAACGTCAAGGATATTCTTGCAGAATATCTGGCCGCCGGACTTGATCCTGAGAAAAATATAATCTACGTTCAGAGCGATGTGCCTGAAATCTCGGAGATGTATCTTCTCATGAATATGCACGTCGGCATCGGAGAACTCATGCGCACAGCCTCATTCAAGGATAAGGCCAGAAAAGCTCTGGGTATAAACTCCGACAGTGACGATATCGAAAAAGACATCATCGGCAATCAGACCAACCAGAGAGTGAACGCAGGTCTGCTCACCTACCCCACCCTCATGGCCTGCGATATCCTTATACATAAAGCTGACTTCGTGCCCGTTGGTAAAGATCAGGAGCAGCATCTTGAACTTACACGCAGATTTGCCTCGCGTTTCAATAACTTCTACAAGACCGATTATTTCGGCAAGCCTGTCAACTTCAATTTCGGAGGGGACGCCGTGAAAGTGCCCGGTCTTGACGGTAGCGGCAAGATGGGAAAAAGCGAAGGTAATTGTATCTATCTCATCGATGATGAAAAGACCCTCCGCAAAAAAGTGATGAGAGCCGTCACCGATGAGGGCCCTAAAACTCCCGGTCAGCCCGTAAGTCAGCCTGTGGAAAACCTCTTTACTCTCATGGACCTTGTGAGCGGCAAAGAAACCACCGATCAATACAGAGCAGCCTACGCCGATTGCTCCATACGCTACGGCGACATGAAAAAACAACTTGCTGAAGACATACTCAAAGTGACTCTTCCTATCCGCGAACGCATACTCGATATCCGAAGCAACGAGGAATATCTGTCCAAAGTCGTGAGACGCGGAGCAGAGCAGGCTCGTGCGTACGCGGCGGATACTCTGCGCGATGTCAGGGAGATTATGGGTATCCGCCGAATATGATCAAGGGAATCCGATTGTCATTCCTTCCCGGATTAATATTTCTATATCTCTTCGTCACACTCTTATCAGGGGGACTGGCGTCGTGTCAGGCCGGCAATCAGACAGCCGACAGCGATGACAGTCCCACCCTTACCGTGACATACGAACCTCAGCGATGGATTGTGGAACGCATTGCCGGGTCTGAAGACTTCCGCATTAATGTCCTTCTTCCTCCCGGAAGCGATGCGGAGACTTTCACCCCGACTGTCAGGCAGCTTAAAAATCTTAATCAGGGAGGGATATGGCTGCATCTCAATACCATCGGCTTTGAGAGAAAACTATTGGCATCCGCAGTCAGTGGAAGTGTGAATCCTGTCGATGTTTCATACGGAATCAACACTCTCACTCATACACACTGCGGGCATAATCATTCGCATGAGAATGATATAGACCCCGATGATGGAGAGACAGAAAATTATCAACATTCCCACCATGACAATGAGATTGATCCCCATCTTTGGAGTTCGGTTAGAAACACGGAGATCATTGCCCGCAATATACTCCGTGAACTTGTAAGACTGAATCCGGACAAAGCTAATCTCTATAATGAAAATTTCAACCGTCTGGCCGCGGAATTACTTTCTCTTGACATAGAAATAGAAAAAAATCTGACTCAATCGGAGGCCGGAGCATTCATGGTGAATCATCCCTCTCTCAGTTATTTCGCCCGCGACTACGGCTTGACCCAGATAGCTGTCGAAGCCGAAGGGAAACAACCTTCGATACTCGAATTTCGTGACAGAATCATTGAGGCCAAACGGGCCGGTGCCCGCGCAATAATTGTAGACGCCGGGTCGGACGCCGACAAAGGAACTGCAATCGCCGACAATGCCGGCCTTAAAGTCATCACACTCAATCTCAACACTGCCGGATGGCTTGAGGAGATAAAAAAACTGACGGAATTATGAATATCATCGAGATGCGCGACATAACAGTGGCTTACGACAACCATGTCGTGATTCCCGGAATCTCCCTTAACGTCAGACGCAATGAGTTTCTGGCTATCAGCGGACCCAACGGAGGAGGAAAGACAACTCTTCTCAGAGTTATGCTTCGTCTGCTGCATCCAAATTCCGGCACTGTGACATACTTCAATGCCCAGGGCCATCCGGATCGGAAACTTGCAATTGGTTATCTGCCTCAGAAAAGCAATATCGACACCCACTTCCCAATCACAGTGGGCCAGGTGGTGAGAAGCGGACAACTTCATTCCCCTTTCTCAAAGCGTAAAGAGGAGGATAAACTCCGATTTGAAGAGATTGTCGAACTGATGGGCATCGGCGATTATCTCAATCGAAGCATCGGGGCTCTTTCGGGAGGACAACTACAACGCACATTGCTTGGACGCGCACTTATATCTTCACCTGAACTGGTAGTCCTTGACGAACCTCTATCATACGTAGACAGCAAATTTGAACATCAGATATATTCCATCATGGAGCGTGTGGCCCGAATGTCTACAATAGTACTCGTGAGCCATCAGATGTCAGTAATCTCCGGCATGGCAACCCGACATGTGATTGTTGATCGCGGTCTGCATGATTGCACATCCCATCATCATGGCACACGCACCTGCGACGACACTTTTCAATCCTAACGATTAAATCTTATGGTGCTCAACTGGATCTGGATAGCTTTTTTCGCCATCGCCTTTCTTATGGCGGCCGCCACAAGTCTGCTGACCGGCGAACTCACCATTTGGAGCGACATTATGAACGCCTCCTTCACTCAGGCGGCCTTCGCATTTGAAATATCACTCGGACTCACCGGCGTACTCACCCTCTGGCTTGGCATAATGAAAGTGGGAGAGAAGGCCGGTGTCACCGAATATCTCGGACGCCTCATCGCTCCCCTCTTCAGTCGTCTGTTTCCCGGCATACCGAAGGGACATCCCGCTTTGGGAGCCATCTTCATGAATATATCGGCAAATATGCTCGGGCTCGACAATGCAGCCACTCCGATGGGTCTCCGCGCCATGCAGGAGATGCAGACACTCAATCGGCAGAAAGACACCGCCACGGATGCCATGATAATGTTTCTGGTGCTCAACAGTAGCGGTCTGTGTCTCGTGCCTATAAGTATAATGATGTATCGGGCTCAGGGAGGGGCTTCAAATCCGACGGATATATTCATTCCGATTCTGATAGCTACCGCTGTGGCCACACTCGTCGGACTCGTCGCCCTCTGTATCAAGCAACGCATCCGTATTGACGGAGTTCTACTCTCATGGCTATTGGGAATAGCAGCCTGTGTGGCGGGTGTGGTATGGTTCTTTTCTTCACTATCTCCCGACAAAGTGGAACTATATTCCACCTTTGCAGCCAATCTTATTCTCTTCTCCGTAATCATGGTCTTCATCTGTGCGGGTATCCGCAAACGTCTCAGAGTCTACGACGTATTCATCGAGGGAGCAAAAGAGGGATTCAAAACCGCCGTCACAATAATTCCTTACCTTGTCGCTATCCTGGTAGCCATCGGTATGTTTCGAGCCTCGGGAGCCTTGGATGCAATCACGCATCAGGTGGAGCACTTTGTGGCATGGCTCGGTGGTGACACTCGTTGGGTAGGCGCACTGCCCACGATGCTGATGAAGCCGCTCAGCGGTAGCGGCTCATGCGCCATGATGCTTGACGTGATGAAAGCCAACGGGGCGGACGCATTCGTAAGCAAACTTGCGGCTGCCGTGAGAGGCAGCACCGACACCACCTTTTATATACTCGCTGTCTACTTCGGCAGCGTGGGAGTAAGCAAGACCCGCTATGCAGCAGGCTACGCTCTGCTTGCCGACATTACAGGGGCTGTAGCCGCCGTGATAGTGGCTTACTTCTTCTTCACCTAACCCGGCAGTAGTTGGGTTGCCGACGCTTCCCACATTAAAGACAAGCCAAATTCCCTATAAAAACGGGAATTTGGCTTGTCAATTATATCAATAAATAAGTAAGTAGCTACTTGTCAAATACACTTCATCATTTCCCACTACCACCCTTAAGATCGGGAGTCATAGGAGTCGGGATATCGGAGTTAGTCCAGTCGCTCACATCTACAGTAAACTTGATAGGACCTCCGAGTACAGGATTACCCGGCTGAGGATCGTCAGGGTCAATATTGCCTGCACCTTCGGTAAAATCAAGGATATAAACATATTTCTTACCCTGTTCCCAAGTGCCGCTCAGAGGAATTGACGCCCATGCATATTCAACATTCCTCGTATCCGAGGGGAAGGGATACACCACATGACCGTCAGCCTTAGTAGTGATTCTTACCAAAACACTGAGATAAGCTTCTCTTGCTACATTGTCAGGGTCACCACTCGGACTCCAGGGCACAAGCGTCTGAGGAATCAACATGGCGTTGCCGCTCTTTCCCATGATCGACACCGGCGTAGCTCCAAGTGTCACCTCATCGCAGGAAGTAGTGAATACGTCCGTTTCATGCCATTCATCAATAGTCCACTCATTGGTCAGGAAGTCAAACGAACCTGTGATCTGAGGACGTCCGATGCGAGCACCTGTCACCTTGAAATCGTAAGTAGGATTTTCAGACTTGGCCTGAAGTTCTATCTGAGCCAGACGGTGGTCGAACGTCAGTTCAACTCCGGCACTTTCATTATCATTACGATTACCCGTAGCTTCGGCCGTCACAAAGTCCACCTGATCTGCTATCTCGGAAGCGACAGTGAAATTCTCCAGCTTTATAGCCTCTGCAGTCTTGCCGTCGGCACTTCCGGTGGTTATGTCCGCACCGAGTTCATCCTGAGAGGGTGCGTATGCAAAGAATTTATATTGCAATCCGGTGTCGCCCAGCCATTCATAAGAAGGTGTGGACGTAAAGAACGTATCGGCCCCCTTTTGGAAATTAAGATTCTCAAAATAGAGTGAATCACCCGCAAACGCAGTGACATAGATAGAGTTAAGATTAGAGTTTGTGGTCTCCTCCGCTCTGGATGACATTCCGGAACGGAAAGATATATAATCATAATCAGATGCCTTACTCTCCGGTTCGGGAGCCTCCTCGGTACAAGCTGTCAGCGCAACAGCTCCGAGTGCCATCATATAAAATAGTGTCTTTTTCATAGCTTCTTAAGGTGTGTTTTTCAATTTCTTTATTTTCTTTCTACTCTCACATTTTCATTTCATGGTATTCGGATTCCCAGCCATTGACATCGACCGTCAATCCGCCTCCGGTTTTTGAAGGTTCCGGCACTGAGGCTCCGTGTATCACGATGTGCACGTTATGCGGGTCCGCTGCCCCATGCACCTGATCGGAAACATCCTTAGTCTGAATCACCAATCCTTCTGACTCGCCGTCTCTTGTCGCTTTGCGGGTCTGAGTATAAAGAGTCAGATGGTGTGTGAATCCCACTTCACTGTTCTCTCCGAATGTGACGAACTCACCGTGAAGCGAACGGGATGAATCACCCTTCTGTAATATAAACGGAAGTGCATGGCCTTTGGTTATCGTATTGCCCGAAAAAATGTAAACACCGTCAGACATATTTGATAATGTTGCCGTCAAAGAGATCTCTTCTCTCTGCTCCAAGCCCTCCACATCGTAAATATCGACTGTGTAATAGCAAAGAGGATCAGAGGGACAAAGAACAAGCGTCTTATCCGTCCCATCATAGCGGGCATCGAATCCCAACATACCTGTGGTCCATGTGGAATGAGGAAGATCCATCACATTGTCATTGCCATCAACGAACTCAGGATGCGCCTTGACCACATCTACGAGAGAACGCAATGGTGACACCGACGACAACTCACTCACATTCACGGAAGCAGACTGCGGATCGTCCATATCCTTCAACATAGCCCAGTCGGTGTTATCCGCATTTATACATATTGCATGATATTGTCCGAAAGGCAGATGAATCTCTCCACCCTCGCGACCGGAAAAAATATATCTCAACGGTTTTCCTCCTTCAACGGGATAGAGATAGAGAGCCATTGATTGAGGATCGGCATCCGGAGCGTTTCGCCAGTCAAACACCACTCTTACTTTCACAGGTTCATCCACCTCCATATACATATCCTTATGCCGGCAGCCGCAGACCCCTGCGGCAAGAAGTACTCCCGCCGAGACTTTAAGGATGGTATGATAATGTGAATAGTCTGACATTTTTTATCTCAAGATTGCCGGTTAACCCAAAGCAAAATCTAACATCGGGAATGGAATCTTCTGAGGTAAAACACAATGAAATCGTCAGTAGTTCATATGAAAGCCCTTACTATGCTGATAATTAGCATAGATTTATAGAAAGAATATAGGAAAGGTACAGATTTTGAGAAGGCAACGCAAAAAAGTGTTCCCTTGCGTAAGTTCTCCATTGCAAGGATGTTTTTAAGTTAGTATGATGCGACGCGAATGTCGGACAAAACCACATCTTGCAGAAACCATTGAAACAGAAAAAGAGGATGCGTTCGGTGCACCCTCTTAACTAATATTTATCTTAGGATTTATAGATTTTAATGATGATATAAAGTCTTCTTGGTTCTTGGGAGAGACATAAACCCAGTTCTTTTTCCCATATTTTAATCCAATTCGCTTTGCGGACAATGCCGGCGAAGAAAGAATCGTTGATTTATGCGTTATGTCGGTAATTTTGGAAATTGGCAAATCCATTCGAAATAGAATACCACATCTAATATGTAATTTTGCATCATTTATGGTATAATCGGTATGGAATAACATATCATAAATCATAAGTAGACAGACACCCATAAAAGTTATGTCTATCAAGAGAACCCAGGTGGATTTATAACACAGGTATATTGAACCAATGAATGCTATAGTCATACCCACGCAAAACCATATATACCACTTAGCTACTTTTGATTTATAAATCTTATACATACCACAAAATTGTTAAGTAGCTAAGAACAATTAATAATATGATAGATGCGCGATAATTTTGAGTCAGGTTGGCTGCGGAGCGAAGGAGCTTGGCGAGCTAAGCGACTGAGTGACTGAGTGACAAGGTCAAGATGGCCAAAATTAGCCACATATATCATATTAAGATACTTTCAAAGCTATTGAGTTATTATATCGTTTAATTTTTCTTAGCTACTTAATATTTAAGAATGCATATCGGTTTTATTTCCCAAAAATACTACAGACTGAACAATGCCAATCCTAATACAAAATTACACAAAAGAGTTGGAATACAAAAATTCTACGCACTGAAATGCGTACGTTACGAAGGAATAGTACAAATAAGGAGCAAATATACGTTATAACAGAGTATTTTTGAGCTCTAAAGGGCATTCGTCTGAAGTCATAGACGAATGCCCTTTTAATTTCGGCAAGGGACTCCGCAATCGTGTCCCGGTGCCTTATGCTGACCCCCCTCAATAACGACTTGGAGAACTCCATAAATGCCTTGAAAGCCTCCTTAAGCTTCTCGTGCAACATATCCAGCATATTCTGTCGGGGGTAAAACGCCTCGACCGGGTCAAGGGAAGCGCCATTGCGGGCTCTTATGGCAGAACCTTAAGCCCCTCGGGAGAGCCCACAACTTTTAAAGGCACCTCGAAAATACGCCGAAATACGGTAAAAAGAAAAAGTTTAAACAACATCATTTTTTTGAGGATTACGCCTATTTGCCATTACATTTGTTATAAACTTAGGGAGAGAGATGTTCCCGTCCCGTCAACAATCCGACACAATATGAAAATAGAACCCATTATAAGCTCATTGAAATTCCCCGACTGTATGCTTTACGCAATAGCATGTCTGATTTTCACTTGGATAGCCACTCCGACAGGACAGGCAGAGCCCCTTACACCCCTCTCTTCAGACAGAGACTCCTTAATCAGAGATTCACTGGAGATTTATTTTCAACAAAGTCATTCTGAGATAGATCCCGCTTATCGACACAATGAGGCAAGGATTGACTCTCTGTGGCACAATATCTCATCATTATCATCTCTATCATCCAAGGGAAATCCCAGGCTTCTCAAACTGGAAGTTATCGGTTCGGCTTCTCCCGAAGGGTCCTACCGGTTCAACAAAACCCTCTCTGAAAATCGCGCCAAGCATATCTTTGATTATATAGGGAAGAAGATTGTGTTATCGGATTCGCTCACCCGTTTCCATTTCCTCGGCCGTAACTGGAATGGGCTACGTCAGTTGGTGGCAGCCGATTCCGATATGCCTCTCCGGGGCCAAGTTCTCGATGCCATCGACCGGACACTGGCGGAGGAGAATCCTCCCTCAGAGTATAGAAGCAATCTCCTTCTCTCCCACCTGAAGGGGTTGGGGAAAGGGAAAGCTTATCGCTATATGTATCACAATCTATTTCCCCGTCTGCGATTTTCAAGTCTTGTTGTGGAGTACGCAGCATCTTTGGTTGAAGAGACACCTCTGCCGACCGACTCCTGCGCACAATCCATAGAAATATGTCCGTTAGAACCAGAACCGGAGATAGTCACTATCTCCGAGGAAGATATAATCCGGATTCCGGTTTCTTCCGCCCCGAAGCCTTTCTACATGGATCTGCATACGAATCTGCTGCTTGACGGCACGCTCATCCCCAATATCGGCGTGGAGTTTTATCTTGGAAAAAACTTCTCCATATATGGAGACTGGATGCACGCATGGTGGAGCAAAGACAGTAGCCATAGATACTGGCGCATGTATGGCGGAGAGATAGGCGGAAGATGGTGGTTTGGGAAAGCTGCACATTCCAAACCGCTCACAGGCCATCATATAGGACTATACGCAGGGGCTTTCACATTCGATTTTGAATTAGGAGGCACCGGATATATGGGAGGCAAACCGCATGGCACAATTTTTGATCGATGCTTCGTACATGCCGGCGCGGAATACGGGTATTCTCTTCCCGTTGCAAAAAGACTTAATATCGACTTCACTATAGGCGTAGGCTACATGACCGGAAAATATATCACCTACGACCCCGGCAAGCGACCTCATATCTACTATTGGGAATCGACCAAAAAATTCAAATGGTTTGGCCCCACCAAAGCTGAGATTTCCCTCGTATGGCTAATCGGCAGAGGCAACCGCAACCACTGAAAGTGAGGATTTGGGTCGGAAGATTATGAACAAGCCCCCTTGGCTCTCATCCGAGCCAAGGGGGCTTGTTGTGTGCGCGCGGGGGGACTCGAACCCCCACGACGGAAGTCACCAGATCCTAAGTCTGGCGCGGCTACCAATTACGCCACGCGCGCAAAGACACCGCAAAATTAGTAAGAATCCCTGAATTTTCCAAATCAAAAAAAATTTATTAATTTTGAGCCTTGGAAAAAGCCCGCTACAATTCCACTATCTTTTCGAATGAAGCTTTTCCCACGTAGAAGGCGGTCAAATCCCCCTTCTTCAGCTCACTCCACCAACATTTGACAGCAATAGGCAAACTATAAAGCGATGGCCGAAGACAACGAAGATATACGACTTACTGACGACACACAGTTTCCGGAGCAGACATCCGAATCTCAGGAAATAGCCGAGACCGGCGACACCACAGAGACTACGGAAGAATCCGTCCCTGCAGAATTGAAGAAACCTTCATATAATGTGCCGGGGATGGGCGATAAACGCACCATTCTCTCCGGCATGTTCCGTCAATGGTATCTGGAATATGCAAGCTATGTGATTCTCGAACGCGCCGTGCCTCATATAGACGACGGATTGAAACCGGTGCAGAGACGTATTCTCCACTCCATGCAACGTCTGGACGACGGCCGGTTTAATAAGGTGGCCAACATCGTCGGCCACACGATGCAGTTTCATCCCCACGGAGATGCCTCGATCGGCGACGCTCTCGTGCAGCTCGGACAAAAGGAACTCCTTGTAGACACTCAGGGTAACTGGGGAAATATCCTCACAGGTGACTCTGCGGCCGCACCGCGATATATCGAGGCGCGCCTTTCGGAATTTGCTCTTGAGACGGTATTCTCACCCAAAATATGTGAATGGACCCCTACGTATGACGGACGCCAGAAAGAACCTGTCACTCTCCCGGTGAAATTTCCTTTGTTGCTGACCCAAGGCGTAGAAGGTATTGCTGTCGGACTCTCTTCAAAAATCCTCCCTCATAATTTCAATGAGATTATCGAGGCTGCCGTGGCTTACCTGAAGGGAGAACCATTCTCTCTTTTTCCCGATTTTCAGACGGGTGGATTTTTGGATATCAGCCGCTATAATGATGGAGCCAGAGGCGGAAGTGTGAAAGTGCGTGCTAAAATCGAGAAGATCGACAACAAGACACTGGCCATCACCGAACTTCCTTTCGGAAAGACTACCTCCACCCTTATCAGCTCCATACTCACGGCAATGGAGAAAGGAAAGATAAAGATACGAAAGGTGGACGACAACACCTCAGCCACAGCCGAGATATTGGTTCATCTCATCCCCGGCACATCTTCCGACAAGGCCATTGATGCTTTGTATGCTTTCACTGACTGCGAAATCAGTATCTCCCCCAACTGCTGCGTCATCATGGATAATAAGCCTCATTTCATGAGCGTCAGCGAACTGTTGTGCCACTCTGTGGATCGCACCCGCGACCTGCTGCGGCGTGAACTCGAGATAAAGCTTGGAGAGACTCAGGAAAGCCGTATGTTTGCGAGTCTGGAGAAGATATTCATTGAAGAACGCATTTATAAAGATAAAGAAACCGAGCAAGCTCCCGACATGCAGGCGGCCGTCGCCCATGTGGAGAGCAGGCTTGCCCCCTTCGCAGAATCTTTCTTCCGCCCGGTCACACACGACGACATCATGCGTCTTTGGGAAATAAAGATGGGACGCATTCTGAAATTCAATTCCGAAAAAGCCGACGAAAAGATAGCATCACTTCAGGCAGAAGTGGATCGCATTGAGAATAATCTGGCAAATATGAATCAGTTCACTATCGACTGGTTCATACATCTCAAGGAAAAATACGGCGAACATTATCCCCGACGCACCACTCTGCGTAGCTTCGATTCTATCGTGGCTACAAAAGTGGCCGAGGCCAACAAACGCCTATACTTCGATAGGGAAGGTGGATTTATCGGCACTTCACTCAAAGACAACGAATATCTCTTCCCGTGTTCGGATATTGATGATATTCTCATCATATATCGCGACGGCACCTATAAGATTATGAAGGTGCAGGATAAGTTATTTGTAGGAAAAGGGAAAAAAGCCGTGCTTCATATCGGGCTTTACAAGAAAGGAGACGAACGCACTATCTACAACGTGATCTACCGTAACGGACCCACCGGATCATATTCCTACAAGAAACGCTTTGCCATCACCGCTCTCACACGCGACAAGGAATATCATATCGCCAAAGAAGAGGGTGCGAGAGTGGAATATATGACTGTCAATCCCAACGGCGAGGCCGAGGTGGTGAAGGTGAATCTTCTCAACCGTCCCGACTCCTCCGGAAAAAAACCGCGCTCATTGGAGACTTACGTCAACTTTGCCGAACTAAAACCGCGCGGCAAGGAATCACTTGGAAATCTGGTGACTAAATATCAGATAAAGAGTGTGACACTTGAAAAGACGGGAGCCAGCACGCTGGGAGGACGCGAAGTATGGTTTGATCGCGATGTGCTTCGTCTCAACTATGAAGGACGCGGCGAAAGTCTCGGTGTATTCC
Source organism: Bacteroidales bacterium (assembly GCA_014800515.1). Classification (GTDB taxonomy): domain Bacteria; phylum Bacteroidota; class Bacteroidia; order Bacteroidales; family Muribaculaceae; genus Lepagella. Next base: position 11,952 of record JAAVFY010000007.1, read on the forward strand.
AGGGCAACGACCTTATCCTTGTGGTGACGAAAACCGGTGAATTTTTCACCTCCACCTATTCTGACTCCAATCATTTTGACGACAATATCTTACTGATTGAGAAATTCGATCCCTCTAAAATATGGACGGTAGTGCTCCGCGATGCTACTTTGGGATATCCCTATATCAAGCGTATGCAATTCGAGCCTTCCTCCCGCCCTCAGCGATATGTGGGGTCTGACGCTCAGTCAGAACAGCTTCTGCTCACTGCCACCCCCTTCCCTCGCCTTGAGCTGACCTACGGAGGCAACGATGCCACTCGCCCGGCCACAGAGATAGATGCCGAGGAATTCATTTCCGTGAAGAGCTTTAAAGCCAAAGGCAAACGCCTCACCACCTTCGAACTTGAAAATATCAAGGAGCTCCCGCCACTTCGTTTCCCACCGGAACCCGAACCAGAACCGGAACCGGAAGTATCGGAAAATCAAGAGGAAACTATTGAGGAAGAAAGCGAAAATCCCAAAGTAGTGCAAGGAGATCTCTTCGAATTCGATGAGGATACAAAGGAATGATATGACAGCGGAATCAGGAGTAACGACCTATTTCTCGAGACCTATCCGGAGAAATTGTCTCCGGATGGGGCTAATAGTTTTGGCATGTCTTATCCGAACTATAAGCATCTCCGCTGAAGACTTGCGTCCTGTTTCTTCCATATATGGCCTGCAATTTGGGGGTATATCGGCCTATTCCACATATCTTTCACCACTTACCTACACCGGCACCGTCTTCGGAGTCTACGGAAATTGGCAGAAGGCGCTCCCCTTCTCTCCCGATAATGCCATAATGGAGTTTGACACCTCCGTAAAAGGAGGCACAATGCTGAACCCTCCTGCCACAGCACGCATGGTGGATCTTGACTTCTCCCTGTCATGGGGAATGGCTTATAGAAAACGTCTTCCATATAACCTGCAAGCCACAGCCGGCGGCGACCTTCGGGTGGACGGAGGAATGCTGTGGCTCACCCGCAACGGTAATAATCCCGTGGCTGCCAGAGCATATCCTGACATTGCTGCAAAGGGGTCGCTTTCATGGCATCTCTCAATCGGCCGGCTGCCGATTCTGATCGCGGATGAAGTCAGAATCCCCGTCGCCGGACTGTTTTTCTCACCGGCCTACGGAGAGACATATTATGAAATATATCTTGGCAACCGGAGCGGCCTCGTACACTTCGGATATCCCGGCAATCACTTCACACTCTCCAATCTCTTCACCGTCAATCTCGACTTCGGACGCACCGCCATGCAGATAGGCTATCGTCTGGAGACCGACACTTCATGGTGTAACAATATCAACACGCATATCTACCGAAATATGCTCGTCATAGGAGTGATCCCCGGCGGACTTGGACTAAAGAACAAAAACAAGAACTGTAATCATGCGCGCTACTGATCAAATACAAAGGCTACCCAAAACAGTGGCCTCACGGCTACTGCTGTTGCTGCTGCTCCTGGCCGGTTCGTGTCATGAGAAAGAAGAATACCCGGATGATGCAATGGGCAATCTTGAGCTTCTCTGGACGATCATTGACCGCCATTATTGCTATCTTGAAGAAAAAGGGATTGACTGGGACAGCATAGGCCGAGTCTATAAATCGCGGATTCACCCCGAGATAACCTACGGAGAGTATTTCGATCTCTGCGCCTCCATGCTCAACGAGCTTCGAGACGGCCACGTCAACCTCTCCTCCCAATGGGACACGAGTAGATACGCAAAATGGTGGACTGACTATCCGCAGGATTTCGATCTGCGTACTCTCCAGGAGTATTATCTTGATTTCGACTATCGTCAGACTTCCGGAATCATGTACAAGATATTTACCGATCCGGACAGTATCGGATATATGCGGTATGCCTCCTTCTCCTCAACCATAGGAGAGACAAATCTCGACTATATTCTCTCACAGATGGAAGGCTGCAAGGGTATAATAATCGACATCCGCAACAACGGAGGTGGAGCTATGACCAACATCCGCACCCTCGTAAGCCGATTTATAAAGGAGAAAACCTTGGCGGGATATATGCGTCATAAGACAGGGCCGGGACATGGAGATTTCTCCGATCCTTATCCCATTGAATATGAGCCGGCCGATTCTCGGCGTGTAAGATATGACGGGCCTATAGCCGTGCTGACCAACCGCTCATGCTTCAGCGCGGCCAACGATTTTGTGGCAGTGATGAAGACATTGCCTCAGGCAAAAATAGTCGGAGCCCGCACCGGAGGAGGCGGAGGCCTCCCCTTCAGTAGCGAGCTCCCTATAGGATGGGCGGTCAGATTCTCTGCATGCCCTGTCACTGATGTGGAAGGGATAGACATTGAGGAGGGTATCGATCCCTCCCCCGGATGTGAATGTCATTCACCGGCCGAGGCCCTGGCTTCGGGACGCGATCCCATTCTGGATTTCGCCCTTCAGCTCCTCTCCACTTCCTAAATTACTCCCCCATCTGTGCGTATGAAAGCACAGTAGGACTCTTCACGTCCACTCCATATTCTGAGGCAAAGTGAAGAATAGCCCTGGCCAGTTTCGGTTTGAGTTCTTCGGGACAATAACGGAAGTAAGACTCCGCAGCCCTCACATGTGCTGCGTCAGGCATAGGATATTCCCGCCGTTCGGGAAGGCCGTAAAGAGAGTCGGGAAGTTCCCGACGTTCGGCACTGTCAAGTATGTCGCTCATAGTAGTTAAATTTATAATATCATACAATGTTGTAAATATAACGCCACAACATACTTGTTATCCTCGCGCCGAGAAATTAAAAAAGATTAAAAATATTAAGGAAGATAATATACTGCTTAACGACATGATGTGGAAATTCGAGCCGATCCTCAAGACCACCATCTGGGGAGGCGACCGCATAGCGGTTTTCAAGAAGATTTCAAACACAGATACCAACATCGGAGAAAGCTGGGAACTTTCCGGTGTCGAGGGTTCGGAATCAATAGTGTCCGCCGGGCCTGACACAGGGTTAACACTCACCGGTCTGATCGATAAATATAAGAGTCAACTTTTAGGAGAACGTAATTACACACGTTTCGGCCATCGTTTTCCGCTTCTCATAAAGTTTATCGACGCCCGTGAGGATCTCTCCGTGCAAGTGCATCCCGATGATGAAATGGCAGCTCGTCTGGGACATTCATGCGGAAAATCAGAAATGTGGTACGTACTGCAAGCTCCTGAAGGCGCGCGTCTTGCCAACGGCTTCAAGACTCCCGTGGATCCTAAAGATTATGACCGCCTGATTGAGACCGGAGAGATCGAGCAAGTGCTGAACTTCAACGCCATCTCCCCCGGTGACGTATATTTCATCCCCGCCGGCAGAGTCCATGCCATAGGCAAAGGAGCCTTCGTAGCAGAGATTCAACAGACTTCAGACGACACCTTCCGCCTCTATGACTACCACCGGAAAGGACCTGACGGCAAAGAACGCGAACTCCACACCGAACTTGCAAGAGAAGCCATAGACTTCAACGACTGCTCCGGCAAAGCCACCTCCTACACTGTGCATGAGAATATACCCGTCAATGTGGTCACCTCCACATTCTTCACCACCAATGTTCTCGCCCTCGACCACGAGATGATGCGCGACTACAGCGAGGCTGACACATTTGTGGCCATCGTAGCCACTGGAGGAAGTGCAGAACTTGTATGCGGCACGCAGACGACCACCATAAGGCAAGGAGAGACAGTGCTGGTCAGTGCAGACTCCAACTCCCTCATCCTGCGCCCCCTGGAAAAGTTTACAGCTCTGGAAACCTACATAAAATAGAGATTTGCAAAAGAAAAGAATTTTTCTTAACTTTGCGCGTTAATACCCCACTCATCGCAATGAAAGCAAATTTCGACTGCGATTTTTGGGAACTTCCTTTTCCATCTTCCCCCTGCCGGGGAAAATAAAATACGGAAAAGAAAACAGGATTTTTCAACACAAGGAAAAATGTATAGAGACAAGACTTGCGGCGAGCTTCGTCTCGCCGATGCCGGCAGCAAGGCGAAAATAGCCGGATGGGTGCAACGCGCCCGTAAACTTGGCGGCATGACATTCGTGGATGTCCGCGACCGATATGGCATCACTCAGGTGGTATTCAACAATGAGATCAATCCTGAGCTGTGTGAGGCTGCCAACGCTCTGGGACGCGAGTATGTGGTAGAAATCGAGGGACTCGTCTCCGAACGCCACAGCAAGAACGAGAATATCCCCACCGGGGAAATAGAGATTATCGCCGATTCATTGAAGATTCTCAACCGCAGTGAGATTCCTCCATTCACCATCGAGGACAACACCGACGGAGGAGACGATCTTCGTATGAAATACCGCTATCTTGACCTGCGTCGTCCTTGTGTCCGCAAGAATCTCGAACTTCGCCATCGCATGGCCTTTGAGATTCGCCGGTATCTTGACTCAAAGGGATTTCTTGAGATTGAGACACCAATCCTTGTGAAATCCACACCGGAAGGCGCACGCGACTTTGTGGTGCCTTCGCGCATGAATCCCGGTGAGTTCTATGCTCTTCCGCAGAGTCCACAGCTCTTCAAACAGCTGCTGATGGTCAGCGGATACGACCGTTATTTCCAGATAGCAAAGTGCTTCCGCGATGAAGACTTGCGTGCCGACCGTCAGCCGGAATTCACGCAGATCGACTGCGAGATGAGCTTCGTTGAGCAGGAAGATGTCATCCAAATGTTTGAAGGCCTCGTGAAGCATATCTTCAAATATGTGAAGGGAATTGACTTCACCGAGCCCTTCCCGCGCATGACCTGGGCCGACGCTATGCGACTCTACGGCAGCGACAAGCCAGATATCCGTTTCGGAATGCCCTTTGTAGAGCTCACCGAGCTTGCCAAGGGAAAAGGCTTCTCAGTGGCAGACGATGCCGAACTGACCGTCGGCATCTGTGTGCCCGGTTGCGCCACATACACTCGCAAACAGATTGACGAACTCACTGACTTCGTGAAGCGTCCGCAGATTGGTGCCAAGGGCCTTATCTGGGTTAAGCGTGAGGCAGGAGGCGGAATCAAGAGCTCCGTTGGCAAATTCTATACACCCGAGCAACTCGGCGAATGGCTCGATAAGGCCGGAGCCAAGGAGGGCGATATGCTGCTCGTCATGACAGGCGACACGATGAAAGTGCGCAAACAACTCTGCGAGCTGCGTCTTGAGATGGGCAATCGTCTTGGCCTTCGTGACAAGAATGTCTTCGCTCCGCTTTGGGTGATTGACTTCCCGCTGTTTGAATGGGACGATGAAACGCAACGCTATTACGCTATGCACCATCCCTTCACGTCACCTAACCCGGAAGATATCCCACTGCTTCACACCGACACCGGCAAAGTCAGAGCCACAGCCTATGATATTGTCGTCAACGGCACAGAGCTTGGTGGCGGCTCAATCCGAATTCACGATGCACAGCTGCAGGACACCATGTTCGAACTCCTCGGCTTCACTCCCGAGAAAGCTCATGAACAGTTTGGCTTCCTGATGAACGCATTCAAATATGGAGCCCCGCCTCATGGTGGTCTTGCCTTAGGCTTCGACAGATTTGTTTCTATCCTTGCCGGACTTGACACAATCCGCGACGTCATCGCCTTCCCCAAGAATAATTCGGGTCGAGACGTGATGAATGAATCCCCCTCACCTATCGACAACATCCAGCTCGATGAGCTTTATCTTGAAATCAAACCCGTGGTAAAGAAGGGATAACAGAATGATAAGAGTCAAGGATATAGCCGCCACTATTGAAAGCTTCGCACCGATAGAGCTTCAAGAGGGTTATGACAACGCCGGTCTTCAGGTCGGCAACCCTGAGATGCCGGTCAGCGGAGCCCTGCTTTGTCTTGACGTGACAGAAGAGGTGATGGCAGAGGCCAAAGCTCGTAGCTGTAATCTCATCATCAGCCATCATCCTCTCTTCTTCAAGAATATCCGTCAGCTCACCGGCGCTAACCCCACACAACGTATAGCCGCCGATGCAATTATAAATGGGATCGCCATATATTCGGCTCATACCAATCTTGACAGCGCATGGGATGGCGTAAGCCACGAGATAGCCAACGAAATAGGATTGAAAGAACTCAAGGTGCTTGACCCTCGCGGCAATTCCGCTCGTGAAGGGCTGGGCGTCATAGGTGACCTCACGCCGACGCCTGCATTAGAATTTCTAAGGCGGCTCAAAGATATATTCAACGTCAAAAGTCTGCGCTATACGGCACAGACATCGCGGCTTGTGGTGAGAAAAGTTGCTGTATGCGGCGGTTCCGGAGCCTCTCTTATCGGCGATGCGATCAAAGCGGGCGCCGATGCCTATGTGAGCGGCGACCTGAAATACCATGATTTCACTACCCATGCCCCGAGTATTATTCTTGCCGACATCGGTCACTACGAAAGTGAACTCTGCTCGCGAAAGATATTCTCACGTATCATCCGTGAAAGGTATCCCGAAATGGTGGTGTATTTCTCTGAAGTGGAGAAAAATCCCATCAAGTATCTTTAAGTTATCTTAAATAACAAACCATCTACCTCCGTCAGCAACGTTTCCGCAAGCATATCCCGAAGGCCGAGCGAGCGGAGGAACAAGAAATATCATAAATTCTTTTATGGCAACTGAAAAGAAAGCTGACAAAGAGCGCAGCGTAGAGGAGCGACTCAAGGCCCTCTATTCCTACCAGACCATTATGTCGAGAATCGACAATATCCGCATCCTTCGGGGCGAGCTTCCTAACGAAGTGAGCGACCTGGAGGATGAGATCATGCGATTCCAGACCCGTATCCAGAAGTATAACGACGAGATCGCCGCTTCAAAAGAAGATGTGGCTTCACGCGAAGCACAGATAGCTGAACGTAAGGCTAAGATCGCTCGTTACGACGAACAGATAAAGAATGTGCGCAACAATCGCGAATACACTTTCCTGGAAAAAGAGAAGGAGTTTGAGTCGCTCGAAATAGAGCTGGCTGAGAAGAAGATTCGCGAAGCAGTGGCTCTTCAGACTCATAAGAGCGAGGAGATTGCCCGCGCCAAGGAGGAACTCGCCGACCACGAGCAGATGCTCGTAGATAAGAAGCGCGAACTCGAAGAGATCGTCTCCGAGACCAAGCAGGAGGAAGAATCCCTGAAGGCTCAGGCCAAGGAGCTGGAACCTAAAATCGATGACACACGTCTGCTGACAGCCTTCCGTCGTATACGTCAGAATTCAAGAAACGGTCTGGGTATTGTGACAGTGCAGCGCAATGCCTGTGGAGGTTGCTTCAACCGCATCCCGCCTCAGCGTCAGATGGAAATCAAGCTTCACAAGAAAGTGATTGTATGTGAATATTGTGGCCGCATACTCGTTGACGGAGCTCTCGTCGGACAGGGTGAGACTGCTGTTCCTGCTCCCGAACCCAAAAGAAGACGTGGTGTAAAAAAATCTTCCTGAACAGCGACATATCCAAACATATAGTAACGGAGTCGTGCTTTCCGGCACGACTCCGTTACTTATTACATATCCCCCTACTCAATACTACATAAACTATTAACGCAGAGGGGGCGCAGATTTCAGTCAGATTTACCCTGCATACGAAGGGGCAAAGCGAGCTATGTAGCTGCACCCAAAAGATGGACGAACGCTGAGACCATTGTGTAATCTTATTACAATACTCTATGCATCAGGGGATATTCAGATAGCGATGAATCTGCAGTGAAAGTGTCCATCTCGGATCAGCGAGCACACGGCGCACAGTGGCCAGACGGTTGGCCGCGAATTGTTTTTCATCCGCCACAAAACAAGGCTGCAGATACATCAGCGTTTTGTCATGAATACAAGGCAACGAGAAATAAGGATCGAGAGGTTGCCCCAGATCCACCACCTTTATCTCGTCCGCACGATCTATCTTCAGAGCAGCGGAATCAACAGTATTTTCCGCCATTTCATCCGCTGAAGAAGAGCAGATTCCCGACTTGGGAGACACCGTCACCCAATCAATTGACGGAGGCACCGACAATGTTCCATTCGTCTCGATAGCCACCTTTTTCCCCGTGGCACGCTTGAGAAGACGCACGAAAGCCTCATCTATCCACAAGGCCGGTTCGCCGCCGGTCAGCACAATCCAATCTGCGGAATAAAGCTGCACGGCACGCAGAATATCATCGTCTGACATCAGAATACCCTCCTGATGCTTAGTGTCGCAGAACGGACACTCAAGATTACATCCGGAAAAACGGATGAATACGGATGGATAACCAGTATGATGTCCCTCACCCTGCAGGGAATAGAATATCTCGTTGATTTTTCTCATTTACAATATTATTCTAAGTAGCTAAGAAAAATTAATAATATGATAGATGCGCGATAATTTTGAGTCAGGTTGATCGCGGAGGTAAGGAGCTTAGCGAGCTAAGCGACTGAGTGACAAGGACAAGATGGCCAGAATTAGCCGCATATCTCATATCAAGATACTTTCAAAGCTATTGAGTTATTATAGCGTTTAATTTTTCTTAGTACTTATGATAAAGGCGACAGAGACTTATAAATCATCAGATTCATATATCGCTATATTCCCCTTGCTTTCCTGAACTTCACACCGATAGCACTCCGGAATCGAATCAACAATCCAGCGGGCGATATTCTCCGCAGTAGGGTTGAACGGAAGCACGTCATTAAGAATCTTATGGTCAAGCCGCTCATTGATCCGGCGTTTGATGTGAGTGAAATCCACTACCATGCCGTCAGCATTCAATTCACGAGCCTTACACTCCACAGTGATAATCCAATTATGGCCATGCAGCTCCGAACATTTACTCTCGTATGACAGGCAAAGCCGATGCGCGGCCGACACCTCAAATGTTTTCTTTATATAATACATCTTGCGGTCAAATCAAAAGTCAATAAATCGCTCCAGGCCGGCGTCTCTCAACGCTTCAGCTCTTTCTCTACATGTGCCGCAGCATCCACAGTGGCGCTCTCCCCCTTTATAGCATGAATAAGTCATCGAATAATCCACATCGAGCGAGGCCCCTATGCGCGCTATATCGCTTTTTGTCATTTCGGAATACGGGGCTTCTATATCAATTCCTTCATACGTACCTCTGGCGGCCGCTATGCTCATAGCCTCAACAAAGGGGGTGCGACAGTCGGGATATATGGCATGATCACCGCCATGACTCGCAATCAGAACGTGATGCAGCCCGCGCGATTCCGCAAGTCCCACAGCTACAGAAAGCATGATACCGTTGCGGAAAGGGACTACCGTCGACTTCATATTCTCATCATCATAATTCCCCTCCGGAATAGCGTCAGCTCCCGAAAGGAGGGAACTCTCGAAATACTGTCCGATAAACTTAAGAGGAATAATTATATGCGGAATGTCCAGCAGCTCACACTGCCGGGCAGCACACTCCAATTCGCGGGCATTATGGTTTGACCCGTAGTCAAAACTTACGGCAAGAGCTATTCTCTCCTTACGCTGGTGCATCAGCGTCACGGAGTCCATTCCTCCGGAAAGCACTATCACAGAATCTTTCATCTCCTACCGCAATTTATGTTAGACTCGAAAGCCTGGGCAATGCGGGTATTGACAAGCTGCTGATGTTCGGAATCACCCCAGGCCGCAAAAGGATAGATACTTATTCCTCCACGCGGCATAAACACACCTTTCACCTCGATATATCGGGGGTCCATAAGCCGGCGCAGATCGTTCAGGATAATGTTGACACAATCTTCATGAAAGTCGCCGTGATTGCGAAAGGAGAAAAGATAGAGCTTGAGACTCTTACTCTCCACCATTCTCTCTCGCGGAATATAAGATATGTAGATATGCCCGAAGTCCGGCTGACCGGTTTTCGGACAAAGAGTGGTAAATTCCGGACAATCAAAAGTCACTACATACTCTCGTTCCGGATGCTTGTTTTCAAAAGTCTCGAGAATATCCGGATTATAATCCGTGCGATATTCAGTGCCTTGGCAGCCCAGAAGGGTCACGCCCTGCAGTTCGGATTCGGTTCTCATATACGCTTTCTAATCTTTGTCATTACCAACGCGCTGCCACCATCGTCAGCAATGAAGTGTAAAAAGATTTCTTTGAAATTACAAAATTAAGAAAATTATTCCTATTGACAAAGTCTCATTCCCCCATACTTCATCCGTACCCTCACAAGTCAAATCAAAAGCGTCCGCTCTCACGAGTGAACGCTTTTGATTCATCTCTCTCTGACTGCACCGGTCAGAAACCTGAGATAAAAACTTAATGAACAAAAATCTATCTTCTTTCTTACGTTATTAAAAACACGTCCGGGAGAGAAATGGTTCTCCCGGACGTGCTTTTTAACGTTTCTTATATTTATGGAATATCCGTATCACTTCATCTATGGAAAGATATCAAATTCCTATATCCCTATGCGGCCGCCGGCCGCTATTAATTGCTGCAGAGACGATTTAACACGTCCCTTTACCGCAAGAAAGCGGAATATTCACACTTCCATATATGTCGTCACACCGATGCTTCCATATATGAGCCGGAGGTTTGAATAAGATTTTATCAATTATTGCGGAGAGCCGCGATACGCTGCTCGATCTGGGCAGCCTGACGCTCAAGCTCCTGAAGGGCTCTCTGACGACGGATTTCAGCGTGATTTACCACTGCGTCGTTCATAGCCTCAACTTCCTTCTGCAGACGCTCGCACTCTCTCTCAGTGAGTTCGGGGAGCTCCACGAGTTTCTTGCGGAGTGTGCGGAGAGTCTCTACGATGCCGGAGGGAGTGGTAGCCATCGGCTCGCCGGCCTCAGCTTTGAGTTTCATACGACGACGCCAGCTGATAATGGAGGCGTACTGATTGTCGACACTTCTCTTCATGAACTTCTCGCGATACTCGGGCTTACGCTCTGCGAGAAAATCATCGAGATACTTATTGACTGTATCTATCTTTGCCATGATTAATATATAATATGAGTGATTGTATATCCTATCTATTGTCTCTGTCCGTAATCAACAGTTTATTTTACTTTTCACCCTGCAAAATTAAATTATCAATTTTAATCTCGCAAATTATTTTATAAAAATATCAAAGGCAAAACCTCATAAAGGTCTTAAATTATATTATTTCATGGTCAACGGCAACAAAAACCCCACCAAAAACACTATATCCACCCCTCTACGCTCATCATAAATTACATAATCCTCGCAATATCCCGCCATCTTTGACCTATATCATTTTTATGAGATGTGGCCTAAGATTGCATTTTTTGCAACAGTTCGGTTTCAACATCACAAGCAGCAACCACTCGTCTCATATCCCCCTTGAGTTTCGACTGCGCATCAAGTCCGAACAGCCATACGGGGATACCTATCGGAAAGATAACAATCATAAGATATGACAGCCATTTATGCTTTGAGGGAGCATATACCCAAAGCGGCGCAATCACCGGAAACTCTGTCAACTTGTTCACCACGAAGGGATCTCTGCAATCTGTGAGATACTCCACCTCGTCGTCTGTTGTGACACCGATTCTCCGTATGTCATTCATATCATATCCCTTTATCCAATAATCAAAATACGACTGCCTGCGAGAATATCGCGTGAGAAATGCGACTACATCCTCCTTGAGCCCGCCGAGACGCTTGATAGCCTCGTCAACAGATATATCATTGATGATTACCTCCTTTGCACGCACACTTCGAGCCTGCCTGCGTCCGAGCAGTCGGTTGAAGAAATTGACGTAACGGTCTCGGTCGAACACTGAAGAATCATTCATAGCCTTAATAGTCACATAGCATCCGAGCGGAATCAGGATAAATGACGAAAGCCACATTCCGAACCATACAGGCCAATGGCCATCACGAGCCATCTTATAGCCTGTATTGTCAAAAATATAGTATACAAGGAAGAGTAGCACCGATATCACAAGCGGAGTGCCGAGACCGCCTTTTCGTATAATGGCACCGAGAGGCGCACCGATGAAGAAAAATACCAGACAGGCCACAGAGAGTGTATATTTCTTAAGCAACTCTATCTCATGACGGCGGATTGTCTTCTTCTCGGCCGCCATATCATCGGCCCTGAATTGAAGTTCGCCGGAACGCCTGCGGGAGAGATTTTTGGCAGCATCAAACACGGCTGCCTGCCTCTGTGCATCAAGCGATGTTATCAGAGAATCAATATTCACTTCCTTAACAGCACTCGGCTTATCTTTCTTACCGGATACTTCTGAGATTCCTGATTTAGACTGTGTGTCGCCAGAACCGGACTGATCACCTCTGAGAGCGGGGAAAGAGGTGTGACGCAATTCCGCCGCATAATTCCTTCCTATAGAATCGACTCTCCTGCCCACAGAGTCAATCGTGGCTCTCAGCTCCGCGATATTTTTTCCGACATACTGACGCCGCATCCCGTCTTCGTCAAGGCGGTTGAAGTTGGCGTCAAACTTTATCAGCACCTCCTTATCCTTAAACGTTTCTCTACGGAAAGGCACATTTCTGTCAAGATTGCTCTGATCGCGCAGATTCTCGAACTGTTCTCCCGTGAAAAGATGCAAGTAGAGATAGCGCATATCCGGAGTGAAGGCGAGCCGGGCAGAGTCGCTGAGCAGGATAGTGGCGTTATCTCCGCCCCGCGATATGTCGTAAATCATCATATCGTAAAGCATACCCGTCTCCTTGTCCTTATGCTTCACAAACAGATTGTAGCCGGGAATCTGATCATAGAAAGTGCCCTCCGGAATCTCAAGTTCCGGACTCTTCTGTCGCATGGAGAAAAGGAGTGTCCACATCTTCACCTGAGCCTTAGGCAACACATCATTCTGAAAAAAGAAAGCCCCGACAGCGATAAACCCGATAAATATTATCAAAGGCCTCATCACCTTAAGCAGCGATATGCCCGATGCCTTCATGGCGGTAAGCTCGAATTTCTCACCGAAATTGCCGAATGTCATGAGCGATGCAAGAAGTATGGCAAGCGGCAAAGCCATCGGCACCATACTGACGGCAGCATAGAAGAAAAGTTCGCCGAGCACACCCATCGACAGACCCTTTCCCACAAGATCGTCGATATATTTCCAGAGGAACTGCATAAGCACGATGAAGAGCACGATGAAAAACGTCATCGCGAACAGAGGCAGGAAACTCTTCAATATAAAGAGATTAAGACGCTTGATAATTCTCATTACTCTGAAGTAGAACTATTAGGCCTCATGCCGAGGTCTTAAGCAGAAAAACGGGTGTAAAGTTAGTTATTATCGCTGACAGAATCCGTAGAATGAGTCAAAAAACGAAATTTAACACCTTTCAGGCTATCCCGAAGACCATGATGGAAGAAGAACAAAGCCAACGTCAGCATAAAAAAGAAAGGAGAAATGAAAACAGACAAGGAATTTTTATTAATTTTGCACAATAAGACCCCATCAACATAAAGTCTCACCTTTATAAAATAATATCATGACATTATTCGAAAGACTTACCAAGAAAGCACAGGAGCATCCCCAGAGGCTCGTGCTTCCGGAATCGACTGAGCCCCGCACTCTCCAGGCCGCTGACAAAATCATAGAAATCGGCGCCGCCGAGGTTATCCTCCTTGGTCGTAAAGAGGAGATTGAGGCTAAAGCAGCCGAACTCGGACTCTCCAACATATCCAAGGCTCACATATATTCCTGCGAAGACATCACTTTCACCGAGAAGTATGCCGAGCTCTTCACCGAACTTCGCAAGAAGAAAGGCATGACTCTCGACGAGGCTCGTGAGATTGTCAGGAATCCTCTCTATCTCGGCTGTCTTCTCATCAAGGCCGGCGATGCCGACTGTATGGTGGCCGGAGCCCTCAGCCCCACATCCCACGTGCTTCGTGCAGCCTTCCAGGTGCTGAAGATGAAACCGGGTATCACTGTAGTAAGCGGTGCCTTCATCATGCTTCTCCCCGAGAATGTGCCCTACGGCGACAATCACATGCTCGTATTCGCAGACTGCGCCGTGGTGCCCGATCCCACCACTGAGGAACTCGCCCAGATCGCTATCGCCACTGCCAAGACCACTAAGGATATAGCCGGTCTTGACCCCGTGGTGGCAATGCTCAGCTTCTCCACCAAGGGTAGTGCAAGCCATGAGCGCGTTGACAAAGTGCGCAATGCCGTTGAACTCGTACATCAGCTTGCACCCGAACTCTGTGTTGACGGTGAGATGCAGAGCGATGCAGCCATCGTTGAAAGCGTAGGCAAGCAGAAGGCTCCCGGCAGCCCCGTGGCCGGCCATGCCAACACACTCATCTTCCCCTCGCTCGAGACCGGCAATATCGCCTATAAGCTCGTGCAGCGACTGGCAGGTGCCGGCGCCGTAGGCCCCATCCTCCAGGGTCTCGCAGCTCCCGTCAACGACCTTTCCCGCGGTGCAACCGTAGAGGACATCGTCAACACAATCATCGTCACCTGCAATCAGTCGATAGGCGATAAGGGACTCTGAACCTACTGAACAATACCATACAACACACTCTTATATGAAAATTCTTGTTCTCAACTGCGGCAGCAGCAGTGTGAAATATAAACTCATTGAATCAGACACCAAGGAAGTACTCGCCGAAGGCGGCGTAGAGAAAATCGGTCTGCCTGATTCTTTCTTGAAATTCAAGCGTCCCGACGGCTCCAAGGAGACTATCGTAGTGGAAATGCCCGACCACACCGAGGCGGTGAAGAATGTGCTTAAGGTGCTCACCGATCCTAAGGAGGGTGTGATCAAGAGCTTCGATGAGATCGGAGCCGTAGGTCATCGTGTGGTGCACGGCATGGAGAAATTCAATAAATCCGTGCTTATCACTCCCGAAGTGATCGAGAAGGTGAAGGAGTGCTACGCTGTCGCTCCGCTCCACAATCCGGCCAATATCACCGGTATTGAGGCTGTGACTGCCCTTATGCCCGATGTTCCCCAGGTAGGTGTGTTCGACACAGCTTTCCATCAGACCATGCCGGCCAAGGCTTTCATGTATGCCCTCCCCTACGAGGATTATGAGAAATTCGGAGTACGCCGCTACGGCTTCCACGGCACCAGCCATCGCTACGTAGCACGTCGTGCCTGCGAGTTCCTTGGTCTCAACTACGAAGACCAGAAGATCATCACCTGCCATATCGGCAACGGCGCCAGCATCACAGCTGTCAAGGACGGTGTGAGCGTTGACACCTCCATGGGTCTCACTCCCACAGAGGGTCTGATGATGGGCACTCGTGTAGGCGACGTTGACCCGGGCGCGCTCATCTATCTCATGCAGTGTGAGAATCTGGATGCCGACGGCCTCAGCAATCTCGTCAATAAGCGTGGCGGTGTGGCCGGTGTGTCTGAGATCTCAAGTGATATGCGCGACATCGAGGATGCCATCGCAGCCGGCAACGAACGTGCCAAACTCGCCATGGATATGTATGAATATCGCATCCTGAAATACATCGGTGCTTATACTGCCGTGCTCGGTGGTGTCGACGTGATTGTCTTCACAGCCGGCGTGGGTGAAAATGGTGTGGATATGCGTGCCTCTATCCTCAAGCAGCTCGCCTTCATGGGTGTCACACTCGATGAAGAGGCCAACAACTCCCGTGGCAAAGAGGTAGTCATCTCCGGCAAAGACTCCAAGGTGAAAGTGGTGGTCATCCCCACCGACGAAGAGCTTATGATCGCTCAGGACACAGCTGCCATCGTAGGTGGCAAATGATCTGTCACTGATTTTGAACCTATACTCTGTCCTGCACGTATCTTCTATAGCGGATAGGACAACTGATTACAGTCAAAGCCTCCCTCCGGCCGGAGGGAGGCTTATTTCCTTTTTTCCTTAAGAATTCCTTAAGACCTCATTCCATCATGCTTGACATTATTTACTGGAATGCCGACCCCGTCATCTTCTCTCTCGGTCCGATAGCCGTGAGATGGTATGGACTTGCCTTCGCCATAGGATTCATCCTCGGCTATAATATCGTGGCAAAGATGTTTCGCCACGAGGGTGCCCCCGAACGCTGGCTCGGCATACTCCTCACATACATAGTGATAGCCACGATCGTCGGGTCCCGACTCGGGCATGTGTTCTTTTACGAATGGGACTATTATTCCAAACATCCGGCTGAAATTCTTCAGATATGGAATGGCGGCCTCGCATCGCATGGAGGCACTATCGCCAATATAATCGCAGTCTTCCTGTTCTCTTGGTTTGTCTCTAAGAAGCCGGCATCCTGGACTTTCGACAAACTGGTCATACCTATTGCACTTGTCGGAGGACTAATCCGCCTCGGCAATCTGATGAACAGCGAGATATATGGCGGTCCGACGTCGCTGCCCTGGGGTTTCGTTTTCCTTCGCGACGGTGAGACTCTCCCCAAACATCCCACTCAGATATATGAAGCTGTGTGCTATTTCGCTCTCTTCGCCCTGCTTATGTGGATGTATTGGAAACGAAATGCAGAGGAACGCCCCTGGCTCATCACGGGTATATTCTTTCTGGGAATATTTGTCCCCAGATTCTTCATAGAGTATATCAAGAACGTGCAGGTAGGGGCGGAATACGACATGATAGCCCGCTACGGTATGAATCTCGGACAGATGCTCTCGCTGCCTTTTATAGCAATAGGTATTTTCCTCGTGATATGGGCTTTGGTACATCCTCGCCAACATTGGCAGTTTCCCGACAAATTTGCTCCGGAAACCAAGTAGAACACTCCCCTTTTCCTCCACCTAAAAAACTCATAATCGAATGCGACTCATCCACACTCTCATCGGAATCTGCGCCTTTTCGTCAGCACTTCCCGCAGCTGCGCACACATACGTCAGCAATAAGGAATACACCTGGCGGGGAGATTCAATTATCCAGGGCCCATACGTGGCCACTGCCCCGGATGCCGGTCATATTGTCTCCACCTACTCAGCCCGACCGGGCTATTTCATGCCGGTTGACAAAGAATGGAGATTGAAAAATGATATTTCATCCTATCCGCGTCTCTCCACTCCCAATCTGCTTCATCAGGCAATCTACAATATGGGACTCGACGAGATGATCAATGCCGTCGAACCTGACACCACACTTCGTACCGGCAAAGAATGGGCCGGTGTGTGGACCCGTGATGTCTCTTATTCCATCCTCCTCTCAATGGCTTACATGCAGCCGGAAGCGGCCCGTATCTCTCTGATGAAAAAGGTAGACTCTATGGGTCGCATCATTCAGGACACCGGGTCGGGAGGTGCGTGGCCGGTCTCGACCGATCGCCAGATATGGTGTGTCGCAGCTTGGGAGGTATATAAGGTGACCGGCGATCGTAAATGGCTTGACTTCATTTATCCGGTCATGAAGCGTTCTCTCGAAACCGACCGAAAAGCCTTCTATCATGACGAGGGCGGCCTTGTGAAGGGGGAGACTTCCTTCATAGACTGGCGCGAACAGAGCCATCCGCGCTGGATGCAGACTGCCGATATATTCGCCACAGAGACTCTCTCCACCTCCGTTGTCCATGCCCGCGCATGGGAGGTGCTCTCGGAAGCAGCCCGTCTGTCGGGAGATAAAACCACTGCCGCTCAGGCCGCCGCCCGCAGCAAGGAGATTAAGGAGGCCATCAATAAGGAATTGTGGATGCCCTCAAAAGGATATTACGCCATGTATCTTTACGGGCGCGACAACATGATTCTCAATCCTCGCGTGGAGACTCTCGGCGAATCCTTAGCTATACTATGGGACATAGCCTCTCCGGAGCAAGCCGTGAGTATCACTGAAAATAACCCCACCACCCCCTTTGGTCCCGGCGTATTCTATCCGCAGATTCCGGATATTCCCTCCTACCACAATAATTCGCTGTGGCCCTGGGTCGGCGCATGGTGGACCATCGCCAACGCGAAGGCCGGCAACTCTCAGGGTGTCGTGGAGGGATTCGGTGCCCTTTTCCGCCCCGCAGCTTTATTCTGCACCAACAAAGAAAACTTCCGACTCGACAACGGAGATATCGCCACCGAACTCAACTCCTCCAATATGCTGTGGTGTCTGAGCGGCAATATCGCCCTTACCCATAAAATTCTGTTCGGTATCGATTACAAAACCGACGGACTGGAATTTCATCCCTTTGTGCCGGAAGTGCTCGCCGCTGACAGAAGTCTGGAGAATTTCCCTTATCGCGGAGCATCCCTCAATATTTCGATTAAGGGCTCCGGCGACCGCATAAAATCTTTCAAGGTCAACGGCAAAGAACAATCCCCTTTTATCGAGGCTTCCAAGGCTAAAGGCACTCTCAATATCGAGATTGAGATGGCCGACAACCGTCTGCCTGACTACACCGTCAATCATCAGGATAATAAAATGACTCCGACCACGCCTATAGCATGGCTCGAAGGGAAAACTCTCATGTGGAATCCGATAGAATATATCGATCACTACGTTGTGGTGTGCGACGGAGAAAGAATAGCCGAAGTCACCACCACCACCTTCGAGACTCCCCGCCCGGGAGAATATCAGGTGATAGGGGTTGACACAGAGGGTGTGGAAAGCTTTGCATCCGAACCACGTTCCACCCGCCTCGAACTTCTGATTGACCTCCCCGGAGAGACCGTCGCGATGGTTTCACCGGAAGTAGCCTATCCTTCCTCAGGACTCATATCCGGCTATCACGGTGATGGATTTGTGGAGATCGATCATAAGAGCGGGACAATCACCATCCCTGTAGACATCGCCCATACCGGCAACTACTTCATCAGCCTGCGTTATGCCAACGGCAACGGACCTGTGAATACCGAAAGCCGCTGTGCCATCCGCACGGTTGGAGTTGACGGTAAACGCCTCGGTATAGTAGTCATGCCCCACCGTGGCCGCGGCAACTGGAACGACTGGGGCCACACCAACTCCCTTCCTGTCCACCTCACCGAAGGTCATCACGAACTGACCCTCAGCTTCGAACCTGACAATGAGAATATGGACATAAAAACCAATCATGCCCTCATCGACGAAATCCGCCTTGTAAAATCAGAAAATAGAGCTTCTGAATAAATTTATAAATATTCTATTTCGGACAAGAGCAGACATGGCGCGCCATGTCTGCTCTTGTAATATATTGCCGGAGGAGCCAATAATCAAGGCTAAATTGCAAATACAATGGAGGATGGGATTATGCCGCATCTCGCGGCATTACTATGCCGACATGGCACGCCACGTCCCTACATGAGCCGGGTATGCGGTCAGAACATGGCGACGACTCTCTTGAGAGCATCTATAAAGGCGGCGGCTTCTTCGCGGGTATTGTAGACGGCGAAGGAGGCGCGGACTGTGCCGGGGATGCCGAGTCGCTCCATCAGAGGTTGGGCACAGTGATGGCCGGTGCGGACGGCCACTCCAAGTTTGTCGAGGAGCATCCCGATATCGTAAGGATGGATGTCGCCCACAAGAAAGGATATGACCGCACTCTTATGGGGAGCCGTGCCGAATATTCTCATTCCCGGAATCTCGAGTAGTCGGTCGGTGGTGTAGCTCAGCAGTTCAAGTTCGTGATTCTCGATACTCTCTATTCCTATTTCTTCAATAAAATCCAGAGCTTTTGAGAAGGCTGCTATGTCTACAAAATCGGGTGTGCCGGCCTCAAATTTAAATGGTAATTCTGCGAAGGTGGTGCCGCTGAAGCTGACATGGCCTATCATCTCTCCTCCTCCCTGATAGGGAGGCATCAACTCAAGCAGGGCTTTCTTTCCATACAGAATACCGATGCCAGACGGTCCGTACATCTTATGGGAGGAAAAAGTATAAAAATCAGCGTCAAGAGCCCTGACATCAATCGGAAGGTGGGGAGATGCTTGCGCTCCGTCTACCAACACCGGTACACCCTTAGAGTGAGCGAACTCGATCATCTCTCTTACGGGGTTGATGGTGCCGAGTACATTGCTGACATGACAGAAAGAGGCGAAGACAGTCCTCCCGGTGAATTGAGACTTGAAAGAGTCCATGTTGAGAGACCCGTCAGGATTTATGTCAGCCACCTTTATCACGATACCGGTCCGGGCCTGCAGGAGTTGCCAGGGAACGATATTGGCATGATGCTCCATCACTGTGAGAACCACCTCATCCCCCACTCGGAATCGCTGACCGAAAGAGGAGGCTACAAGATTGATCGCTTCAGTAGTGCCTCGTGTGAAAATTATCTCCTGTTCGCTCTCCGCATTGAGGTAGTCGCGCACACGACGTCTCGTAGACTCCTGCAAATCCGTCGCTTCCTGCGACAAGGTATGAACACCTCTGTGGACATTAGCCTTGGTGTTTTCATACATCCCGACTATGCTGTCCACTACCCTCGACGGTGTCTGCGATGTGGCAGTGTTGTCAAGATAGATGAGAGGGTATTTCCCTATTTTACGCGAGAGAATCGGAAACTGCTCGCGAATACCAGTGATATCCATTGTCATTCTTAAATATCTGCTTAGCTACTTATTGACCAAGAGATTCTTATTGTTTTACTCACACTTCCGCGCCGGGTTCTCCGTCCTGCCGCACTGCCCCGCAATCCCGTGTGCATGAAGAGCATGCGGAGGAGGCCCCGGCAAAGCGTCGCTCTACAAGGAGACGCAGACGATCGCGAAGGGAGTCGAGTCTCACACCGTCGATGACATCGGCCATAAAGGCTTGTTTCAGCAGTAGTCGCGCAGTTGACTCCTCAAGACCTCGGGTGCGCATATAGAAGAGCTGCATTGGGTCAAGCTGACCGATGGCTGTGCCGTGCGAGCACTTCACATCATCGTTATAGATTTCGAGCTGTGGTTTGGAGAACATACGGGCTGTGTCACTCCCCACTATATTTCTATTTGATTGATAGGCCTCAGTCTTGACAGCTCCGGGAGCCACATATATGCGGCCCGAGAAAGAAGCTATCGACTCATCGTCAACCACGAATTTCATCAGTTCGTCAGTGTGGCAATGACCCGTTTTATGGTCTACGTATGAGTAAGTCTCTATGTGGCGCCGGCGATCCTCGATACCCATTCCAAGGAGGCGCAGGGAAGCGTCAGATCCGTTGAAGACTGTGTGATATTCATTGCGGGTAGTTCCGTTGAAGAGAGTGATACCGTCAATCAGGACGTTGCTGCCCTGTTCCTGACTCAGATAAAGCGAGCTGAGTCGAGAAGTCCGCTCTGTAGATTCCTCCATGTCGTAAAAATCAAGACGGGAGTTGGGTCCGGCGTATATCTCCACTGTCTGCAAAGCCAGGAACTCCACATCCGGATTCTGGGTATGGTCGCAGGTGAGCAGGGTAAGTTCGGCACCCTCCTCAAGCACAATGAGCACACGGCGCACTGCCATCAGAGGCCGACCGTTGTTGAGGATATTCACGAGCTGAAGCGGTTGTTCCACTCTCACCCCCTTAGCCACATGAATCATGAATCCATCCTGACAGAGCATCGTGTCCAGAGCCACGAGCGGATTGGAAATCGAGGCCAAGCGACCGTAATAACGGTCTACTAATTCCGGATATTCCAGAGATATTGACTTCAACGACCCTGCCGTCACGCCGTCGGGCAGCGAACCGCGTCCCGGAGCGGGCGGCATCGGCGTGTCATTGAGTGTGAGATAAAGCATGGTCTGCATATCAGGCACATCGCAGCGGAAGGAAGCCGCCGGATTAATGTCGATATTCACACCGGCAAGATTCAGTCCGAAGTCAGGAGCGAGCATCTTCTCAAGATCAGTATGCTCATAATTCTCCGCTCCTTCAGCAGGGAGCGTGGTCTCTTCCAGCACGCGACAGGCCTCCTCTCTTCTTGAATTGAGCACAGGAGAGGAATGAGAGTCGATTATATTTCGCGCTGAGCGGAAGAGGTCGATATACTGTGTGAGTGCATTTTTTGCCATAATCAGTCCTCTTTGCCGTCAACACTGCTCTTAATCCAGTCGTAGCCTCTTTCCTCGAGTTCAAGCGCGAGTTCCGGGCCACCGGTCATCACGATACGTCCTTTATAGAGAATATGCACGAACTGCGGGCGAATGTAGTCGAGCAGACGCTGATAATGTGTGATCACGATAGTGGCATTATTCTGTGTCTTGAGCTTATTTACACCCTCTGCCACGATGCGCAGAGCATCGATATCGAGTCCGGAGTCAGTCTCGTCAAGAATGGACAGCTTGGGTTCAAGCACCGCCATTTGGAAGATCTCGTTGCGTTTTTTCTCACCTCCGGAGAATCCTTCATTGACCGAACGGGAAGCGAGTTTGTTGTCAAGCTCCACAATGGCTCTCTTTTCGCGCATCATCTTCAGGAAATCGGTGGCACTCATGGGAGCTTCGCCAAAATATTTTCTCTTGGCATTGACAGCGGCACGCATGAAATTGACCATGGAGACCCCGGGAATCTCCACCGGATACTGAAATCCGAGGAACAGACCCTCATGGCTCCTCACATCGGGCGACATCGCCAGAAGGTCTTTACCGTAGAATGTGGCCGAACCGTCTGTCACCTCGTAGGCAGGATTGCCCGCAAGCACCATAGAGAGTGTGGACTTACCGGAGCCGTTGGGCCCCATAATGGCGTGCACCTCTCCGGGACGAATCTCGAGATTAATACCTTTCAGAATTTCCTTTCCGTTGATCTGAGCATGAAGATTTTCTACTTTAAGCATTATCGTGAGTTAAGTAATTGTCTAAAACTAAAACTTTATGGCTCTAAGCCTCCATTTCTATAACAGCGGGGAGCGGCCTACGGTTGCATGAAATGAGCCTTGCGTCGCGAAGCTGCACTTCATGATGAAGGTCGCACGCATCCGGCGAACCGAATACGGCCGGCGCCAACAGCAAGACTATCTGCGGAGCATTCGCATCGTCTGCGCCGCAAAGCTTCAGCAACACCCCCTCCGGATGAAGACACAGCCATATATTCATCACAATGGAAAGCATGAACACTCCATTGAAGATTGCGAACAGGGCTCCGAAGAGCGAGTCGACGACATTGCTGTCGAGCATGGAGAGCGCACGGCGCACGATTCCGGTCAGCATCACACACACGGCATAGACGGCGGCATAGACCACCGCCGAAGAGAGAAAGGCCACTGCGAAACGTGCTGCAATAGGATTGTCGGCCGGAATGAAAGGAGCCAGGAAAGACGTGTCCACTTCCGAAGAGAAGATATGGGCACACAGCGAGGCAATGCAGAAGCCCGTCACGGCACACACCTGCCCCGTGAATCCTCTGCGCCATCCGGCGATGCCGGCCACGAACACTGTGGTGCAAATAGCCACTGTCCAGAAGACTACCTCCATTCTGACTGCAAATTTAACACTTTTTGTTGGATGGTACTAAAAATCTTGAAATCGCAAATACGCCACAAAATTTTGATTGGGGCATATTTGGAGAATAGAGATTTTTTCACTATATTTGCAATGCGATTTAATTCTTGCCCGCGACAGACATCACGATGAAATTCCCCTCGATACCCACCAAACACAAAGATATGCTGGCCGGCATAGGATTCATAGTCCTTGCCATCACATTGGCTTACACTTCGGTGTGGGCATATCGGGTATTCATCACCTCTCCCCCCTATGTCGATGAGGAGAAATATCCCATACGGGGGATTGACGTGAGCCGCCATAACGGACTGATGAATCTCGACGCCGCCGCCGACGACGGAGTGGAATTCATCTTTATAAAAGCGTCCGAGGGATGCGACTTCCGCGATGAAAACTTCCGCCTCAACTACCGCAAAGCACGCCATGCCGGACTGAAAATCGGTGCCTACCATTTCTTCCGGTTTGATAAGGACGGTGTGGAGCAGGCAAAAAACCTTATACGCACCATCGGTTATCGCAAACTTGAACTCGGAGTCGTGATCGATGTGGAGCAACATGGCAACCCCGACAGCATCCCTGTGGAACTCGTCACCGACCGCCTCACCCGAATGAAGGAATATCTCAACCTGAAAGGGCTGCGCGTCATGTTCTACACCAACCGCAACGGCTACTACGATTATTTGGCTGAGTGTTTTCCGGGGTCTCCCCTCTGGATCTGCTCTTTCTCTTCCACTCCCATAAATGCGGAATGGACCTTCTGGCAATACAACCATCGTGGCCATGTGGCAGGAATCAAAGGAGATGTCGACCTGAATGCCTTCTGCGGTTCGCGTGAGGAATGGGAATCTTTCCTAAAAGGGGATGTCTGGCCATATAACGGCACCGGAGAGTGAGCCGCCGGGCAACGCCATGCAGCCAGACAATATTCAGACTTTTAAACCGTTATCTCAAAAGAATATCTTTACTCTATTACAAAGCAGCTAAGTAGCTAAGAAAAATTAATAATATGATAGATGCGTGATAATTTTGAGTCAGGTTGGCCGCGGAGCGAAGGAGCTTAGCGGGCTAAACGACTGAGAGACAAGGTCAAGATGACCGAAATTAGCCGCATATATCATATTAAGATACTTTCAAAGCTACTGAGTTATTATATCGTTTAATTTTTCTTAGCTACTTAAGAATTTCTTTTTTATTTTTCTGCACTTAATTTAATTTCGATCATAACCGTGAACCGATACCTGAACAATATACAGTCTCTTCTGCGCCGGGATTTCTCTCTCCGGGCGATAGTATTGGCAGTCGTGGCGTGCATCACGCTCATGGCAGCCACGTCTGTGTTTGCCCTGCAGGAGTCCACATTCTCCGCCTCATCAAGAATGGCTTCGGGCAAATGGGTGCGTGTACGCGTGGAGAACACAGGTATGTATCTCATCACCGATGCACAGCTGAAACAGATGGGATTCTCCGACCCCTCGAAAGTGAATGTCTACGGCTTCGGAGGGCGTATGCTTAGCGAGAATCTTACTGACGGGATGCCTGATGACCTCCCGGCAGCCCCCTCTATGCGTACATCTTCGGGTATCGTGTTCTTCGCTACGGATATCTTCCGTTGGAGCGGCAGTCCGCGTATGTCGCACACGATAAACGCCTATTCGCTCGACAGCTATTATTTTCTGAGCGACTGCCCCTCTCCGGAGAAGATGGAGAGTGAGAGCAGATTGCCTTCCGACACGCAGAACGCCACCATCTCCTTCATCCATTATCAGGTGCATGAGCAGGAACTCAACGCGCCCGCCGAGAACGGACGCGACATCATGGGCGAAGAGCTTAGAAGCGGCCAGTCGCGCAGTTTTTCATTCGCTACTCCCGACATGGCTTCTGATGAGGTGAGGGTGAACTTCACCTTTGCGGCCAATATCAAAGGAGGACAGTCTTCGGTGATTCTCTCGGCCAACGGAGTGCAACTCCCCTCCGGTGACACCGACAAACTTGACGGCGTCACCTCCTCCGCAGGATTTCTGACACGTCGCACCACCTCCAAAACTTTCTCACACTCCTCCGACAAACTTGATCTCGGAGTTAAATACTCAGCCAGCGGCACTTTCTACGGCGCTTGGGTCGACCATATCGAGGTGTCCTACGAGCGAGAGCTTCGCTTGCGCGACGGTCAGCTTCATTTCTTCCTCAACCCTGTTGTCGAGACCAACGTGACTTTGGAGGGTGCTTCAGCCGCCACCAAGATATGGGATGTGACGGATGCCATGCGTCCTGTGCAGATAGATTTTGAGCTTTCGGGATCTACGGCTCGTTTCCATGCCACTTCCGGCCTGCGTGAATATGTGGCTTTCAATCCTGAAAGTATCAAGGACGCACCCTCGGATCCGGAAGAGATGGACAACCAGAATCTCCACGCCATGGAGTCGGCGGAATTTGTGATTATCGCCCCGAAGGAATATTTCGATGAGGCCGAGCGTCTGGCAGAGATGCACCGCCGGGTGGACGGCATGAGCGTTCACGTGATTCTGCCCGAGAAATTCTACAACGAGTTCGCATCCGGCATGGCAGATCCCACAGCTTTCCGCAAGGCTTTCAAGATGTGGACTGACAGGAGCGAGAACGGTCAGGGCGACCGTCTGCGCTACGTATTGCTCTTCTCCCGTCCCACCTTCGACAATAAGATGATCACTCCGACGGTGCGTCAGGCCGGCTATCCACGTATTCCGCAGTGGCAGTCGGAGGGTATCTTCTCCGATGAGACAGCCTACGGCACCGACGACTACATCGGCATGATGGAGGAGGGTGACAACTTCCGTATGTCAAAAGCCAAGGTTGACCTCGCCGTGGCCCGCTGGGCTGTGTCGAGCAACGAGGAGGCGCGCCAGATGGTCGACAAGACTATCCGCTATGTTGAAGAACCCGATTTCGGAGCATGGCGTAATTCGGTGCTTCTTATCTCTGACGACGGCGACAACAATATCCACATGCGTCAATCCGATCAGGCACGCGACAATATGATGAACTACGGCAACGGAGCAGACTTCATCTACGAACGTCTTTACACCGATGCCTTCGTCCGCAAGGCTTCCGGCACCGGTCTTAGCTATCCGGATGCACGCGAGCGTATGCAGAAGCGCCTTAGCGAAGGTGTGGGTCTGATTCAGTATGTGGGTCATGCCAATCCTCGCGCATGGACTCATGAGAATCTCTTCGTCTGGAACGACATCACCTCAATGAGCAATACTCGTTTGCCCTATCTGACGGCCTATTGTTGCGAATTCATGCGGTGGGACGCCAACAGCGTCAGCGGTGGGGAGAAGATGTGGCTTCATCCGGAGAGCGGCGTCATCGGCATGTTCTGCGCCACCCGTTCAGTATTCATGGGTCCCAACGGCCGTCTTAGCACCGCCTTCGGCAAGGCTCTCTATCAGAAAGACACTGAGACGGGTCTGACAAAAAGAATCGGCGATGTGGCTGTGGAGGCTAAAAACAATGCTGACTCCTACGACGACAACAAACTTCGTTTCGCTCTCCTCGGCGACCCGGCTCTCAAAGTGTTGAGTCCGGATATGAAGGTGGTGCTCGACCGTCTTGGCGATGCCACCCCCTCAGCCGACTCCGAAGAGCTCCCCGAGCTTGGAGCCGGCGCCACGGTGAGTGTGGCCGGTTCGATTCTCGAGCCCGACGGCACACCCGCATCAGACTTCAACGGCATCATCGAGCTGTCGCTCTATGATGCAGAAACTCCCGTCACAACCAACGGATGGGACAGCGACGAATACAGCTATAATGAACGCACCGCACGACTCGGCAACGTCAGGGCCCGTGTGAAGGACGGCAAATGGGAAGCTATGGTGCATGTCCCCATAGAAATAACCAACAACTATTCGCCGGCTCTGCTCAACTTCTACGCATACAGCGACGCAGGCCGCGAGGCCGGAGGTTCGTTCACTGATTTCTATGTCTACGGATATGACGACCGCACGGCTGACGACACTACCGGCCCCGAGATTTCCAGATTCGTACTCAACAGCGATCGTTTCACCAACGGGTCATCTGTCAGCACATCTCCTGTGGTATTGGCTGATTTTTCCGATCCCTCCGGAATAAATGTCAGCGACACGGGTATCGGCCATAAGATGACTCTCACTCTTGACGGCAGAACCTATTTCGATGATATCAACCTCTACTTCTCCTCCGATCCGGACGATTCCTCGAAGGGCAGCATACTCTATCCCCTCTCCGATCTTGAACCCGGAGCGCACACGCTTGAACTCACCGTGTGGGACAATGCCGGCAACTCCTCAAGATCTACCATCGACTTCCAGGCTGCTGTAGGTGTGAATCCCACCATCTATGATGTGACCACGGACTGCAGTCCGGCCCGCACATCTGTGGTATTCACTGTGACTACCGATCGTGCGCTCTCCTCTCTGGGATGCGAGATGGAGGTGTTCGACCTCAGCGGACGCCGCGTCTGGAACACCAATGCCGACGGATTCACCGACAGCCATAGCGATATCCGCATTGACTGGGATCTGCGCGACAACAGTGGCGTGCGTGTCGGCAGAGGCATCTACCTCTACAGGGCCACAATCATCACTCCCGAGGGCACTCGCCAGACGCTTACGCGCAAGATGGCAGTGGCCGCTGCAGAATAATATTCAAGATGAACAATCATAAAATCGAACTTCAGGTGCCGGTGCAGACTGGAATTATTCTGCCTGAGCCTACGCTGCGGCGTCTGCCGTGGTATCTTGCCTATATAGACATACTGTATGCGCAAGGTACCGGCCACGTGAGTTCCACTCAGATATCCCGCGCCCTCAACGTAGATGCATCTCAGATAGCTAAGGATCTCTCCTTTCTTTCGATAAAAGGGAAAACCCGTATCGGATATGACGTGGCGCAGCTGCGTGACATTCTTGCCGACTTCCTCGGATTCCGCGTGAGCCATAAGGCTCTCGTCATCGGAGCCGGGAGTCTGGGACGGGCTTTGATGTGCGACACCGGTCTCTCCACCTACGGGCTTGACATAGCAGCGGCTCTCGACATAGACACCGCGCTTGTCGGCACGGAGGTAAACGGACGGCCGATATGCCACATCGACGATATCGAGGAAGTGGCACAGACCACCGGAGCTGTCATAGCAATCCTGACGGTGCCTTTCGAAGTGGCTCAGGAGGCGGCAGACATCGCTATCTCCGCCGGCATTAGAGCCATCTGGAATTTCACTCCCTATCGCGTCAAGACCGCCGAGGGAATAGTAATGGCCAATACCTCCATATATGCTCATCTTGCAATGATTTACAACAGGCTTGAAAATCTCAATCGTTAACATATCCTTTCCCGCCCCTCTTCACTCCCTGAAAGGTGAGAATTCTTAAGTGATGAAAGCAATAGCAGTAGTCAACAATCATCGACTCTCCCCCGATAGCAAGACGGAGAGCAGCCATATCTCTCCCTCTCTGATTGATATTCCCGATTCATGCCTGATACGCAGCGGGAAACCATTCTTCATTCCGGAGTTCGACTCTGACTTTCGGGCATACCCCTCGATTGCAGTGAGAATTAACAGACTCGGAAAGTGTATCGCGCCTGTTTTCGCTCCCCGTTATTGGGGTGAACTGACAGGAGCGGTCAGCATACGGGGTGAGCAGACTCTGGGCAGGCTCAGGGCAAACGGACTGCCATGGTCGGAAGCTCTTGTGTTCGACCGTTCGCTGATAGTGGGCGATCTCGTCGGCAAGGATTCGCTCCCGGAGCAGTTCAGCTTACTGACCGTATGCGGCGATAAGACTATCTCAATATCGGAGATTGATTTGGCAGAGTCGATCGACATGACAATTTCTCGTGTGAGCCGGCATAACACTGTGCGTCAGGGCGACTTCATTCTCGTCGGGCTCGCTCCCGAGGGTATTCCCCTCTCCGCCCCTTCGCGTCTCACCATGTCTCTCGTCGATAAAGAGGGGAAAGAGATTATGCCATTGCTCTCCAACAATATCAGATAAGTAGCTAAGAAAAATTAATAATATGATAGATGCGCGATAATTTTGAGTCAGGTTGGCCGCGGAGCGAAGGAGCTTAGCGAGCTAATTGACTGAGTGACAAGGTCAAGATGGCCAAAATTAGCCGCATATATCATGTTAAGATATTTTCAAAGCCACTTAGTTATTGTATCGTTTAATTTTTCTTAGCTACTTAAGTCGCCAAGCTGCTGCTTAATCCCAATATCCTTGACATTCACGTGGCCCGGCCACACTCCCCCATTTTCCATTGACATGAAACAATCCCTCTTCTTTCCCCTCGCTGTCGCTCTCGCACTTCCCATAGCGGGTTTCGCCACCCCTACTGCCACCGGCTTCTTTGCACCCTCCTCACGTCTTGCCTCGGGAAAATGGGTGAAGATAGGTGTGGACACCAATGGCATATATGAGATTTCTTACTCGCGACTGAAAGAGATGGGATTCTCAGACCCTACACGTGTCGGAGTGCTGGGAAGAGGCGGACATCAGATGGAGACGGATTTCACGGATGAAAACGGCGAACGTCTGAATGCCGACGACCTCTCGCCGGTGGCTGTGCTTCATCTCAACGGACGCATCTACTTCTACGGACAGGGCACCGAGAACTTCAAATTTCTTCTTAACAGCAAGCTTGACACGCAGGGTTATTATCAGAGGGTATCAAAAAACCTTTATACCGACCTCGGCTATTACTTTCTGTCGGATTCAGATGGGGCTCGTGTGGATATGACCGTGCCCGAACCCGACAAGAGACGCCGCCGCCCCTCAACCGGCGTCAGCTACGTCAGCCATGAAGTGGACCTCGCGCAAAACACTACCCACTCCGGTCAGCTATTCTGGGGAGAATCTTTCAACAATGGCAACCCCTCCCGTCAGGAGTGGAGCTTCGACATTCCCGATGTCGACATCGATGTGAAGGCTTTGATGGAGTGTTACTTCTACACCGAACGACTCGCCACCGGTACGCTCAAATGGGGCGTCGACGGTTCTTCCGATCTACGAAGCGGCAACACACGCATCTATAATTCCGTGAAATTCCGACCCCAGGAACCACTCACCCACACCACTGACATCTATTCTGAGAAATTCAAGGTGTTCATAGACTATAATTCGCCTGACAATCCCGATGGAATTGCCAATCTCGACTACTGGACACTGACCTACGGCACACTCGTGCCCTCACTCCGCACCTCCGTTGGCACGCATCTCGCTCAGCAGCACGTCGGCTATCCCGGCCTTGGCCGTCAGGGAGAGATAGATATGAGCGCGACACCCGCCGGGGTGGTCTTCAACGTCTCTGATCCGGCGAATCCTCAATTCTCCGAAACATTTCTCAATGACAACGGCACTCCTATCGCCGTTGTGACCCCCGGCATCGGATCCACAACCGAACTATATATCGCAGACCTCTCCCTGCCGCAACTGCAGATCAAAGGTTACGGCACAGGACAACGTATAGAGAATCAAGACCTCCACGCGCAGGCTGCAGCCGGGGCTTCGCTGCTCATCATCTGCGTACCCTCGCAGATTGCTCAGGCCCAACGGCTTGCACAGCTCCATCGTCAATATGACGGCATCAATGTGATGGTGGCCACAACAGATCAGGTTTACAACGAGTTCTCNAGTGGTGTGCCCGACCCTATGGCCTACCGCTCGCTTGCCAAAATGCTNTATGAATCGGAAGGAGAGAAACTTGAAAACGTGCTTCTGCTCGGTCCGCTTTACAGCGATTTCCGCGGCATCGATATCAAGCGTGACCCTTCGGCCGGGATAATAGCCTACCAGAACAACGAGGGCGAACCGGAAAAAGGATCGGCCAATGTCAACGACTTTATCGGAATGATGTCCGACCGTCTGGGGAACACCCCTCCGGAGAAGTGTCCCGTGGAGCTGGGTGTCGGGATTCTGCCCTGCCGCAGTCCGGAGGAAGCGGACGCCTATATCGATAAGGTGGAGCGATATCTCAACGATGACTCATTTGCCTATCGCCTCAACAGAGTTCTCAACATCGGAGGACTNGGCGACAGTCACACCCACGATCTTCAGGCCATAGCCNTGAGCCAGTATCTCAACACCAACAACTCCAACCGGATTATCGCCTCCAATCTCATTATCGACGCCTACGGCTCGCACGAGGCCGGGAAAGTATTCCGTTCGGCTCTCGAGGAAGGCACGGGAATAGTCACATATTTCGGTCATGGAGCTCCGGGTATGCTCGGGAAAGATAAGGAATTCTTCTCGGCCGGCGACGTGGGTTCTCTCACCAACACCACCTACCCTCTGATGCTTTTCGCCGGATGTATCCTCTCCAATAGCGACCGNGGAATCAGAGGTATCGCCGAAAGTATGGTGCTGAGTCATGACGGCGGACTTATCGGAGCGGTGCTCGCCTCACGCGACACATGGTCAGGCGAGAATATGGACCTGATGAAGACTCTCCATAACAGGATGTNTAAAGACGGTAACTCCGTGNTGTCTCCCCCTCTGAGCCGTCCGTTGACCATCGGACAGGTCTTCGCNCGGGCAAAGACTCAGAGCGCATACGCCAACGAACTTTCTTACCAGCTCCTCTGCGACCCGGCTCTGGTCATTCCTGTGGCTACTCTAAGCGCGACTCCCGATAAGATACCGGAGACAGTGCGACCCGGAGAGGTTCTGAAAATCACTGGCGACATTCTTGATGCAGACGGAGAGAAACTCAAAGATTTCAAGGGCACTCTCGTGGCCCGGCTCATGTATCCCGAAACTACTGTAGAGAGCATGGATATAGAGACCGGCAGCCGAGAGGATGGCGACACCTTGTCCATCCCCGTCAAAGATCTTCAGGCNTCGGCCATNGCCTCNGAAGTNAAGAGNGGAAAATTCTCCTTCTCGATCAAAGTGCCCGGNGATATGATTTCGTGGGCCGGCAAAGAGGCGCAGCTGCATATCTGCGCTTACGATTCCAACNTGCGNCTCGGAGCCGCCTCCACGGTGATGATTCCTCTTGATCCGGTTCTCTCTTCGGAGACCCGTCGGCCTGATCCTGTGGCCCCCGTCATAGAGGAATTAAGTTTCGACCCCGCTCTGAAATGCCTGAACGTCACTGTCACCGATAATGAAGGTCTCGACACTTCATACAGCGGTCTGANNACAATGTTCCGGCTTATGATCGACGGNAAATCAACGCGTATCGGAGGTTCCGCCATCACCAGGTTCTTACCCGANACGGAAGGATATTCCAAATACATCCCNGTAGACTGGCTTCCGGACGGCACTCACACCGCCAGAGTTGAAATCACAGACATCGATGGCAATCTTTCGGCCAGCGAACTCACCTTCACGCTTGGAGAAGAGAATCTTCTATCCCTGCGGCTTGAAGGGGAAGCGGCTCGTGAGGAAGCTATATTCCTAACCGGAGGGATGCCGGAGAATGCCTCCATCATCATAACGGGTCCTGACGGACGACGTGTGACTGCCATAACGGCCGAAGGAGAGACCGCAAGATGGGATCTCACAGACGCCGACGGACACCGTGTGGCCCCGGGACTCTACAAAGCCGTGCTTCGCGAAGGGCGCAACAGTGTCGGCGGACGGCACTCGGCTATGATTTATGTGCCGGTAATAGGGAAAACCGTGCAATAAACACCCCCTTTTATCAGTTTAAAGGATATGAGATTTTCAACTGACCTGCGCACAGGCGCGCTCGCCACACTCCTTGCCGGAGCCTTCGCATCGGGCTACGCCGCCGATTCCGATATAAAGGACAACGATTTTAATCCCGTGAATACCGGTGTGACCACCCTCAGCATCACCCCCGATGCGAGAGGTAGCGGCATGGGTAATCTCGGTGCGGCCACCGACCCCGACATGAACTCCCAGTTCTGGAATCCCTCGAAGTATGCCTTTGCCTACTCTCAGGGTGGCCTCGCCATAAGCTACACCCCGTGGCTCCGCAAGATTGTCAACGATATCTTTCTCGCCGACCTGACGGGTTATTGGAAATTCGGTGGCGGCGACAATCAGGCCCTCTCGGCCTCCTTCCGATATTTCTCACTCGGCGAGGTGCAGATGAGCGGCAGCGATATCGGCAGCACCGTCCAGACCATCAATCCTTACGAGTTCGCCTTCGACATCGGCTACTCGCGCAAGCTCTCGGAGAAATACTCCATGGGCGTCGTGCTGCGTTATATCCTTTCCGACCTCTCCTACGAAGACACATATTCCGGACAGACCAACTCCGCGGCAAGTGCCTTCTCTGTCGATGTGTCGGGTTATTACACCACCTATCCCATGATAGGACGCAACGAATGTCAGTTCTCCTGGGGTTATGACATATCCAATATCGGTACGAAGGTGAGCTACGACCATGGCGCAAACTATGCCTTCNTGCCTACCAATCTCAGGCTCGGAGCGATGTTTATGTTTCCGCTTGCCGACTACAACACGCTGTCACTGGGTCTCGACCTCAACAAACTGCTCGTGCCGACCAAGCCTCGCCGCAANGACTTTGACACCGACACCGCCGAAGGAGAACAGGCNTACGATGANGCTGTGGAAAAATGGCAGACNATGTCGCCNATCAGCGGTATCTTCAAAAGCTTCTCCGACGCACCCGGTGGTTTCAAAGAGGAGTTNCAGGAGATCAATGTAGCTTTCGGTGCGGAGTATGCCTACAACCAACAGTTCTTCGTGCGTGCCGGCTANAACTACGAAAACGCCAATAAAGGTGGCCGTTCCTACTTCGCTTTCGGTGCGGGTTTCTCGCTGAATGTAGTGCGGCTGGATGCCTCTTATATGNTGGCGACGGCACAAAGTTCTCCGCTCGACCAGACTTTACGCTTCACACTGTCGTTTGATATGGACGGNCTTAAGGATCTGCTTGGCAAACGCAACCGATAATCACGCCACGGCNCTTTCCCCTCATAACTATGCTTTCCCAAAGGGGGTATTTTCCATAATTTTCACTAATTTTGCGACCATGAAATGTAATATCAGGATTGGTCAAGGCTATGACAGCCATCGTTTTGAAGCCGGCAGAGAGCTATGGCTTTGTGGCGTAAGGGTGCCTCATGAACTCGGTCTTAAAGGCCACAGTGATGCAGATGTGGCAATCCACGCGTTGTGNGATGCTCTTCTCGGAGCCGTCGCCCTGCGCGACATAGGGTTTCACTTCCCCGATACCGACCCGAAGTGGAAGGGTGCCGACAGCAAGAATCTGCTGCGTGCCGTCTGCGCGATGATTCGCGAACGAGGATGGGAACCCGGAAATGTGGACATCACNATCATTACTGAAGCTCCAAAACTCAAACCACATATCGAGGCTATGCGCGATGCGCTTGCCGATGTGATGGGGATAGATGCCGAGGATGTCTCGGTCAAGGCCACCACCAACGAGAAGATGGGATTCACCGGACGTGGCGAAGGAATAGCTGCCCTGGCCGTGGCTCTNCTTTTCAGAAAAGAACAGACACTTACAACACAACAACAATAATTTCATTTTTCATGAAAAAGAATTTCNTATCGACGATAGTCGCTGGAGGCATATTGGCTTCGGCGACTTTAATCGTCCTGCCATCGCTCGCCACAGGCGACGCACCCGGCATGAAGACTCCCTCCGACCCGGTCAGGGAGACTGTTCCNGTGATGAAAGAAAATGTAGTTGCTGATCCCTTGGAGATCCTTCCGAGAAGTAGCAGTTTAATTGACTTTCCCAAAATCGTCACAGTAGCCAATCTTCCCTCCGATGCTGAGATCACAGATCCCGACAACTGCACTATTACTGTAGATGGACAATCTTATAAAATAGTCCCGACACTTGATGAGTATGGCAGATGGATATTTGATTTAAGCTCAGTCTCAATCGATAAGACACAAGATTCTCACGATCTCACTATTCCCTCCGGCTTCTGGACCTGCGTAGGCAACACTCCAACCGAACAGCTGACCGCCCACTACTCTATCCAGCGTAAATCGCTGAAGCNAAACACACAGAGCGGCATNTACGGGGCAAATTACACNTACGAAGATGAAAACGGGATTGTCTACGGATATCACCTCGANTGGACGGNGGATAACTATGACGCGTATTCCGAGACACCCTCCGGAGAATACAGAATCTCCAACGCATATCTCTGTGGTGTCAAGACAAAAAATGCAACGGATAACNACATAACAATACCCGCTTATATCTCGACAGATGAGATCGAGCTCATTCAGAGTTGGGGGAATTCCAACATGGTCAATCCGACAGCGATCAACGGTGACTTTGACATAACCGACGCACGTTTCCACCATGACATCGTAAATGGCGGCATCGAGACCTCCTTCCCCATTCCCGATGGTGTGGAGGAAAAGGATTTCCTGCTCTCCGATATATGTATCCCTTCATGCATCGAGTCNATCACCTGGACCGGTAANTTCCAGACCAACGTGCGTAATTTCCATTTCGATAGTGTCAATGTNCCCNNTATCNCNATGGACNANNATGCGAATGGCAAGATTTACGCATGGGTTCCNGAGTCATCTCTATNAATTCNTACAGNGANTANATAAAGAATCATTACACNTCATANACNATNGTGGTNCGTTCGNAGNAACCNCNNNCTCCNGTNTANGTAAATGTAAANGANCCCGGNACGCTTGCNTCCGAGATNGTNAANCTTGTGGAGAATCTTGAAANNGTNAAATATGTGATNGTGTCNGGCACNCCNAACGANGAAGACCTCCGCATCTTCCGCCGTATGCCCAACCTTGAGATTCTNNACCTTTCTNAGNNCACAACCGGNCTNAAGACNGTGTCNGGNCTNAATCAGCTGGAATACCTTCGCGAAGTAGTCCTGCCGGAAGGAATAGAAACAATCGGAGNNAACGCCTTTAGNAACTGCACNTCGCTTGAGAAAATCAATTTCCCNAANAGTTTGAAGGAGATTGGAGAGTNTTCTTTTAACNAATGTACAACCNTATCAGAGATAACTCTCAATGAAGGTTTGGAAATAATTAGATCACACGCTTTCTATCAAAATAGGAATCTAACAAAAGTCAATTTTCCTTCAACCTTAAAAAAACTATGTTATAATTCATTCAGGGATACCGGAATAAAAGAAGCAGATTTACAGTATGTTGAAGAAATAGAATCTGATGTCTTCAATAATACCAATATTGAGACCGTCATCTTCTCTAATAATCTTAAGAAGCTTGGTAACGAAATATTTGATAATAACTTTATCAACGAATTAATTATCCCATCAAGCCTTGTAAATGCTGGAAGCCGTGTATTTTACACACCATACCGCTATGACGAGAATTCCAATCGAGTTGGTATATCTAAAATTACTGTTGAAAACTCTCCTTATATAGATAATTGGAATGGCGATTTTTTAAGCGGCACCTATCCTAAAGAGGTTATTTGGAAACCCCTCTTCCCTACTAACTCTTCGTATTTTTGGGGTGAAGATTTAAAGAATGCTATCGTGTATGTTCCCAATCTGACCTACAATGAATATCTTCTCAGTGATGCCTGGGTAAATGCCAAGGATATTCGTCCCATGGAGGAGGATCTGAATTATGTGTATCTTGATCGTGACTTCACTCTCCGTAGTGAAACCGGTCTGACTTCGGATGCCGTATTTGAAGTCGGTATGAATAACCACTATGACTCAAGCAAATATGGTCATCTTACCGTAAAACGTAAGACCGATCTCCCGCTTAAATCCTTCTCCCTATCCGGACATACGGATTATAATAATTATTATGATTATGAGTCTAATCGGGACATACGCTCCATGGGCTATTATGGTGCTACCGTCATTCCGGAGTCTACCGTAACGGCTGAAGAGTTCACACTCTCTTTCGCTCTTGACACCGAAAGATGGAACTTCATCTGTCTGCCTTTTGATGTCAAGGTCAGCGAAATTGAGGTGGAGGATGATGCTCTCTGGGTGGTTCGCCGCTATTCGGGTGAAGACCGTGCTTCTCTTTCCGGCAATACTTGGGTAAATATGCAGGATAATGAGATCCTCAAGGCCGGTGAAGGCTATATCTTCCACTGCTCGATGGATAATCGTCAGGAGGTGCAGTTCACATTCCGTCCCGCTGATGACAACAGCGGCCTCTTCAACGCCGACGACACCAATATCAGCCTTAAGAGCTACCCCTCCGAGTTCGCTCATAATGCCCATTGGAATCTCACCGGTAATTCTTATCCCGCTTATCTTTCTCTGCGTGCGCTTGACTTTGACGCTCCCGTGACAGTATGGGACGGCAACACCTACAATGCCTATTCTCCCGTGGATGATGAATATGCCTTCGCTCCCTTCCAGGCATTCTTCGTTCAGCTCCAGGAGACTGACGGCGGCGACGTGCTCCGTCTCGACAGACGTGGACGCGCTCACTCGGAGAATGATGCCAAAGCTATCGAGATAACCGATGACACCACAGACCCGGCGTTGATGCCCGCCCGAAAGGCCCGCCGTGAGGAAACCCGTGCTCTTTTCAATATCTCGCTTAGCGGTGAGAATATGTCAGACCGCACACGTCTCGTCATCAACGAGGCCGCTTCGGAAGCTTACGAATCCAGCCGTGATGCCTCTAAATTCATGACTTCTGAAAGCGCGATGCCTCAGATCTTCGTGATGAATGGCAATGCCCGTATGGCAATCGACGAACGTCCTTACGGAGAAGGCGTCTACACCTTAGGTGTGCGTATCGGCAGAAGCGGTTCTTACAGCATCGCTATCGACGGCCGCGACATCGAGGGTTATGTAGCTATCCTCACAGATAACACCACCGGCATATCTGCCGATATCACTTCCGTGCCCTACGCCTTCACAGCTCAGGCCGGCGAAGATGAAAGCAGATTCACACTCGAGCTCCGCAGATCGGTCGAGACCGGTGTGGAAGAAACCATCGCAGCTTCCACCGTCATCACCACCGAAGCCGGCACACTCTTCGTGAAGGCTCCTGCCGAGGTGGTAATCAGCGTCACAGCTGCCGACGGTGTGATCATGGCATCCACCAGAAGCAAGGACTTCAGTATTGAACTCCCCACCGGAGTATACGTGGTGAAGGCCGGCGAGACAATAAAGAAAATCAATATCCGTTGAGCCGCCGGTCAGTATCGCTGATCAGCTAAGATTTGCTTACAGAAATGAAAAAATTAATATTAATACTGCTGGCCGTCGTGTCGATCACGTGTGCATGGGCCTTGAGCGGAGGAAGCGGACAGGGCTACGACCCTTCCAATCCTCCCGATCCCAATGCCGCTTACCGACTGACCATCGGAGCCGCCCCCTCCCGCCTGGGAGGGGTCAGCCCCGCCGGGTCGTCCATGCGTAATTTCGGAGAGGGTATCCATATCTCCGCTTCGAGCCATGTGGGCTATGACTTCCGCTGCTGGATGGAAGGCGACGAAGTGGTGAGTACGGAGATGAGTTTCTACTATGAAATGCCAGCCCGCAACGTGACTCTCACCGCATGGTATGACCGCAACGATCATTATGACCCTGCAAACCCCGGAGACCCCTTCTTCGACGGCTACACCCATCGTGTAAATATTTATTGCACCCCCTCTTCGGGTGGCAATGTCTATAACTCCAACTTCCTCATGAAGGAGGGGGAGGTGACCACCGTGTATGCTTATCCCTCACAGAACTATAAATTCTCCTGCTGGAAGGAGAACGGACGTATCATATCTGTGAATCCGGAAATGGAGATCAAAATGGGCGACAGGAACCTCTCCTACACCGCTCAGTTTGTCTATAATCCCCGGAATCCCGGTGATCCTGGCACCAATAACTGGAATCCGGCCACCGGCGATCTGGTGATCGATGATTTTGAGAAAGGAAATCTCTGGAGCCGGATAAGCGAGCTTGTGGGAGATAACTACGAGGCTGTGAACACACTCACCGTTATCGGCGCGATAGATGATTACGACATGAACTGTGTGCGCAATCTCTCCAATCTCACCGATGCCGATTTCAGCCGCACTTATGGAGCCGAGAGCCTAAGATGGTATGCCTTCTCCGAGCTTAAAGCTCTGACACGCGTGCTTCTTCCGGCTTCTCTGACCCGTATAGAGTATGGAGCCTTCAGCGGATGTGAGAATCTCAGTGAACTCTCATGCTATGCCTCGATGCCCCCGACTGTGGATTATAATTCGTTTGAAGGGGTGCCGCAGACCATGATTGTGAAAGTGTTTTCATCTTCACTCGAACTCTATGAGAGCAGCGAGATATGGAAGGATTATAAGATTCTCACTCTCGATGACGAGACCACCGCGCTCAGCGTGAATCTGCCGGCTTCCAAGAGCTATGAGAACGCTTCGCTGCAGCTCGCGAATCTCGCCACCGGAGAGACACGCCGACTGGTGGTGACTCCCAATCGCACCCGATATATCTTCGGCAATCTTATTGCCGGCGACAAGTATTCGCTCTATGTCATGGCTCCAGGCGGAAAGTGCGTGGGTCAGTATGCCGACTTCGAGATTGCGGCCTCAGGAATGGAATATACCTTTGAACAGCTCGAGCCGCTTCGTGAGGCTACTATCCGTCTGATCGACAATGAGGACGGACGCGACATTACGGAGCAGGTGCAAGTGAACTGGTTTAACGATAAGAATTCATTCCTTGCCTCCGGCGCTTCTCTCGGCGGTCTGATTGCCGGACAGTCAGTGAGCTACGAGATTATCCCCTCGTCGGAGTTCCGTCTCGGATATATCCAGCCTGTTCTCACCGGAAGTTACGATGTGACTGGCGGAGACAACACCATCAGCATCAAGGTGATGCCCGTTGAGACGACAACAATCACCGGATATGTGTATGACGAAATCGAGAAGGAAAGACTCGTAGGAGCTTTCATCATCTTGGAGCAGGATATAAATGGAGAGATTATGACAAGAACCGTACGCGCCCGCGAAGAGGGTGTATTCTCCATTGAAGCTGTCAAGGGCTTCCCCGGATCGCTCACTGCCGGATATGTCGACATGATCGAGAAAGTCATTCCTTTCGAGAATCCTCTCCAGTGCAATAACTCGGTCATAGGACTCAACAGCATAATCTTTGGCGCGCGGATTCATCTCGAGATGCTCACGGCAAAGAATGTATATCGTGGAGAGAATCATGTCTTCGAGAGCTATGACGATTATTCCAACAT
Organism: Bacteroidales bacterium; assembly: GCA_014800515.1. Lineage (GTDB taxonomy): Bacteria > Bacteroidota > Bacteroidia > Bacteroidales > Muribaculaceae > Lepagella. The sequence goes on from JAAVFY010000007.1 coordinate 52,362, forward strand.
AGGGTTTGCCATCACCGATCTCCAGACATTAAATGAGCCCGACTATCGCGTGCGCAATTCTTATCTGAATCTGCTCGGTGTCGAGCCGGAAGGTCAGGACGCCCGCATTGTCGCTACTTCCCGTGATAATTCTCTCAATCCGGTCACTGTGACCGTCAATGGACTTGACATGATGAATGAAGCTGTGTTCCGCTTCCTGCATGACGGCGATCTGGAACTTCATTTCGAAGGAGTTGAGACCGACTCTCCGGTGGCTATTCTCTACGATGCCAAAGGGTCGCTGGTGGGTCGCACGGAAATATCAGCCGATGGAAAAGCTGTCTTCACATCACTCCCGGCCGGCGATTACACCGCTGTGGCCATGAAGGACGCCACGGTGTTTGCCTCTGCCGCCACCCTCTCCGAGCTTGAAAACAGCCGTCTGTCGGAGGGTGTGGATTATATCAAGGCCTCGACTCAGGTTGAAGATGGCTATATCTCCGTGGTTGATATGCAGACTGTGCCTGACTTTGATGAAAGCCGCTTCTGCTACACCGGACCGTCGACGATGCTTGCTCTCAACAAGAGTTCTGTGACGGCAGGCCAGATTGTCACCGTGCGCTCGCTGGTGGAAATCCTTCCGGAGTATGCCACATCGGCCGACAGACTGACACTGACCTTCACTCTCCCCGAGGGGGTGGAATATGTAGCCAACTCCCTGCTCGTTCCCGAGCGCGGCACAGTGCCTGCCACTATCGAGGACGGTAAGCTTATTGTCGAGACTTCACTGACAGAGGCTTCTCCCCGTTTTTGTGTCAAAGGACTCAAGAGCGGCGAATGGCGTATCGGCGGCAGTGTGGAGTTTATGTATGAAGGCGACAGAGTGTCGCAACCCATAGGTTCGCAGTTGCTCACAGTGGCCGACTTCACCCTGTCGGCTCCCGACTATACTTATATTCCGCGCATCACGGTGCGCGGCTACGCGACTCCGCTCAGCGAAGTGAAGGTGTATGACAACGACATCCCGGTAGGACGTGCCCGTTCGCTGACCAACGGAGAGTGGCGTCTGACATTCGACCTCACGGATCCCGGCACCGGAAGCGAGCATAGGATCATGGCAGACATCACCGCCTCCGACGGCACGAAATATAAGACTGCCACCGTCCGCACGGTGTATGACCCGGAGTGGGCTCAGCTCACCGATGTACTGATGATCAACGGCGGTACGACCGTGGATTTCAATCTTGTGGATGCCACAAGCGCGCCCTCCTCCTATACCTACTGGCCCGGTACGGATATGTTCACCTTCAAGGCGATCTTCCGCGATGGTGCGGCCACTAAGGTGAAGAGTCTTGACTTCCTTATCTATCTCTCCGATGGCTCGGTGAGACGCATGGACTCCAAATATCTGCCCTCGCAGGATGCGTGGGTATGCGCCGTGGGGTTCAATGACATCAACCGTCTGCCGGTCAATGTAAAAGTGATTTACTCCACGGATGAGACAGTGGAAGCCTCTACACTTCCGGCCGGAAGCTCCTCTTCCCTGCGTTGTCCGGATGTGACGCCCGTCATAGACCCTTCGGGCTACGTCTACGAAGCCGTCCCCTCCAACCGACTTGAAGGTGTGCAGGCCACTATCTTCTATAAGGAGTGGGCCGAGGATATGTATGGCGATGTGTATGAGAAGGTGATACGCTGGGATGCCGAGGCATACGCTCAGCAGAATCCCCTTTTCACGGACAGCAACGGTATGTATCAGTGGGACGTGCCATCCGGCGAATGGCAGGTACGTTTTGAGAAAGAAGGTTATGAGGCTGCCGCCACCGAGTGGTTGCCTGTGCCTCCGCCGCAGCTTGACGTGAATGTAGGATTGATTCAGTTTACGGCTCCTGCGGTTCAGGAAGTGAAGGCTTACGAGCAGGCTGTGGAAGTCACTTTCGACAAGTATATGGATCCGGCTCGATTCACGGAGAGCAACGTCGCCGTGACAGCCGGAGGCAAGCTTGTGGAAGGAAAGGTGATAGCTGTAGACCCTGAGGCCACTCCCGAAGGATACTCATATACGAGAGTGCTCCGTTTTGAGGCTGACGCTCCCTTTGAGGCTGACGCTGTCAACGTGACACTCGCCTCCAGAATTTGCAGCTATGCCGGAGTGTCGCTCGAGAGTGAGTTCACTCAGGAGTTTGACATCGAGCCCGAAATATCCGCCATCGAGATTCCGGCGGAAGCAGAGGGATATGTCGGCATGGATATCACCCTCCCCGTCAATATCCTGCCCGGAGAGGCAGCTGCCGGAAGACGCCTGGTTGTGGAGCTGGATTCTCCGATAGCAGTCGTGGACGGTGAGGCTGTGACGGATTCCGAAGGCAACGCTACAGTCACCATACGCGGCGAACTGCCTGGAGCAATTAAAGTTCTTATCGGTGTGGAAGGTTCGAAAGCGGCGAAGGCCGAGAGTGTCATCACATTCTCGCTTCCCCCTGATCCGTGTGCGGCACCCGAGTCCTCGCTCTCCACTGATGAGCTTCTTACCCCCGACTTAGATATAGAGCTTTCCACCGCCACCCCCGGAGCCGTGATACTCTATACTCTTGACGGCACAGATCCGGCTGAGAGTGAGACAGCGATGGAGTATGAATCTCCTATCCGCTGGCTTGACTACGCCGACACTTCCGATCTGCACATTCGTGCTATCGCCAGAGCCGATGGGATGCTTGACTCTCCGGAGTCGGAGTTTGTCTACAAGAAGGATATATCACTCGGCATCGATCCGATAGCTGACGCAGAGTCTCTTGTCACCCTTGGCCAGGGAAATATCACCCTGAAGGGCGATTGCACCGTAAGCATCTGCGACGCCGAAGGAAGGGTATATCTCTCAAACCGCGCAATGGGCACCGGTGATGTGATCGACCTCACACGCTTCAGCCACGGCATCTATATCGTGACACTCGGCACCCCTGAATCAACGCATTCACTGCGAATCCGCAACTGACAAGAGGGAAGCTGACCTCAACTAAAGCAGGAGATAAACGCCATTATCGCGGTGTTTATCTCCTGCTTCATCATAGAAACCATTGACAAAACCGAATGGCGCGACCAAAAGGAATGAGGAAGAAGATTTGGTGGTGTAAAAAAAATTTTGTAATTTTGTCGCGCTAATTCCGGCAAGGCAGAATGAAGAGCTAACCGAGAAACGGGAGCCGCCTTACGGATCGAATAATTTCCAATTTACAAAATGTACGCAATTGTAGAAATTAAGGGACAGCAGTTCAAGGTCGAGGAAGGCAAGTTCGTGTATGTCCACCATCTCGGCGAGGAAGTGAAGGAAGGTCAGGAAGTGACTTTCGACAAGGTGCTTCTTCTCGATGCCGACGGCGACGTTAAGGTCGGTGCACCTGCCGTGGAAGGTGCAAAGGTAAAATGTGAGGTGCTCGAGCCCCTCGTAAAGGGTGAGAAAGTGATCGTCTTCAAGAAGAAGCGTCGCAAGGGCTATCGCCGTAAGAACGGCCACCGCCAGCAGTTCACTAAAGTTTTAGTCAAAAACATCGAAAAAGCTTAAAGAGATATGGCACATAAAAAAGGTGTCGGCAGTTCGAAGAACGGCCGTGAATCAGAAAGCAAACGCCTCGGCGTGAAGATTTTCGGTGGCTCCACTTGCAAAGCCGGCAACATCATCAAGCGTCAGCGCGGCACACAGCATCACCCCGGTCTCAACGTGGGCATGGGTAAGGACCACACTCTCTTCGCCCTTATCGACGGCGTGGTAGTTTTCACTACCGGCAAAGAGGGACGCAAGTTCATCAATGTTGAGCCCCACAAGGCTAATTGATAGTAAATTTCATCCTCTCCATCAGAATAAGATGAATAAAGAGCGAGACGCAATGCGTCTCGCTCTTTTTATATCTATTGCTATCTCCGATCCCTCTCCTACATATCCTGCCTTCTCCAAGCTTATGCCTGTTATTTAAGTAGCTACTTACCGTATTCATAGAAAGTTAGTTTCCGACATGGAGGGAAAGCAGACGGATACTGACATCAAAGGGGGTGGCTTGGCGCGAAGGAGGGTTGCTCAGACGATAGAAGAAACTGTGCTGGGTGTCGAAGCTCTTCAAGTCGATCTTTCGGGTCTCGAGCGAGGGTATCTCTGTGGTGATTTTCTCCTTTCTGCGATGAAGCATACGTCCGGAAAGATCGGTGTAAGTGATCTCTATCGTGAAGTCCCTGATAGCTCTATCACTCAAGTTTTTGACATGAAAACTCTCTACAGAGGTGTTCAACTGTTTGTCAAAACCAAGAAAGAGCACATTTGCCGTCCAATATAACGAATCGCTACCGCTGACAATAATATTCCTTTTGTCCGGAATTCTCTTCTTCTTTATCTCCTTCTTGGAAGGATTTTTTATAGTTGTGGCCACCTTCCGCGGTTCGCTCCATCCGGTAGCCGTCGTAACGGCTACTGACACCATCATAAAAGCGGCCATAGGAGCCCTCGGTATCGGCAACCACAATTTTATCTTCGGATTAATTTTAAACATCTCTTATTGCCCGGGGCTTATAAATATCTCACACGTTCTTCCCCTCCGGGGTGTCCGGAATGGGAGGGATATATACGGAGCATCGGAGGTTCCATATCTCGCAAAGGATCATCATGACGCAATTTCACTATTCTCCAGAGACTACGCATGAAGGGGAGCGTGCCGATCTTGACTGTCCATTTCTCCGCTTTCAGACGCATTGAGGCTTCATCTGCTGACAGCTCGGCCAACAGACGCGCCGGACGCATCAGAGTAGAAGGGCCACGGCGTGTGAAGAGCTGCATCTCATATTTTCCGACACTTCCGGCACTACTGAGCCAACCCACAGTGTCGCCGGGACATAGGCTTACATCCGGCGTATCAACCACAGTCACCATATATTTGCGGGGACCGTATTCCCCTCCCCTCTCCTCTTCAGCAAAGACGGCAACAATCATATTCTCGGAGGGGAGTCGCCATATTCCTTCCACCGGTTGCAGGGGACGGTTGTCACAAAGCTTCATAGCCTCCTCAAGATCCAGAGGAGACTCTCCGACAGTTGCAGACGAAACAGGGGAAATCGCCCCCAGGAGAGACAAGGAGAAGATGAGTGTAAGTCTCCGCAAAGAGGGATTCATGGTTTGGTATTGAATGTATAGCTGAATCCTAAGCTGAGAAACTCCTTAAACTGCCATTTCCCCCAACCGGTATGCACTGTGGTGGGAGTGGAAGTGTCGTAGCGCAGATGGAAATAGAATTGAGTGGAAAGAAAGCGGTTGACGGCAAACTCAAATGTATTCTCCCAATCACCGAGCAGAGATTTATAGTCGCTGAAGGCGAAAGCACGTGAACGCCAGAGGATATTGGAATGGAGCTGCCACTCGTAGGTCAACTCAAGATTGCTACCGATCTCGCTTACTGTGCGAGAAGGGGGGGTGATCTTGAATTGAGTGCGGTCTATATTGTCGTCGATACAGGTCTTGAGGTTGTAGGAGAGTGGAGATATTGAAAGCGACAACTTGAAGGTGTTGTTCTTGTTGGCGTGATTGAAAGTCATACCAAGACCCATATTAAACTCTCCCGGAGAGAGGAAAGAGGCTGTGCGTATATCGGAATCCGAAGGATAGCTCACGAGCATCTGTGTCTTGAACTGACCGGTGAAAGAGTAGAACCACTTCGTGTAAGCCTTCACACCGGCCTTGAAATTCCATTGAAAGGCATCGGCGGAGATCTGATATTTATGGAGCGATCCGCGTGGAGTGGTGCTGACACCCAATTTATAACTGACAACACTCTGCAGCATCAGGTTGGGATGATACACCTGATTGAGGCTGACATCCCATAGAAAGTTAAAAAGAAGAGAGAGATAGTCGGTGCCACCCTGATACCAGTTGCGGGAAAAATAAGCCTGCGAGAATTGCAGACCTGTGTTGAGCACATGAAGCCAGTTGCGTCGGCCGAACGATTCCCCTTCTATCACCGTCTTTGAAGGGTCGATCTCCGGCATGGGTAGTTTGCGGAGAAACCCGAGGAAAGTACGGTCGTCATCCGGGAGCGACGGAGGCTCCGGCAGATCCCACCGGGCATACTCTATTGTGTAAGGATCGGCCATCATCACCCGATATATGGCATCGTCCTGCATCCTGTCGTTGGCTATAGCCTCACGTAGCCAACCGGGCATATAGTCGCCTTTGGCCACAGGAGGAAGTTCGGCCAAATCATCATCACTAAGATAGGAGTATTGCCATTCGAGGGCATATTCCGGAGTTCCTTCCCCTGCAATGGAATCGGCAGACAAGGCCGGCTCAATCTGAACAATATCGGATGTGGCGGAAGACAGTGTGTCAGCGACAACAGCCACAGCGACCAGACGATCGTGGGTCGTGGAGCGTCTGCCGAGAATGCTCTTCATGTCGGCAGCCGGTAAAGAAAATTGACGTGAATGCAACGCCCTATAACCGGAGATAACCCACGGTCCGGACGCCTTAAGCGGATACCTCAGATAGGGATAGGATGCGGGGACAGACGCCAGTATCTCCTCTACGCTGCGCGGAAGAAGAGAATCCGGTTGGGCCTCAATTATGTCTTCTTCCGGCTTTTCCCTCTCATCGGCAAGACTTTCAGGAAGATCATTTACGGCGTGTTCCGCAGCTGATTCCGGCGAAACATGACGAAACTTAGGCACACCCTGCCCAAAGGCCGGTATAGCCATTCCTCCTATAAGAAGCACTCCTGCCAGACTCCGGAGCCGTCTCCCGGAAAGAGAACGCACAATGTCGGTTCTATGGCTTGTGTCAATGTCTTTCATGGGTATCTGTCGGTAATTCACATTTATTCCCCCTCCAGCAAACGGGTGTAATCGTCAGAACGAATCAAGTCGTAGGCGGCCTTGAAAATCGGGTCGTCGATATTGATTACCTTGAAGTATGTGGCATTATCATATATGTCTCTTCCGATAAGAGCTTTGAGCACTGTCTTGAAAAGAGGTTGACTGAGAGCTGCCTGATCGGCGTCATACTCCACGCCGTCGGCTTCAGCCATATCATAGAGAGAACGCAGCATGAGAGAATCCACCTCGAATCCTTTCACAAATGCATCTCCGTCTTTATACCTGCGTTTAAGCTCCTTGCGATGAGAGTCGACAAAATCAATAGCATAGCGGTTGAGGGCTCCTTTCGCCACGACATTTCTATAGTACTTGGTGTTTGCAGTCGTGTCAAGCGGGACAAATCTGTCGGGATATATTCCGCCTCCACCGTAGATGACACGATGATTACGCAGTGTCTCCGTTCGCAGGGAGTCAACATATTTCACAGAGTCTGCGTGCATAAGTTCTCCGCTATTGAATCGATCGAGAATATCCTTCTCGTATGCCTTCTGGTCGCCTTTGGTGTATGGTTTCTGAATATCCCGACCCGTGGGAGTGTAGTAGTGGGCGGTGGTGAGGCGAATCATTGAGCCGTCAGGGAAGGGAATGGGTCGCTGCACAAGTCCCTTGCCGAAAGTGCGCCTACCCACTATAAGACCGCGATCCCAATCCTGGATAGCACCCGAGGTGATTTCGGATGAAGAAGCCGAATATTGATTGACCATCACGACAAGTCTTCCCTCATCGAAAAGCGGGGTCAATCCTCCGGGGCCGGCCTTTAGATTCTGGCGTGGAGAATTAAGTCCTTCGGTATAGACAGCGAGCGATCCTGGGCTTAGGAACTCACCCAGAATCTCCACTGCAGCCTGAAGATATCCGCCTCCATTGTCAACCAGGTCAAGCATAAGATCTTTCATGCCTTTCTTCTTCAGATCGCGGATCGCGGTGCGAACCTCCTTCGCGGTCTCGGCCCCGAACTTATTGACACGGATATAGCCGGTGGTGGGATCAACCATATAAGCCGCGTCAACGCTATAGATAGGGATATCCGCACGTGTGATTCGGAAATCAATCGTGTCGGCCGCGGCATTGCCGGTGCGACGGAGCACTTTCACCTCCACATCCGTGCCTTTCGGGCCGCGTAGCCGGCGCATAATGTCACGGTTCTTCATCTTCTTTCCGGCTATCACAGTGTCATTCACCTCTATGATGCGGTCGCCGGCCAACATTCCTACTCTTTCCGACGGGCCTCCATTGACTGTCTGGATAACATAAAGAGTATCCGATGACATATTGAATACTATACCTATTCCGCCGAAATTACCGGCGAGGGGTTCGTTAAATTCACGTGTCTCTTCGGGAGTGGAATAAGAGGAATGCGGATCGAGTTCCTCGAGCATCCCCCGTATAGCGGCCTCCACGAGTTTATCTTCATTGACAGTATCGACATACAGCTGGGCTACCGCCGCCTCAGCCATACGCAATTTCTGACCCGCATCAAAACGATTCTGCGCTGTAGATGCGATCACCGCCGCCAATATCGAGGCGGCTGCTATAAATAGTATCTTCTTCATTTGTTGTAATTTTTCCTACGGCCAACCGATTTCATCGGTAATCAGCCACAGCCACGTATGACGTCACATCATAACCGTTATGAATCAATTCCCTCACCATCGAGCTGCTTACAAACGCCAATTCCGGACGGGAGAACAAAATCACGGTCTCCACGCCTGCCACGGCACGGTTGGTGTCGGCCAATGTGCGCTCAAATTCAAAATCTATCGCGCTTCTTGCTCCGCGCAGAATAAAGTCGGCTCCGGTGCGTCGGACAAAATCAACTGTCAGACCCTCGTATCCACATACTTCCACACGCGGATCGGAGGCATAGAGGGAGGCAATAGCGGCTATCCTTCTGTCAGTGGGAAGCATATATCTTTTATTCTCGTTATAACCTACGGCTATGATGACCTTCCCGAACAGGCGCAGTGCACGTTGCACAATATCGGCATGACCCACCGTAAAGGGGTCGAAACTACCGGCGAAGACAGCTGTTCCCATTTTCTTTTTCAGGAATATTATATCTGGGAGTCATCCTCCACTACAAGATTATCGATAATGAAGTTCTGACGGTCCATAGTGTTCTTGCCCATATAGAATTCAAGCAACTTATCGACTGTGTCGCCCTTCTTAAGTCTGACAGGGTCAAGGCGCATCTCCGGGCCAATAAACTCTGCAAACTCCGCATCGTTGATCTCTCCGAGACCTTTGAATCGGGTGATCTCGGCATTCGCTCCGAAGCGGGCTATGGCCTTCTCCCGTTCCTCATCCGTGTAGCAATAATAGGTGTCGCGCTGTTCCTCCTCACCCTCCGTGCTTTTCTTTGTCTGACGGCGTTTTTTTCCTTTGCCCCTGCGCGACACATTCTTATCGCGCACACGGAAAAGCGGAGTCTGGAGGATATAGACATGGCCTTCTCTCACAAGGTCGGGGAAAAACATCAGAAAGAAGGTGATGATGAGCAGGCGGATATGCATACCGTCGACATCGGCATCGGTGGCTATGATCACTTTATTATAACGCAAACCCTCGATTCCTTCCTCTATATTCAAGGCAGCCTGAAGGAGATTGAACTCATCGTTCTTATAGACCACATCCTGAGCCATGCCGTAGGAGTTGAGCGGTTTTCCCCGCAGTGAGAACACGGCCTGAGTGCGTGCATCCCTGACCTTGGTGATTGTGCCGGAAGCTGAATCACCCTCGGTGATGAAAATAGCCGATTCCTCTCTGGGGTCGGATTCCTCCTCTTCCCGCTCGCGGCGTACAGGTTTCCTGGGGTCATTGTAGTGGATGCGACAATCGCGCAACTTACGGTTGTGCAGACTAACCTTCTTCGCCTTCTCCCTCGCCAGCTTGGCAACTCCGGCCATTGCCTTACGTTCCTTCTCGGACATGGAGACCTTGCGAATCAATTCGTCGGCCACTTCCGGATGCTTGTGCAGATAGTCGTCAAGTTCCTTCTTGATGAAGTCTCCGATAAACTTATTGACGGTCATGGCTCCTTCGTATGGAGCTATCTCCTTGCTGCCGAGCTTCACTTTTGTCTGGCTCTCGAACACAGGTTCCTGAATGCGGATGCTTATGGCAGCCACAATGCCGTTGCGGATATCCGAAAACTCGAAACTCTTGCCGGAATATTCCTTAATGGTGCGTCCTATCCATTCGCGGAAGGCCGTCAGATGCGTACCTCCCTGCGGAGTGTATTGACCGTTGACGAATGAATAGTATTCCTCCCCATATTTATCGGAGTGTGTGAGCACCATCTCGATGTCATGCCCCTTGAGATGAATTATAGGATAGAGGGGGTCAGTGGTCATATTCTCGCGCAGAAGGTCAAGAAGACCGTGTCGCGACACATATTTCTTTCCGTTGAAGACAATCTGCAGACCGGTGTTGAGATAGGTGTAATTGCTGACCATCGACTCCACAAACTCCATATTGAAACTGTAGTTGCGGAAGAGAGTCGGGTCAGGATGAAATCTCACGAGGGTGCCGTTGGGTTCCTTTGTGGGTCGATGTCCGAAATCTTCTGTCACTTCCCCTTTCTCAAAATCTACCCTCACTGACTCCCCATCGCGGAAACTCTCCACCGTGCAGTGGGAGGAAAGGGCATTGACGGCTTTCAGACCCACACCGTTGAGACCTACGGATTTCTGGAAGTTCTTGTCGTCAAACTTTCCGCCCGTATTTATCTTGGAGGCTACATCTATCACCTTACCGAGCGGGATGCCTCGACCGTAGTCGCGCACCATCACCACACCGTCGGCGGACACATCAATGTCTATACGCTTGCCGGCACCCATATTGAATTCGTCGATTGAATTATCGACCACCTCCTTGAGCAGGACATAGATACCGTCTTCGGCGTGCGAACCGTCGCCGAGCTTACCGATATACATACCCGGACGACGGCGGATGTGCTCATTGTCCTCGAGCGTCTGTATCGCCTCATCGGTGTATGTCCCGGCGGCTGAGCCTGACCCCGAGGTGTCAACATATCCCTCGTCCGGACTTTCGGAAGAGACATTTCTTTCCACGGATAATTCCGTCTCGGGATGCTGCATTTCGCCGGCCTCCTGTGCCGACGGGATATATTCAATGTTCTCCTCTCCCGGGAAGCCCGAAAAAAGATCAGACGATGGATTCATGACGTTGTAGCAGGATTTGAAAAAGTTTCTAAGAGATATGCAAAATTAGCAATTTTTAGCGATATATCCAATCCTAAAGATATTATCATGTCCCGCCACCGGAGGATACTCTTGCAGGGACGAAAAAAACTTCTTAAATTTACACAGTAAACGAACGATATGCAATGGCAGAGCTCAACAAGAATCAGCTGAAGGCCGTGGAGGCTACTGAAGGAAAGGTAAGAGTAGTGGCGGGAGCCGGCTCGGGCAAGACACGTGTGCTCGCTCATCGGTTTGCCTTTCTCGTCAACGAACTGGGTATCAGTCCGGGTAATATCCTCTGTCTCACCTTCACCAACAAAGCGGCTCAGGAGATGAAACGGCGCATTGCACGCATGGTGGACCGCGGCAGTATCAATGACTTCGTCTGCACCATCCATAGCTTCTGTGTCAAATTTCTGCGACGCGAAATCTATCGGATAGGATATCCCAAGACATTCCTTGTCATAGATGAGGAGGATTGCCGCCAGCTTGCCCGCCAGGCCATGCAGGAGTTCGGAATAGACCGTAAGAAGACCACTGCTGAAAGATTTCTAAAGCAAGTGGCCGGGTTCAAGGGGATGGCCCCCGACGACTATATATTACGCCATATCATGCCCGGCAGTTCTTCGGACTGTCCTGACGCCATTGTCCGATACATCCGGCTTCAACTGAAGCAATATGCGCTTGACTATGACGACCTGCTGTATTTCACTCTGTTTATCCTCAATCATTTTCCCGATGCACGCGAATATTGGACAGACAGATTGAACTATATAATGGTGGATGAAGTGCAGGATTGCAGCGGTGATGATTGGAAACTCCTGAATATTCTCAAGGAGCGTCACGGCAATCTCTTCGTAGTCGGCGACCCTGACCAGGCCATCTACGAATGGAGAGGAGCCTGCCCCCGCATTTTTGTGGATTTCAAGGCTAACACTGACGTGATTCTTGATGAGAACTACCGTTCGACCCCCGACATACTCAATGTGGCCAATCCGATAATAGCCAATAACGCCAACCGCGTGAAGAAAGAGCTATACACCCGCGCGCTCAACGAGCGTCAGGCCGTATATCATCATGCCAAAAGCGAACGGGATGAGGCTGATATGATCGCCGATCGCATAGAAAAGGGTATCAAGGAGGGAGCCGCCGCAAATAGTTTCGCAGTGCTCTATCGCACATCATTCGCATCACGTCTGATCGAACAAGCCCTGCTGCGCCGGCAGATTCCATACACTGTGTGGGGAGGGGTGCGTTTCTTCGAACGGCGGGAAATCAAGGATGTCATCAGCTATCTTCGTCTCATAGCATCAGACGCTGACGACATGGCATTCATGAGAATCGTCAATGTGCCCTCCCGCAAATTCGGAAGCAAGTCGCTCGAATCGCTCACCGCGCTTGCCGAGACCAACGGCACTCCCCTCTTCACTACCTTGCGCGAAGCCGCCGGAGAGGATGGCTCCGGAGTGAAACCGGCCCTGCGTGCCTTTATCACGCTTATCGAGGAGGCTCGCAGACGCGCTCCGATCATGAAAATTTCCGAACTCACTGACTGGATGCTCAAAGAGAGCGGTCTTGAAAGTCTCTACCGCAACGACGAAGAGGAGGAGCGTCTGGAGAATCTGTCGGAACTTATAAACTCAATGAAAGAGTTTGAAGCCACCCGCTTTGAGGAGGGGGAAGCCGATCTTACTTCCTATCTTCAGGAGATATCCCTCTATGTCAATTCCGACCTTGAGGATGTGAAGGAGAAGGTGAAACTCATGACCATTCATCAGTCAAAGGGACTGGAGTTTGACACTGTGTTCGTGGCCGGACTGACTGAAGGCATCTTCCCCAGCCACCGCACAATACGTGAGCGACGGAAGGACGGCGAAGAGGAGGAACGCCGACTTATGTATGTGGCTGTGACGCGAGCGATGAGGATGCTTTATCTGTCGGAATCCGAAGGGTATCTGAACGACACCGGAGCGTTGAAATATCCCTCCCGTTTCATAAGCGAAGTGCCTGACGGCATTCTGGCCGTAGAGGGCAATCCCGACCCCTCCCTTTTTGAGGGCACACGCAGCATGGTGAATATGGTCAACGGCGAATTAGGCGACATGGCTGAAGAGGTGATGACAGCCGGCACTGCCGTGAGCCACCGTGTCTTCGGTCAGGGCATTGTGGAATCTTACGATCCGGCATCCAAAAGCTATCGCGTCAGATTCGGGGAAAATGTCCGCAATCTCATAGCCCGCGTGCTGACAAAGCTATAAACGTGCTGACAAAACTATAAATTTGTATTTGACCCTACGACAAAAAAAAAATTGATTGTCTCCCGACAACCAATCTCTGTGTTAACCTTAAAATCTAATACCATGAAAAACTCAATGCAAAATTACAAAACATATTCCAAAACAATGTTATACAACATATAATTTTATCTTGTTTTTAACATACATTATATTTTACCCCTTTAAAGCACCATATACTTTAACCTATATTAATAGTTACCAGTTAGTTTAGTCTGTCATTCGCTTCTCAGGGCTATACTTACAAAAGGAACGCTCCCCTTCAACATACTTTTGGATTGTTGAAGGGGAGCGGATAAGAGTTTATGTCCCGGGCGTAATGCCGGTGCTATTTGAACTCAGGATATCAGGCAGACAATCAGTATAACTTCTAAATCTATCTGACTATCGTCACAGGATTATCTGCTCTTTCTTTCAGCTCCGGTCTTTTCCTTGATTCGGGTAGAGATGTCCTCGAAAATATCATCTACGCGACCATGACCATTGATGGCGAGATATTTACCGTTGGAATTATAATAGTCACGGAGAGGCATTGTCTGGCGATGATATACGTCAAGACGATTCTTGATGGTTTCAGGCGTATCATCGGCACGACCTGTGAGACGGCCACGCTCCAGCATACGATTCATCAATTCCTCTTCGGGGACTTCAAGACCAATCACGGCATGAAGTTCGGTTCCTCTCCGGGCAAGAAGTTTCTCAAGCGCATCGGCCTGAGGAATGGTGCGGGGAAATCCATCGAACACAACACCCTCCACATCGGCGGCATTCTTTTCGAGCACGTCGTCAAGGATGCTGATCATCAGATCGTCAGGAATCAACTCGCCCTTTGAAATGAAACTGTCGGCTATCTTGCCCAGCTCCGTGCCGCGTTTGATATGATCGCGGAGCACCTCACCGGTGGATATGTGGAACAAGTCATATCCTTCAATAAGTTTTTCGCTCTGGGTCCCCTTGCCGCTACCGGGGGCTCCAAACAGTACAAGATTAAGCATACGCGTATAGTAGGATATATCGTAAATATCTTAAATATAAAAATCCATTATCTATCCTCTGTCTCCTCCTTTATGACATATATGTCGGGAAGATTGCGGGCTTTCCCATCAAGGTCAAGGCCATAGCCTACGATAAAGCGGGGATGAATGGAGAAGGCCACATAGTCGGGGATGAATCCGGTCTTGGTGCACTCCGGCTTATGCAGGAGGGTGGCAAACCGGAGAGAACGCGGACGGCGACGGCGCAGATCGTCCATAAGGTTGGAGGCGGTCAGGCCGGTATCTACAATGTCTTCCACTATCACGACATCTTTCCCTTCAAGCTCTTCGGTGAGGCCGATAAGCTGCTTTATCTTTCCCGACGAATTCATACCTTCATAACTGGAATATCTGACGAAGCATACATGACAATCGTCAATACCGACTTCTCTGATAAGGTCGGCGGCAAAGATGAATGAGCCGTTGAGCACACACAGAAACACCGGTTCGCATCCGCTCAAATCGCGCCGTATCTCACCGGCTACGCGACTCACTTGTTCGCGTATCTCATCTCTACTGATATACGGAACGAAGGTGAGACCATTGATAGTAATCTCTTTTTCCATAGAGAATTCAATTTTCGGCAAATTTACAAAATTTTCATGACCCTGCAAATTTTCCGCCCCCCGTGAGAAATCAGAACATCTCGTAGTCAATGGATGTGACCTGAAATTCCGTGCGACGGTTGATCTGGTCAGCGGCTTCCTGATCTTCGGGGGAGAGAGAGGAAACATATTCCTCATCGAGCACAGTACCCTCCGGAAATTGCGGGAACTCACGGTTGATGCGCTTGGTGACCGTCTTGGGCCGGGTCTCTCCGTATCCCTTCCACGACAGACGCCCCGACGGGATACCCGAAGCCACGAGATAATCCACCACATTCTTCGCACGTCTTTCGGAAAGATTCTCATTATAAGCATCACTACCCCATCTGTCGGTATGGGAAGCCATCTCGACCGTGACGTTGGGATTGTCTAGCAATATCTGCGCCATCTCGTCAAGTGCAGTCTTGGATTCAGGACGAAGTGTGGCCTTGTCGAAATCATAAAATATATTCTCCACCACCTGCGGCTTGTTGATGGCTGCCAATACGAAGTCGATGCCATAGTCGGCATCCTCCTCGGCCGAGTCGCTCTCAAACTCCTGCTTCACGTTAAGATAACCTTTAGCCCCGGCAAGCATCACATAGCGCACGCCTCTCTGGAGGTTGAATCTGAAGGAGCCGTCATCGCGTGCCACCTCCTTCTGATTGGAGCCGTCATCGCCCACAATACGTATCACGGCGTTAGGCACCGGCTCATCATCCTTGTCGACCACATATCCGGATATGGTGATCTTCAGATCGGGAAGCTCGAAGGAGTAGATATGATCATAGCCGCGTCCGTCGCCACGGTTGGAGGAAAAGAAACCATTTTCGCCCGGACCGAAAGTGATTCCGAAATCATCGCCGGCACTATTCATCGGTAACCCCATATTGTCAACACTCCAACGCTGTCCGGACGCATCGCGGCGAGCTACAAAGAGGTCGAGACCTCCGAAACCGGGATGACCGTCGGAAGAGAAATAGAGTGTGGAGTCGTTGCGCATATAGGGAAACATCTCATCGCCCGGAGTATTTATCTGCGGGCCAAGATTCTCAAGCGTGCCTTTTCTTTCGTTGACAGCCATTCTCCAGATATCTTTTCCGCCGTAGCCACCGGGCATATCGGATGTGAAATATAGATATTGGCCATCCGGACTCACGGCAGGATGACCGACAGCGGAAATAGTGTCGGATATGATCTCGAACTTCTGGGGCGCACTCCAGGAGGCGTCGCTTCGGCGTGAGGTGTAGATCTCGACGGAGGTGTCGGAGGCGGGCGAACGTCGCGCGAGGGTCAGATACATCGTCGTGCCGTCAGGCGAGAAGGAGACTACCCCCTCGTCAAGCTCCGTATTGAGTTCTCCCTCCACAGGCTCAGGACGTTGCCATTCCCCCTTTTCATCTTTTTTGGAAAACCATACGTCGCCTTTCTTCATACCGGTGATTTCCGACTTGTTCTCACCGGTCACCTTTTCATTGGTCGATGTGAAATAAAGTATGTCGTAATTCTTGTCGAAATACATGGGTGAGAAATCCGCACGTCGAGAGTTGAAGAGTTTCGCATTCTTCACTACGTAACGACTCTTCTTCTCATCCTTGGAGGCGATAGCGAGGCGACAGCCTCTGATTCCCTCCATGGCAAGACGGTCGTCGGGCCGCCACTCCATAAAGGTGGTGTAGGCATCGATCGCCTGTTTATACTTTCCGTCGGCCTGATAACTTCTTCCAAGCCAATAGTAAGCCATGGAATCAGGATACTGATAACGTATGGCATTCTGATAAGCCGGTGCAGCGCGCGAGGCCATATTAAGGCGACGATAGCAGGTGGCAAGCTTATAGGCCACCTCTCCCCGCAGCGGACGCTCGGAGGGCTTCGTGAGACGATTATAGATCTTCCGATATGACTTGGAAGCCTCGAAAAACTCCCCGCGTTCCAACTGTGCGTCGGCATCAGACAGTTTGGTGGTCTTACACGCACAAAGAGTCATGACGAGAATCGCCACAACTGTCGTCATAAGTATATATCCGGCTCGGCTTACTTTCATTGCATCATTTTTATTTCCATAAGTTATGACCGTTGCCCTCTTAAGTGGTCATACCATACGGCACCTATCACAGGCCACTGGGCTGTCACTTGAAAAACGGAGCGGTCTCCGTCCTTATTGTTTGAGGCGTCCAAGACCTAATCACACAAAAAAATGTTAAGATAGACTCAAAATAGTTAAGTCATTGCTTGCGCGGCATTACGGAGGGTTGCATATAACAGTATTTTTCTTTATTTTTGCACTAAAATAACCGACATCATGATGAAATCCATACTTATAGCTGCGGCCGTCACTGCCTTTTCGGCAGCCGGCATAGCGGCAGCCGACACAGAGACTTCGACTGACAATCTTTCTGTAAGAATCCCCATCCTCGATAGGGCTGTATTCTATGACGGCTATCAGTCTGAGGTGTACGATGCCGATAAAGAAGACGGCATTCTTCGTCATTCCAACTCGCTTTATGCAGTCAGGCTTACCGACGAGCAGCTTGACATGATTGGCTCTCAGGTAGGACTTGAAGTGACGATAGGCGCACTGTGCGATGATTTTGACCGTATAGGAGCCACCAATATCGCCTTGGTGCCGAAGGGAAGCAAAGACTACAAATTTGCAGATGTGGAGCGCATAGAGATAGCCCGCTTCATAACTCCGTTCATGAATAAGAACCGTATGCCCAACGAGGTGCCCTTCAATTATGTATTGCCCGACCTCGAACTCGTGCTGCGTGACAAAGCTCTCCGGGAGAAATATGACTTCTGGTTTGAGTTTGACATATTCGGCGTGCCTTACGATGCGAATAAGAATATAACAGGTTGCCGCGGACGTAACGATGTGTTCGAAGGCTCGGCAACGTTAGTGACCACTCCGCAGAAGGAAGGTTCATCTGACGGCCATATCCTCATTCCTGTATATACTCGCCGACAGGAACAGCACGGCAATGTCAATTTCAATAATTACAAGGAGAACGCCACCGACACAATCGGTGTGACTACCCGCACCTTTGAGATCAATCTTCCGAAAGATGTGGAGGATTCAAAAGTGACTTTCATCCTTACAAACCACGGGGCCGCAAAGGGTGGGGAGGAATATATACGTCGTCTCCATCTCGTGTATTTCGACGGCGACGTAAAGATGGCCTATACTCCCGGCGGTGTGAGTTGCGAACCCTACAGGCAATACAACACTATGCCCAACTCGATCTATCAGACCACGGCGCAACCCGAAGAATATTGGGAAACGATCTCAAACTGGTGTCCCGGTCAGGCTGTACCGGTGCGTGAGATTCATACCGGCGCACTTAAAGCCGGTATCCATAAATTCATGATTCGTGTGCCTGATGCGGAATTTGTGGGAGAAGACGGCGACTTCCGTCCTTCAATCTATTTCCAGGGTCTTGAAAACGGACTCCTTGCTGCCGGGGTCACCGATATTGTGGCCGAAGAAAAGGCAGATATCTCATTCTCGCTTGACGACAGGACTCTGCGCATCGACGGGGCCGACATTGTGGCCTCACTGGCTGTATATACCCCCGACGGACAGCTCGTATATGGTAAAAACTATCCGGGACACTCCCTTATTCTCCCCGATTTAGGCTCAGGTATGCACATATTTGTGGCCTCTACCCCCGAGGGTCGGACGACCTTCGATAAGATTATCCTGCATTAATGAGAAGATTTTCTTTCCGTTCTGTCGCCTCTTCGTTGATTCTGTTTCTGTCATCCGGAATGATGACAGGCGGACTGTCATCTCTTTATGCCGCTGTCCCTGAAAAGTATCATCCCGGAGGGGATGAATATGAAGCGGAGGATGACGCTCCTTATCTCCCTTCTATTGTAGTGATAGAATCTGACGAAGCGATAGCCGACCTTGTGAAGAAGGGGGCGATCCTTCTGAGGGAGCGGAAAAATCTCGCCCTTATGTATCTTCCGCAGTCGCTGGCATACGAACAGGAGGCTAAGAAGAAGAGTCCCGGAAAGTCAGGTTCTGCCCGGTCGCCGCGTCTCGGCAAAGGACGTCGCGTCACTCCGGCTATGGATGTGGCACGCAACTGCTTCGGGGCTTCCGACATACTTTCGGGCACGGATCTACCCTCCTCCTTCTCCGGCAAGGGAGTCGTGGTGGGTATATGCGACATCGGATTCGATCCTTCTCATTCCAACTTCAAAGATCCCGTCACAGGGGAGAACAGAATCAAGAGAATCACTCAATATAAGGAGGCTCAGGGTCAGCGAATAGTACTGGAGACACCGGAGGAGTATAGCAAATGGGTCACTGACACTACCGACCATTATCATGCCACTCATGTGGCGGGGATTCTGGCCGGCTCCGACAATTCTTCCGGCTATGCCGGAGTTGCGTCGGGGGCGGACATCGTGGTGAGTGTGTCCCAGCTCTCTGACGTAGGTTTGCTTGCAGGGGTGGAGGATATTATCGAATACGCACATTCCGTAGGCAAACCTGCTGTTGTCAATCTCTCGATGGGAAACTATACGGGGCCTCATGACGGCACATCGCTCTTTTCTCAATATCTCGACATGTTGGGGACAGAAGCCGTGATTTGCCTGTCTTCCGGCAATGCCGGAGGGCAGACCAACTCCGCCTCCTTCACCTTCACCGACGATCAATCCTCCTTCGGTCAACGCTTTCATAATTATCAATGGAATCAGTTTGATATTGAAGGTATGACTGATGTGTGGGCTTCTGATTCAAAGGTCGTCACGCTCACACCGATGGTGTTCGACGAGACTACTCGCGAGACTGTCTATCGCTTTCCGTCCATGCGCCTCACAGAGGGAGAGATACGGGGCTACTATACCGATGACGATCCGATCGAAGGACTCGAACCGGCGGATACAGACTTCCGGAAATATTTCTCAGGCTGGTTTGCAGCCTGCGGAGAGGTGAATGCCGACAACAGACGATATAATATTGCTATCCAATATGATTTGCATACCGAGCAGCAGAGTGCCGAAGGGGCGTGGGCACGCTACAATATCGCGATTCTTCTTGAAGGGGAACCGGGCAGCAGAGTGGACGTTTTCTCTGATGGAGTGACCACTCGACTGAGAGAGATGCCCGGAAGTCCGGCCGCCAACTCCTCCCTCTCGGTGAGCGATCTTGCCACAGGCCACAATGTGATATGCGTGGGGATGTACAACAGCCGCACCACCTGGCCTACACTTGCAGGAGGTCTGAATTCCAGTAATATGGAGACAGGTATCGTCAATCCTCACTCAAGCTACGGCACTCTTCTTGACGGAAGAGTTCTTCCTCATACCGTGGCTCCGGGCAATCCGATAGTTTCGTCATTCTCAGGCCCATATCTTGAGGCTCATCCGGATGAGAGGAACAACTGCGCCGCTGTCAATACCTTTGACGGAAAATCTTATTATTGGTTAGCGGAGGGAGGAACTTCAATGTCGAGTCCTTATGTGGCGGGGTTCATAGCTACCTTCCTTGAGGCTGACCTCACTCTCGATGTGCAGCAGATAAAAAATATGATTCTCACAGCCAATCGCCATGATATGCGTGACCCTGAGAATCCGCGCCATGGCAACGGGTGGTTTGATCCGCGTGCCGTTATGTCACAGGTGCTCTCCAACACCGGCGTAGCGGGTAATTCCGAGTCTTCTGTCCGGGCTTACATAGAAGGCCGGACTCTACACATAATAAACCCTGACGAGGCTCCCGTCGCTCTTACAATCTGCGATATCAACGGACGCCTGCTCCACTCTGCATCTGCTTCAGCCTCTGAGATTCTTACACCTATCGACAGCTGGCAGACGGGCATAATGATCATACGCATCGACTCTCCGCAATCTGCCCCGATAGTTCTCAAGACGGCGGCATGAAGTCACTTCCCAATTGTCTTATATTTTTATCTTTAAGTAGCTAAGAAAAAAAGCTACTGAGTTATTATATCGTTTAATTTTTCTTAGCTACTTATAATGCGAATCTTATTATCTTTGCTTCTTGCTATTGCCGCGTCTCTTTCTCCGGTCAGAAGCTATGCGGAATCTGACTTCACTCTTGAAGAAATTCTTGAGTTAGGTCTGCCGGTAGTCATCATCAACACTATTGACAACGAAGAACCCACAGCCGAGTATGTGACTCATCCGGAAGGCGCAATGGGGGAAGGGATCACGAATGCCACAAAGGTGCCGGGGAAAGTGGTAGTTCTCTCTCCTGACAGTGTAGTCATCTTCGATTCCGGAGAGTATGAGAAGAAAGAGAGCGGTATGACAGTGAAGATACGCGGTAACACCAGTGCCTACACTGAGAAGAAACCATATAAGATCAAGCTACAGAAAAAAGGAGACATGCTGGCACGCGGCGACAAGAAATTTAATGACAAGAATTGGGTGCTGATCAAAAGTCATCGTCTCAAGAATTGGATAGGCAACCGTATAGGTGAATTTCTTGAACATCCGTGGGTGCCCGCCGGTATGTTTGTCAATGTGATCTTCAACGACGATTACCGCGGACTCTATATTCTTCAGGAGAGCATAGAGCGCAACGAAAAATGCCGTATCAATGTGGCGGAAGACGGATTTGTGATGGAGCATGATCCGTACTGGTGGAATGAAGACGGGGCGTATCTTGAATCAGCCCAGCACCCGCGCTATAACTTCACGTTCAAATATCCTGACTACGAAGATGCCGATACCGAACATCTTGCATCAATTCATGATATATTAAAATTATATGACGCTTCGATTGAGGACGGCACATATCCTGACGTCATAGATGTTGATTCCTTTGCTAACTGGGTATTGGGACAGGATATTCTCGGCACCGGTGATGGCGGCGGTGTCAACTGGTATATCATCAAAAACAGTCTTTCAGACGATTCTCTGCTACAGTGCGGACCAATGTGGGATTTTGACAGTTCGGAACAGAAGACAGATGAATTCAGCCGTATCCATGAAGGACGCTTTGGAAAATTCTTCAATAATTCCAATCAGGCTTTTACCCGGGCTTATGTGAAGCGTTGGGATGATATCAAGGAGGCGGTGATTCAGAAAACTGATTCTCTTATCAAGGATCTTAAAGACCCGAAATGGCGAGCTTACGACAAGTCTGTAAGCTATGACAATAAACGTTGGAAAAGTTATGAGCCTTCTTCTCTGGCTGTCTTCAATCGTGTCAAGAAGTTTTATGACGACCGATTTGTCTGGCTTGAAAACAATATTAATCTACTCAGGGGAATAGAGACGAATGTTGAAGAGGTAACTACCGCTGAGAGTTTCTATAAATTCGATGGTGATCTCTTGATCTCCTCTTCTGATATTGACTTCATCTCTGTCACCGGTATCGACGGAAGCACTTTTTTCTGCGGGTCTTTACCCTCCGATGAAGCCTTGCGCCTACCCTCCGGTTTCTGGATCGTCAGAACCGAAGGTCACTCACAGAAAATAATACTTTGAGAACCCGATTGGCTTTCGGGCCGTTTCAGCTTCGGAATTATGAGCCGGCATTCGGACATGGCGTGCTATGTCTGAATTGGAATGCCGCTACGGCGACATAAGAACTCGGATTTTATGCCCCCTCCGGCGGCATTTTTCATGAGCAGATATGGCACGCCATGTCCGTGCAAGGAAGGAGGAATTTTGTGAAAAAATAGTAAAAATAAAGAAGAGGTCGAATCCTTTACTTGGATTCGACCTCTTCTTTATTTTTAGTTTTGAGGATACCTGAATCAATTTTCTTTATTTCGAGATATGCGGGTCAAGGTGTCCGAAAGTATCATTCAGTCTTGCCGTGGCAGTTCTTATACTTTTTGCCGCTGCCGCAGGGGCAAAGGTCATTACGCCCGATCCGGGGCCCAGCCTGCGTGGGCTGACTTGTCTGTTCATCTCTATTGGTAGTTGCCTGCGCGGCTGCCTGACGCTGAGCTGATTCTCCGGGATAGGTGTCGCGGGTAGTACTATAGCTGGCATACGGACTTGCTACACTTACAGAGTTTTCCAGCCCTGCATTGCGTTCGCGCTGCTTGCGGAAGTTCTCCTGCTGCTGACGGAAACGCTCCTGCTGACGGCGATATATCTCCTCAGGATCAACATTCTCCGGCTGACGGCTTGCCGCCTGACGAGCTTTCTCCTCCTCAGCGAGTTTCTTGGCCTCCTCATAGTCGGGCACAGCAAGTTTGCCACGCATAAGAGTGGCAACGGCTTTTGAATTCATATCCCAAAGCATCTTCTTCCAAAGCTCGAAGGCTTCCAGCTTATAGATTACGAGCGGGTCTTTCTGCTCATAGCTTGCATTCTGCACGGATTTACGGAGCTCATCCATCTCACGCAGCTGTTCCTGCCAGGCAGTGTCGATACTTGAGAGAAGCACAGCCTTTTCCCAAGCTTTTGTGAGAGGAGCGCATTCATTATCGTAAGCCTCCTGAATATCGCAACGGATATTGAAGATGCGACGACCGTCAGTGACAGGTACGC
Organism: Bacteroidales bacterium; assembly: GCA_014800515.1. GTDB lineage: Bacteria > Bacteroidota > Bacteroidia > Bacteroidales > Muribaculaceae > Lepagella. Next base: position 75,848 of record JAAVFY010000007.1, read on the forward strand.
CGATGGGGCCTTTGGCTCCTCTTTCCTCTACAAATTCCTTTATATAGGGCATTGCACCGGCAGCCATCTTCTCCTTCTTGCGGACAAATGTGGCCATAGCCTCTTCTGCAAGCGATTCAGTCAGGGCATTACCATCAAGTTTCGCATATTCCTCCTCGGTGAAAGGCACTTCGATTGCAAGAGACTTGCGCACCTCCTCATCAAATTCCTTGAATCCGCCTTCATATTTACGACCGGCAATTTCCTGAGCCACATCGTAGATCATATTGGCGATATCCGTGCCGATTCTCTCTCCCTTGAGAGCGTTTTGGCGACGTCCGTAGACACCTTTACGCTGGGCATTCATGACATCATCGTATTCCACAAGGCGTTTACGGATACCAAAGTTATTCTCTTCTACCCTCTTCTGGGCATTCTCGATAGACTTGGTGACCATCTTCGATTCAATCATATCGCCTTCCTCGAATCCGAGACGGTCGAGAGTCTTGATGATTCGCTCGTTGGCGAAGAGACGCATCACGGTATCTTCAAACGAAACGAAGAATACGGAGCTACCCGGGTCGCCCTGACGACCGGCACGGCCTCGGAGCTGACGGTCGACACGTCGCGACTCATGACGCTCGGTGCCGATAATGGCAAGTCCGCCGGCATCTTTCACCTCCTGCGGGAGCTTGATATCTGTGCCTCGACCGGCCATGTTGGTTGCAATGGTGACTGTGCCCGGCTTGCCTGCCTGCGCCACAATATCCGCCTCCTTCTGATGATATTTCGCATTGAGCACCTGATGAGGAATCTTGCGGAGCTTGAGCATCTTGCTGAGGAGTTCGGAAATCTCAACGGAAGTGGTGCCGACAAGAACCGGACGGCCGATCTTGACCATATCCTCCACTTCCTGAATCACTGCGGCATATTTCTCTTTCTTCGTGCGGTAAACACGGTCGTTCTGGTCGTTACGAAGCACCGGACGGTTGGTGGGAATCTCCACAACCTCGAGCTTATAAATATCGTAGAACTCTCCGGCCTCCGTCATTGCAGTACCGGTCATACCTGCAAGTTTACGGTACATGCGGAAATAATTCTGCAGCGTGATAGTGGCGTATGTCTGAGTGGCTGCCTCCACTTTCACACCCTCCTTTGCCTCGATGGCCTGATGCAGTCCGTCGGAGTAACGGCGACCTTCCATGATACGGCCCGTCTGCTCATCGACAATCTTAATCTTATTGTCGTCAATGACGTATTCCACATCGCGGTCAAAGAGTGTGTAAGCCTTGAGAAGCTGATTGACCGTATGCACGCGCTCGGCTTTTACGGAATAATTCTGGAGCAGATTATCCTTCTTCTCCTGACGTTCCTCAGCGGAGCCACCCTCGGAATCCACCTGCGAAAGCTGGGCTGCAATGTCCGGAAGAACGAAAAACTCCGGGTCTTCTGTCGTGCCGGTCAGCACCTCGATACCCTTGTCGGTGAGTTCTATAGAATGATTCTTCTCGTCGATTACGAAATAAAGAGGCTCGACAGCAATCGGCATATCGCGGTTGTTGTCCTGCATGTAGCGACCCTCCACTTTGAGAAGGAGCTGCTTTATACCCTCCTCGCTAAGATAGCGGATAAGGGGATTGTGCTTGGGGAGAGCTTTGTAGACACGGAAGAGAGCCAAACCGCCGTCCTCAAGAAGCTGATCGGCTGTGAGAGGTTTCTTGCCATCGCCATTGTTCTTATCAAACTTGGCGATCTTCTCCGGATCTCCGCTCATGGCGGCCGAAATCTTTTCTTTAGCCTCAATCAGAAGACTCTGGGCGAGTTTGCGCTGAGCCTGCACCACCTTCTCGACATTAGGCTTGAAGTCATTGAAGAGCTGGTCGTCGCCCTTCGGCACCGGACCGGAAATGATAAGCGGCGTACGGGCATCGTCCACAAGCACGGAGTCAACCTCATCGACAATGGCGTAATAGTGTTCGTCACGCTGAACGAGGTCTTGCGTCTGAGTGGCCATATTGTCGCGCAGATAGTCGAAACCGAACTCATTGTTGGTGCCGAAAGTGATATCCGAGCGATAAGCGTTGCGACGTTCTTCGGAGTTGGGTTCGGTCTTGTCGATACATGCCACAGAAAGACCGTGGAATTGATACAACGGACCCATCCACTCGGAGTCTCGTTTGGCAAGGTAGTCGTTGACAGTCACCACATGCACTCCCTCACCTGTGAGAGCGTTGAGGAATACGGGGAGAGTAGCCACGAGGGTTTTACCCTCACCGGTGGCCATCTCGGCGATATTGTTTGAAGCCTTGTCACCATTGAGAATACCGTGGAGCACCATGCCGCCGATAAGCTGTACATCATAGTGCACCATATCCCATGTGACCATATTTCCGCCGGCCTTCCAGCTGTTCTTATATATTGCCTTGTCACCATCGATAGTGACGAAGTCTTTTCCGGCCACGGCGAGTTCGCGATCGGCTTCGGAAGCAGTCACCTCGATTGTCTCATTTCCGGCAAAGCGACGCGCAGTCTCCTTGACCACGGCGAATACTGTAGGAAGCGCCTCATCAAGTTTTTTGGCATACATCACGAACATTTCATCACGAAGTTCGTCAATTTTCTTCCAGAGAGGTTCGCGCTTGTCATAGTCGAGTGTCTCAATCTGCGCGCGTATCTCCGCCATCTGATCCTTATACTTCGCGGCCTCACCACGAATATCATCGCGTATCACGTTTATGCGATCGCGCAACTCATCGTTGCTTATATCGCGAATTTGCTCAGAGACAGGGTTGATTTCCTTGTGCAGGCGATCCCAAAGGGGGCGAACGGCACGTTCGCTCTGGTCACCGAATATTTTCTTTAATATATTGCTGAATCCCATTTTATGACAGGGGTATTGATTTTCTAATGATAACTTATATTACGGCAAAAATCATGCCGAAAAGCGCGATGTTACAAGCAGGTCGCTAATTATCGCGCAAATATAACAAATTGGAGCGAGATTGTGAAATTCTCCTTATAAAAAGGGGGATTCAAAGCGTAATCGGACGCTCCGCCACACCGTTAGGTGCGCGTATACGGAGTGCCGACGAGACAGTAGGAGCGATTCGGACCGCCTCGACAGTGGCATCGATCACTTTCGGAGCAACGCCGGGAGCAAGGATAAAGGCAGGGGTCAGACACATCGAAGAGCGTATCTGCTTCTTCACCTCCGGATATCGGAGATCGTCAGTGACTGTCCAGCCCGGTGTATATTCAATATATATATCGCCACACGCCTTCGGATCAGTGGCGAGTCTGAGACCTTCGAGCGCATCCGATCCTCGACCGAGAATCTCCGGCAAAGTGTAGGCATCGGCCACTCCGCTCATCTTGCAGAGGAAAGCCCGCGCATCGTCGGCCACTTCAGTGGCAGTGAGTTTCTTTTGTCCGATGACGGCATGGTCAAGATAAAGATGGCCGTCATAATAGGAATCTATATAGTCGGCATTGCCATACTTCGCGGAGAGGTAGGAATTGAGCAGAGAGGTGGCACGTTTGACACTGAACTCGCCGGTAGGAATCCTGAAAGCGGCATCCTCGCCGAGAGTGTCTTCATAATATCCTGTAGAGGAAAGATAGATGAGTGTGTTCTCAAGTCCTACTTTCTTGTCAATAGCATCAAAGAGTCTCCCTATCTGCGAATCAAGACGCAGGTAGGAGTCTTCCAGTTCCAGACGGTAGTCGCTGTCGGAAGCATACTTGAACGGAGCGGCCGTATAAGCCACATTGAGCATATCTATCGCCTCGCCGCGACGACCCAGATTCAGACCATCAAGGATATCTATGGCCAGATCCGTAATCTCGGTGTTGACCATCGGAGAGGCTATAAGCCTGCGATACACCTCGCGGTCGCTTCCCGGGAATGTGTAGCGGAAAGGATAAGCTTTCTTCTGAGCGGGAAGTCCCGGATACTTGTCAAGAGACAGGGAGGGTTTCCACTGCATTGTGTCGACACGCGCCGAAAGAGGATGATTATAGTTGCGTGTGCTGACTGCTTGCGGAGAATCGTGATAATATGTCGAGGTGGCCCACTTGCCGGTGTTGTCATTGAGCCATACAGCGCAATTCCCGGCATGGCCGGCCATAATAATGGCTTGCTGCGGATCGGGAGCTATCGCATATACCGCTCCGACACCGGCTCCATCGATCTTCACCTCGTCGCTCAGTGTCGACAGACGTAGAGCTACGGGAGAGAAGGTCTCGTTAGTGAAATTCCCGATTGCTGTCTTATCTTCAAGGGGCATCGTGAGTCCTCCTCCGCCATCACGGCATACCACAGCCGAGGGCACACCCGTGGCATTTGGATAATTGCCGGTGTAGAGCATCGCCGTGGCAGAGACGGCATCAAGGTCTGACGCCTTGAAGTCGATGTCGCGCATATAGACACCTTCCTTCATGAGACGGTTGAACCCCTTGTCGCCAAAGAGATTTTTCAGATACTCCACATAGTCGGTGCGAAGCTGATCCACCACGATTCCGACCACAAGGCGCGGACGGGAAGGATCGGCCATGATGACTGCATTCAGGCCGACAAGGCCGAAGAGCACTGACGTGATGATACGGTTCATTTCCGTTTATATCTTTTTTGACCGCTTGCACTCCGTTTCCTTGCGGGCGACGAAGGAAGCTGACCTTTGAATTTAAAATTATCTGCAGACCTGAGTCTGATAAGTGATATCGACATCAGCAGCGTGGCCACGGCCATAGGGAAAACAGCCGGATTCGCACTCTGATGCTGAAAGGGCCAGACGATAAGCATACAAGCCACCGCCACTATGTCATAGCAGGCCACTGCCACTGCCAAGGGGCGCGTATGTCGCCACCACAGGCATATCGCCGGCACAAGCTGAAGAGGATTGAGCCATACGATAAGAGTATTGGGAGATGTGGCTTCGTGCGAGGAGAAAAACACGAGAAAAAAGGAGACGCACCCCGTCAGACCTATCACAAAATAGAAGAGGGAATATGCCCAGCGGGTGAGACGTCGCCGAATAAAATCAAATACGACTAAAATGATAACGAGCACGGCAATGGACACACTCACCGTCATTGGAGTCAGCCATACAGGGGTCGGACCGAGCGTAGCATCCTCCACCCCCGCGTTGAGTACCCTCGTAGCCTTCACGAGAGGACGCCCGTCAGCGAATTTAGCACCATCCGCCTTACGCATCATCTCCATCGGCACAAACATCTCCTCGCGGCCTCTCAGCGGATAGTCCAAGCCTGAACCTAACGCGAGGTCTATTCCAAACTGATACCAGGGATAATTGGCATGATAATGCCTCATCTCCTGGCGGAAGGTGCCATAATGTATGCTGTCGTCATATAATATGCGGGAGCCGGCAGCCTGATCAAGACGCATCAGGATACGTGTGGCACAATTATCTTTCACATAATTATAGCGATAGCGACACGAGTCAGGCAGAGATTCTCGCTGAAGGAGCCGGCGGAGTCTAACAGTCTCCTCCGGAGTGAGATTAAGATCCTGCTCCACCACGCGGCGACCTTTGCCAATATACTCGGGCATAAACCAGCTGAACGGGTAGCCGACAAGCATATAATCGGTCTCTCCTTTCACAAAACGATATATAAAATCCTTTTGATTGAAATCGAAGACACCGTAGTTCCAGACCGAATCGATACCTTCGCCCCGGATGCGGAGAGCTTCATGCCCACAGAGTTCATACACCTCACTGCCGGGCCAGCAAGTGATAAGGCTCACCGTGAGCCGATCGGAAAGATCGGCCGACGGCATAGTGCGTCCGGGCGCCGGCGAGGCCCCCGAACGCAACCATGAGAGCGTCATGACGAAGATAGCCAGCATGACGCCCCGCAATGGTCGGTGGTATATTAAATTCTTAATATTCACTATGAAAGTGAAGTTGAATCAGAACTCACAGTTCTTCGGATAACGCGGGAAGGGAATCACATCACGAATGTTCTGCATACCGGTCACGAAGAGCACAAGACGCTCAAAACCGAGTCCGAAACCGGAATGAGGTACAGTGCCGAACCGGCGGGTATCCAGATACCAATCCATGCCGGTGATGCCGTTGGCCTCGATGCGCTCGCTGAGCTTCTCATAGCTTTCTTCACGCTGCGACCCGCCTATTATCTCGCCGATTTTCGGGAAGAGTACGTCCATTGCACGCACTGTCTTGCCGTCGTCGTTGAGCTTCATATAGAAGGCCTTTATCTCTTTGGGATAGTCTGTGAGAATCACAGGTTTCTTGAAGTGTTCCTCCACAAGATAACGTTCATGCTCCGAAGCGAGGTCCACACCCCAATATACGGGGAACTCAAACTTACGTCCGCTCTCCTCGAGAATACGGATACCTTCTGTATAGGGGAGACGCACAAAGTCGTTCTCCACTACAAAGCGCAGACGCTCGGTGAGATCCTTATCGAAGTGCTCCTCAAGGAATGCGATATCATCGGCACAATGCTCGAGAGCATAGCGGATACAATACTTGATAAACTCCTCGGCAAGATCCATATTGTCTTCTATCTCATAGAAGGCCATCTCCGGCTCAATCATCCAGAATTCCGAAAGGTGGCGCGGAGTGTTGGAGTTCTCGGCTCTGAACGTAGGTCCGAAGGTATAGATACATCCAAGGGCTGTGGCTCCAAGCTCTCCTTCAAGCTGACCGGAAACGGTCAGAGAAGCCATCTTTCCGAAGAAATCTTCCGAATAATCCACTTTCCCATCCTCCTTGCGGCGCGGAAGGTCCTCGGGATTCAGCGTAGTCACCTGAAACTGTGCGCCGGCTCCCTCGCAATCGGAGGCTGTGATAAGCGGAGTGTGGAAATAATAAAATCCTTTGTCGTTAAAGAATTTATGTATGGCGTAAGCAAGCGCGTGGCGGATGCGAAGCACTGCTCCAAAAGTATTGGTACGCGGACGCAGATGAGCTATTTCACGAAGGAATTCAAGCGAATGCCCTTTCTTCTGGAGCGGATACTGCTCCGGAGAGGCTGTGCCGTAAACCTCCAGTTCATCGGCAAGCACCTCCACAGACTGGCCTTTGCCCTGCGATGCCACAAGTTCTCCCTGCACATGAATCGACGAACCCGTAGTCACCGGGCGCAACTGATCCTCGGAGAATCGGGAAAGATCGAATACTATCTGCAGATTCTTGATGGTGGAACCGTCGTTGAGGGCCACAAACTGCACATTCTTGTTGCCGCGACGTGTGCGCACCCATCCTTTGACATCGACTTTCTTTCCTACGAGGTCTTCGTGGCGACTGAGAAGTTCTGCCACAGTGAGTCTCTTTATCTTTTCCATCTTAACAATATCTTCTGTTTCATTCAAATGCTCCCATACGCAGGAAGTTCACCTCCTCCTGAGTGAGATAGCGCCAACGTCCGCGCGGGAGATTTTTCTTGGTCAGACCGGCGAAATATACGCGGTCGAGTTTTGTGACACGGTAACCGAGGCTCTCGAAGATTCGACGCACGATACGATTGCGGCCGCTGTGAATCTCGATACCGGCCTGATTACGGTCAGTGTCGCTTACGTAGGAGATGGCATCTGCGTGTATCTCTCCGTCTTCAAGTTCGATACCGTCTGCAATGCGCTGCATATCCTCCTCGTTGATATCTTTATCAGTCCATACGTGATAGATTTTCTTCTTCACGAATTTAGGATGAGTGAGTTTTGAGGCGAGATCGCCATCGTTGGTGAGAAGCAGCACACCGGTGGTGTTACGATCAAGACGTCCTACAGGATAGATTCTCTCCTGACAGGCATTTTTCACAAGGTCAAGCACCGTGAGACGACCGTTGGGATCATCGCTCGTTGTCACACAGTCCTTGGGTTTATTGAGCAACACATAGCACTTGCGTTCGGGTGTCACCACCTTATCTTCATATTCCACAACATCAGTGCGATTGATCTTGGTGCCGAGTTCGGTCACAACCTCTCCGTTCACCTTTACTTTTCCGCCTGTGATGTATTCATCGGCTTCGCGGCGAGAACAGATTCCGGCGTTAGCCATAAACTTGTTAAGACGAATCTGTGCTTCCGGATCAATATCTTCAAGGACGTAATCTATCTGCTTGGGACGCGGAGTGAATTTCATTCCCTGTTTCGGACCGCGGTTGAATCCGGGACGCTGTCTGTCAAAGCCTCCGCCACGATTGTTTCCACGCTGCTGATAGCCACCCTGCTGTCCATAGCCGTTCTGCTGGTGTTGCTGTCCGTAGCCGCCCTGCTGACGGGGCTGACCGTAACCATTCTGCTGACGCGGAGTGTAACCGCCCTGCTGGCGCTGCTGACCGTATTCGCCCTGCTGACGCGGAGTGTAGCCACCCTGCTGACGGGGCTGCCCGTAGCCATTCTGCTGACGCTGCTGGCCATATCCACCATGCTGACGCTGGCCATAACCGCCCTGCGGACGCTGCTGACCATATCCGTTCTGCTGACGCTGACCATAACCACCCTGCTGACGCTGCTGACCATATCCGTTCTGCTGACGCTGACCATAACCGCCCTGCGGACGCTGCTGACCATATCCGTTCTGCTGACGCTGACCATAATTCTGACGGGGCTGATAGTGGCGAGGTTCATAACCTCCCTGATGCATCTCGCTTCCCTCAGCCTTATTATTTTCCGCACTCTCGGAGGCTACTTTGTGCTCGCCGGCATCGGGTGTGGACTGCTGATACGGACGGGGCTGGTAGGAACTGCTCTGGCCCTGACGGTCATAACGGGAATAACGTGAGTGCTGACCGTAGTTATTGCCTTGTCTGCTCTGGGTGTAATTGCCATACTGGCGAGGACGATAGCCACCGGTTGCGCCTTCCGGCTTTTCAGTAGAATCCGATTGCTGCTGGGAGGGATAACTTACCTTTTCGTAGCGATTCTCCCCCTCCGACGGCTCGGCTCCCTGATTCATGCCGGCCGCGATTCTTGGACGCCTTGGTTTCTTTTCTGCTTCCATGTCGTGTCTTGTTTTCTCTTATTGCGCACCCGAACATCTCTGCCCGTCTGTGGTGCGTGTGAATGAAATGGGATGTTGTGAGAATTTATTCCAAATTTCCCGCGTATTGATTTAAGTATTTGATTTATAACTATTTTATATCGGAATCCTTCGTTCCTCCCGGGAGCTGGCGTTGCTCCGGTCGTTTACTTTTTTTCTGTATACTATTTCGCATCATCCTTGTTTGTGATGCGGATTCCCAAGTCAACCGATAGATTACTGCAAAAATAGTAATTATCTTTTAGTCAACGAAATTTTCAATTGAAAAATTAACAAAATCGTTGAATCTTCGTGCCTCCTTCACTGCCGGCAGCAGCGATTCGATGAAATCAGATTTCTCCACTTCCTCTTTCGGATAAGGGTCGGAGTAGGCTATAAAGTCGCGCGGACGCACATAGTCGATATATTCCCAATCTCTGTCAAACCCTTTGGGTGCTGTCTTCACCGGATTCATACCGAGATTGGGAAGGAGCCGCCGAAACTCTTCTGACTCCACAATGTCTCTGTATTCATCAATATCGTCGAATATGCTCCGGCGTATGGCCGTCACTACTTTGGAGGGCAGACACACTGTGCCGGCACAAAAGAAGACATTGCCGGGTTCGATATGAAGATAGTAGCCGCAGCGTTCGCTTTTCTTTCCGTAAGGAGGATTCACAAAGATTCCTATATGAGTCTTATAAGGAGTTTTGTCGGCAGAGAACCGAGTGTCACGATAGATGCGATATGTGCAGTCTGCGACACTGAGATGTGCCGCCTCAGGATCCACTTCCGCCACTACATTGATAAATCTCTGAGCGAGTTCATCCGCGCGTCTTCTGACACGCAGATATTCCTCCTTATGGGTGTTAAACCACTCTCTATCGTTGTGGCGTGCAAGTTGTCTTAAAAATGAAAGTATGCTTTTCATAGAATCTGATAATCTCTTGTATTTTATCGGATTTATCAACAATCCGCCGGAGAGTTTTCAATCGGTCAGCCAATAAGCGGCTATATCTCTCCAAATTATGTCAGTGGCTCCGGTCTTCTCATCAATATATTCTCCGGCCCAGCGTCCGCGTTTCTCTCTCTCCACAGGGTCAAGGAGTTTGTCGGCAACGCGTGCAAATCCGTCCTTACCATCGATAGAGATACCTCCCCCAAGGGTCTTCATCTCCTCGGCCTCTACAAATTTATGATGATTCGGCCCATACACCACCGGTATAGCAAACGCGGCAGCCTCATTAATATTATGTATCCCGACTCCGAATCCGCCTCCAACGTAGGCTATATCCGCGTAAGCATACGCGGAAGAGAGGAGTCCGAAGCAGTCGATTATCAACACCTTCGCACTCTCAAGAAGCTTAGGATTCTCCTCCGCCTCACTCTTAAGTATCGTTCCGGAGCCGAAAAGAGTCTTGAGCCGGGCCAGACGAGAGGGGTCAAATTCATGGGGTGCAATAATCCCCTTTACCCACTCATGGCTTTTGAGCCAGTCAGCATACACCGCCTCATCTTCCGCCCAACTACTTCCGGCTATGAATACGGGAGAGGTGTGGCTCGAGTCACCTCTGCGTCCGGCAAACCTATCGAGCACGGGGATACTTCTGGCTTCCTGACGGATATGAGCCACTCGGTCAAAACGTGTGTCTCCCGCCACTGTCACACAGTCTATGCCGATGCCTTCAAGAAGTCTTTTACTCTCCGGCGTCTGCACATAGATTCTGTCGAGAGTCCGCAACCAATCGCCATACCAGCTATGCCTCTTGAAGAAAGCCTGATCAGCCCGAAAATTGGCTGAGATGAGGATTGCCGGAATACCCCTGCGCGAGAGTTGAGTCAGATAGCCTCGCCAGAGTTCATACTTGACAAACACAGCCATAGAGGGACGCACCATGTCAAGAAACCGTGAGGCGGCTCCTGGTACGTCGATCGGGAGATAACACACCATATCGGCATCCCTGTAATTCTTTCTCACCTCATAGCCGGAGGGGGAAAAGAAAGTGACAAGAATCTTTTTATCCGGCCGTTCTCTGCGAATACGCTCAATCAGAGGACGCCCCTGCTCAAACTCTCCGAGTGAGGCGCAATGAATCCAGACACACCCTGGTTCTTTCCACAATTCATTCTCGAGACTCCTCCACACTTCGCGCTGACCCTTTTCGAGCAAACGTGCCTTTTTATTGAAAAGCGAAGCGGCGGATATGCCTGCGCGATACAGAGAGAGACCGAGGCCGTAGGCAGTCGGTTCAACGACTCTCCTTACGACTCCGGTTCTCTTAACATTCAGTCTTTCAGTCATTTTTTTCATAAAGACACGTAGTAGTCAATGAAGTGGCGGGAATCAGTTCTCCGGGGCCGGAATCCTCTCTACCGCCTTGCGTATACGGGCCACAACTTCCTCACGGGGCATAAGCTCAGTGATGTCAAACATGTGAGGTCCGCGGCAACTTCCCACCACAGCGAGGCGGAACGCATTCATCACGTTGCCAAGATGATACCCCTTGGAGGCAATCCAATCGAGCACAATCTTCTCCGCATTTGCCGATGTCATATCGTCAATGCCCTCCAACACTTCTATAAGCTCACCCATTATACGGGGAGTGTCTGCGCTCCAACGCTTTTTGACGTCTTTAGCCGCGTATTCCTCCGGAGCTTTGAAGAAGAAGTCGGCCTGTGTCCAGAGATCATCGACAAAATCAGCACGACCCTTCACCATCCCGACAGCGTGTGCCACATATTCTTTATCAAATCCGTCCACACCTTTCCGGGCGAGCACAGGCATGAAGAGGTCGGCAAGCTTATCGTCAGGCATACGCATCAGATATTCATGGTTGAACCAGATACCCTTCTTATAGTCGAATTTGGCTCCTGACTTTGAGCAATGGTCAAAACTGAACTTCTCGATGAGATCCTGCATGGAAAGCAGCTCACTATCGTCGCCGGGATTCCAGCCGAGGAGCGCAAGGAAATTCACAACGGCTTCCGGAAGATAGCCCTTCTCCCTATAGCCGGAAGATATTTCTCCCGAATTGGGATCATGCCATTCGAGCGGGAAGACCGGAAAACCGAGTTTGTCGCCGTCTCTCTTTGAAAGTTTACCGTTGCCGACAGGCTTCAGAAGGAGGGGAAGATGAACGAATTCAGGCATTGAGTCCTTCCAGCCGAGAGCCTCATACAGGAGCACATGGAGCGGAGCCGAGGGAAGCCATTCCTCACCGCGGATCACGTGGCTAACCTCCATGAGATGATCGTCAACGATATTGGCAAGATGATAAGTAGGCAGATCATCGGCACTCTTATAAAGAACCTTATCATCAATGATTGAGGAATTTATCTTCACCTCACCACGAATCAGGTCGTTGACTATCACATCACGTCCCGGTTCGATAAGGATACGCACCACATACTGCTCTCCCGCATCAATCAGGCGACGTGTCTCCTCCTCTCCGAGCGTGAGAGAGTTGCGCATCTTCATGCGTGTAGAGGCATCATACTGGAAGTTGGGTATCTCCTCGCGTGCTTTCTCAAGCTCCTCCGGAGTGTCGAAAGCTATATATGCCTTTCCGTCGTCGAGCAGTTGCTTCACGTAGCGGCGATATATGTCGCGACGCTCACTCTGACGATACGGGCCGTGAGGACCACCCTCGCGTACACCCTCGTCAAATTGGATTCCAAGCCAACCGAGCGACTCATTGATATAGTCCTCGGCGCCGGGGACAAAGCGGCGTGAATCCGTGTCTTCGATTCGGAGTATCATCTCGCCTCCATTCTTGCGGGCGAAAATATAATTATATAGTGCAGTTCTCACGCCTCCGATATGAAGGGGGCCTGTGGGCGAGGGTGCGAATCTTACTCTTACTTTTCTATCCATGATATTCTGTTTGTTCTGCTCTTATTTGTGGCACGATACTTAAAGTATGCGGCACGGTACTTAATGATTGAGTATACGGAAGCGGCTACCCGTCCAGGAATATGAGACTCCTTCGGGCCGGATATAGGGTTTCACAATCTCGTAATCCTCCTTAGTCATATAGTCTCCGACTGTGAGCGATGCCTTTAACAGATCATCATCCTGCCCGACGGTAAAACTATAAGTAGGGAAAGCCACAAGATGCTCAAGATCCGAAAGACTCTCAGTCCCGGTGCGATTGCCTTTCGGCACATTCAGAAAATCAGCCAGCTCCGGCATCTTTATGAATTTGTCACGCGGGAGCACCTTCATCTCCGAAGTATAGAACTTGAGTTCTGAATCCGGGGCAGCTCCATCCAGTCCGACGGTGTATACGGTCATAAAGATACACCCTCCCTTATAGGGGAGACGTTTGATCGTAAGTTGAGACACTTCCGAAATCTGCACATCGAGATAGTCAGACGAAGCTTTCCGGAGGAAGGAAACTCCACCCATCACGTTGGGTGCCTGCCACACGGAATCCGCCTCGAAATAGGTGAGCATATCCTGACGTGTGACACCGGGAAGAATGTCCAACACTCCTATCGGAAGATTCACAAAGGCCTGCCGCGCATCACACTGCGAGGTTGTCTCGCCGGCTCCCTGAGCCGGGAATGACATTGCTCCCGCAAGCATAACCGAGAGCGGCAGACTAAGAAGAAACTTGTCAATCACTTTTTCTTATTGATAAATATATCGTAGTTACCGTTATATTCCGGTCTTGGAGCCTTTTCGGACTTCTTACTATCCTTCTTGCTCTTTTTCTCCTTCTTATCTTTCTTCACCTTTGCGGCGGAAGACGCCGTAGTGCGTTTTGACGCGCTCTTCTCGCGCTTCGACGCGCCGCCTTTGCCGCCCCGTTTTGCCGGGCGGTCGGAGTCGCTTTTGCGACGACGGGATTTGCCATCGTCGGAATAGTCCCGATCGGAAGCCACCTCACAATGGATTCGGGTGCCGAAAAAGTCAGCATTACGCAACGCATCGATAACGCGGCGGGCATCTTCTTTCCTCACGTCGAAAAGAGTGTAATCAGGCAAAAGGTCGATACGGCCTATGTCGGGCTTATTGCCCACCACCGACCTGTTGATAAGCTCCATAAGATTGCCGGGGAAGAAGCCTTCCTTCTTGCCGACATTGACCATCATGCGCTCAAATCCCGGGTCGGCTTCCCTGCGATCCTTATCGCGGCGCGCACTTCTTTTCTTTTCCGCGTCATCCTTGTCGCCACCCTTATTGCTTGCATTCAGGTCGATATCCGGCATATCACGATAGTAAGCCAGAAGTCGGTTGAATTCGAGGGAGAGTACGCGCTTAAGAAGATCTTCCTCAGAAAGCCACTCCAATTTCTTGCGCACACCCGGCAGATACTTGTTGATTTCCTGCTCATTGACCTCCACACGCTCCAGACGGTCGGCGAGATTATATAGTTGCTTCTCGATGATATGTTCAGGAGAAGGCACCTTTCGATACTCGAAGTTCTTGCCTATCTTCTTCTCTATCTGTCGCAGACGACTCTTCTCCCTGGAATGTATGATCGCCACGGAGACACCCGTCTTGTGGGCACGGCCAGTACGGCCCGAACGATGTGTATAGACCGCCACATCATCAGGCAGGCCGTAGTTGATCACGTGAGTGAGATCATCCACATCCAGGCCTCGCGCCGCCACATCTGTGGCCACAAGCAGCTGAGTGACATGGTCGCGGAATTTCTTCATAGCCAAGTCACGCTGAGCCTGCGAGAGATCGCCGTGAAGGCAATCGGCATTATAGCCGTCGGCAATAAGTTTGTCGGCAATTTCCTGTGTCTCCTTGCGGGTGCGGCAGAAGATTATGCCGTAAATATCGGGATTATTGTCAGCGACACGCTTCAGGGCGAGATACTTGTCGTGAGCTTTCACCATATAGTAGATATGCTTCACGTTCTTCGAGCCTTCGTTGCGGCCGCCGGCCACAAACTCCACCGGATCATGCATGAAGTCGCGTGAGATAGAAGCGATCTCGCGGGGCATAGTGGCGGAGAACATAAGCATCTTTCTCTCCTCGGGCACATGGGTCAGAATCTGGCGGATATCGTCTATGAATCCCATGTTGAGCATCTCGTCGGCTTCATCGAGTATGACAGTGCGGACGTTATCAAGATTCACCACGCCTCGGCGTATAAGGTCGATGAGACGTCCCGGAGTAGCCACCACCACCTGCACACCGGCGCGAAGCGAACGTATCTGACTTTCTATGCTTGAGCCGCCGTAGACCGGAAGAATCTTCAATCCGTCAATATAACGGGCGAAATCAGCCAGATCGCCGGCAATCTGAAGACAAAGTTCTCTTGTAGGAGCGATGATAAGAGCCTGAGGCTCGCGGAGGGAGGGGTCAATACGTTGTAGCACCGGCAGACCGAACGCCGCCGTCTTGCCTGTGCCGGTCTGGGCAAGACCCACTACGTCGCCATCCTTCTCAAGCAGATGAGGAATCACCATCTCCTGAATTGGCATCGGGTGTTCGAACCCAAGTTCCTCCACTGCCTTCAGCAGAGAGGGAGCCACACCGAGGTCCGCGAATGTCTTTATATCTTTGTCTTCTTCCATAATAATCTGAATTTGGGTCTATACATTATACACTTGGAGGCAGCCCTGAGCGGCCACCCTCCGGAGATATAACATCCGACAGCCCCTCATTCCTTACTGAGACGCGAAATTAATAAAAAATTTGCTGATTAGACCGAAGTTTAGTAATTTCGTGCAGAAATACTAACCGAGGTTATACCGGGATGAAAAAACATATTTCCTGCCAGGAAAGAGATTATGCTTTCCGCTATGACCTGCATCATACTGAAAACAACAAAATGAACCCCAAAAATTTCTTTCTGCCGGCCCTGCTTCTCATGGCCTCGGCAGGCATAGAGGCTGACGCATGTACCAACTTGCTCGCCGGCAAGAAAGCCACCACCGATGGCTCGGTGATGGTGACATACGCGGCAGACTCGCATTCACTCTACGGATTCCTCAACCACACTCCCGCCGCCACCCATCCCAAAGGAGCGATGCGAAAGGTGGTGGACTGGGACTCGGGTCGCGCTCTCGGAGAGATTCCTCAACCGGAACACACCTACAACGTAGTGGGCAATATGAACGAGCACCAGCTCTGTATCGGAGAATCCACCTGGGGCGGACACCACGAACTGGAGGACACCACGGGTCAAGCCATGATTGACTACGGTTCGCTTATCCAGATTGCTCTCGAACGCTCCAAGACAGCCCGTGAAGCTATAAAGACCATGGGAGAGCTTGTGGCCGACTACGGCTACGCCAGCTCCGGCGAATCTTTCTCCATAGCTGACAAGGATGAACTCTGGGTGATGGAGCTTATCGGGAAGGGCGCGGAGAAGGGCGCGGTGTGGATTGCCGTCAGAATCCCCGACGATGCCATTTCAGGTCATGCCAACGAGCCGCGTATCCGCAAGGTGAACATGAAGGACAAGGACAATGTGATGTATTCCAAAGACGTCATCTCCTTCGCACGCAAGCGCGGCTATTTCAACGGCAAGGATGAGGATTTCTCTTTTGCCGACGCCTACGCCGAACATCCCGCTGACACACGCCGCGGATGTGACGCCCGTGTGTGGAGCTATTTCCGTCGTTTCAATCCTGAGGCCGACAGTTATTATGCCTGGTGTGTGGGTGAGAGCGACGAACCGATGCCGCTCTATATCATCCCCGACAGAAAGGTGAGTCTCGCCGAGATGCAGGAAAGTATGCGTGATCATTTCGAAGGCACTCCCCTCAATATGACCTCCGATGTGGGTGCCGGGCCGAATAAAGTGCCCTACAGATGGCGACCGATGGACTATGAAGTAGACGGCAAGAAGTATACTCACGAGAGGGCCATAGCCACCCAGCAGACGGGCTGGAGCTTTGTGAGCCAGAGCCGTGACTGGCTCCCCGACCCTGTGGGCGGTGTGCTCTGGTTCGGCACTGACGACACCAACACTTCTGTATATATGCCTTTCTATTGCTCAATGACTGAAGTGCCTGCCGAACTTGCAGAAGGTGATATCAACACCTTCACCTGGGACGCCAATTTCTGGGTCAATAACTGGGTGGCGAATCAAGCCTACAATCGCTATGACCTTATGATTCCCGATATTCGCAAGGTGCAGGGAGAACTGGAGACTAAATTCCAGACCTCACGTCCCGAGACTGAGAAGCATTATGCTGACTTGGCTGCTGCGGGAGATATGAGCACTCTCGTGAAGGAGGTGAACGCCGAAGGAGCCGCCATTGCCAAGGAGGCTACCGACCGCTATCGCGACCTCGGACAATTCCTTTTCGTGCGATTCATGGACGGCAATATGAAAAAACTTGATGAGGAAGGAAATTTCCTGCGTACAGAGACCGGAATGCCGGCTTATCCCTCTTTCCCCGGTTATGACCAGAAATATTTTGATAATATAGTGAAGGAGACCGGCGATCATTTCCTCGTGAAGTAAGAACTCGCATTAAGTTATTTACTTATGAAAAGCAATCGTTTATATTCAAGTTTTGCCGTTATGGCATGTCTGGGGACCATGGCTGTTACGGTCCAGGCGGATGTGATCTCACCTGAGCAGGCACTCGGACGTCTTCAGACCTCCACCTCTGCCAAAAAGATAGCCTCGGGCAGCCCCGGCATGCGCCTTGTGCACACTGCTTCGGCCGAGACTGCTCAGGCACCGGCTTTCTATGTATTTGACAAACCTGCAGGAGGCTATGTCATCCTCTCGGCCGACGACCGTCTGGCGGTATTGCTTGCAGATGTGGATGAGGGGTGTTTCGACCTGAATAATCTCCCTGATAATACCCGCTGGTGGCTTGGAGAATACACGCGGGAAATCGATTATTTCCTCACTCACTCCGCGGCCGACGAACAAACCGCGGCTCAGCCGGAAGCCTCTAAAGTGAGACTGAAGGACAAAAGAAATGAGATCTCACCTTTGCTCACCACGAAGTGGGCACAGCAATATCCTTATAATTCCCTCTGTCCCACTATCAACGGACGCGCCACTGTGACCGGCTGTGTGGCTACTGCCACTGCCCAGGTGGTCAACTATCACCGTTGGCCAGAGACTAACGGATTCGGAAACATCTCCTATACCACTACAGCCGGACGTTCATATTCCTACGACTTCGGGGCCACCACCTTCGCATGGGACGATATGATCGACTCATATTCGAACTCTTCTACCCAGGCGCAGAAGGATGCTGTGGCTACTCTGATGGTAGCCTGCGGCATGGGAGTCAAGATGGACTATTCCACATCTGAAAGTTCGGCTCAATCGTTAGAAATTCCCGGAGCTCTTCAGACTTATTTCGGATTTGCTGAATCTACAAGTTCCGCCATGCGCGAAACTTATTCCACATGGGAGTGGGAAGAACTGATATATCAGGAACTGGCCGGCGGACGCCCGGTAAACTACTCCGGTATCGGCACATCAGGCGGCCATCAATTCGTGGCTGATGGCTATCGTGCCGACAATCTTTTCCACTTCAACTGGGGCTGGGGTGGCATGTCTGACGGCTATTTCCGTCTCTCGGCACTTAATCCGGAGTCTCTCGGCACGGGTGGCGGTAGCGGCGGATTCAACACCCAGCAGACCGCCATTGTCGGGTGCTGTCCTCCCGACAAGGCAGAAGGTCTCACGCCTGTGTCTCCCTTATATATCAACGGACAGATGTCAGTAGATAA
Source organism: Bacteroidales bacterium (assembly GCA_014800515.1). Taxonomy (GTDB): domain Bacteria; phylum Bacteroidota; class Bacteroidia; order Bacteroidales; family Muribaculaceae; genus Lepagella. The sequence goes on from JAAVFY010000007.1 coordinate 94,505, forward strand.
TGTATCCATAAGCGGATACTTCACCACTTTCAAGGTGATCTTTGAGAATGGCGGTATCTTCGCACGCGTCTCTAAAGATTATTCCGGTCAATTCGGTATGATGATGACTGACGTGCATGACAACGTCATAGGCACCTACGGAAATACCGACCTTAAATTTGACGCCGCTGACAATGGCAGTGTCTCCGGCTTTCGCTCCACCTACGCGCAGCTTCCTCCCACCGAAGCGGGCACCTACCGTCTCTATCCCGTCTTCAAAGCTTCGGGCGAAAGTTGGAAACGAGTTCCCATCTACAATGGTCTCAGCCGCTTTATCACACTGACTATTGATGAAAACGGACAGAAAACCTTTGAAGCCGGTACCCTCAAGAATCTCCCCGAACTGGAAATCTCCGACCTGATTGTCCCGGAGACAATCGAAGCTCAGGATGAGAATCTGTTTACGGTCGAAGCCTATAACGGCGATGCTCTCTATGACGGAGAGGTGCGTCTCTTCCTGTGCGGCGACAGCGAGGATGAGGCTGACGTCTGCGTAGCATATCATGACCTCAAGATGAGCACCGACTCCAACACCACATTCACTATGCCCGTGACTTTGGACACGAGTGCCGGATCTCATAAAATATATTTCACCGACTGCCTTAACCGGCGCATAAGCCAGGACTTTGACATCCTGGTGACCAACTCCACCAACTCTATCGCCCTCAACGGCAATGACAGCGAGGTGGTCATCTATGACCTTCAGGGACGCAGACTGCCTGCATTGCCTGAGACTCCCGGCGTCTATATCGTGCGTAGCGGTGATAAAGCCCGCAAAATCGTAGTGACACACTGATTGTCCATGAACGTTGCCGGCTCTCTTCCTCATAAAGATGAAATGACGACTGCGGGATTGTCTTTATATCCCGAGCGTATGCTATAATGTTCAGGCGCATGGAAGCTATGCGCCTGAACATTGAATTAGCAGCCACTTATACCCATCATCCATAAAGCGACTTTTTCCGGATAGACACTTATCAATCAAACTCGAATGAAAAAAAATATAACCATCTTTTCCCTACTCCTTGCGGCAACCGCGACAACACTACCGGGTGAGGCAAAGACCCTCTCACCATCGGAGGCCATCGGCAGGCTGCACGCATCCTCGTCAGCAAGACGGTTGATTGCACAAGGAGAGGGACTGAGACTCGTACACACGGCTCTTGTTCCGGAGTCGGACATTCCGGCATTCTACGTATTCGACAAGGCCGACGGAGGCTACATCATCCTTTCAGCCGATGATCGGCTTGCCGACATATTGGCCGACATAGACTCCGGTCATTTCGAACTCTCAACATTGCCCGCAAATATGAAATGGTGGCTTGGAGAATACAAACGTGAGATAGCGGAAGCTCTCTCCTTCGCCGATACATATATCGCCCCCGAATCCTCCACATCGTCAAAAGTAATCATGCAGGACACTCGCCATGATGTCGAGCCGCTCCTTACAACCAAATGGGACCAGGACGCACCCTACAACGATCTTTGTCCCTCCTTCGGAGATGACAAGGCCATGACCGGATGTGTGGCCACAGCCATGGCTCAGATAATCAGATATCATGAATGGCCGTCCACTCACGGATTTGGCTCCAACACATATACCTATCGTGGAAGAACCTATTCTTTTGACTTTGAAAAGACTACGTTCGACTGGAATAATATGAAGAATGACTATTCCTCGACATCCGGTTCGATTATCACCCCCGAAGAGATTCAGGCAGTAGCCAATCTGATGTATGCCTGCGGTGTAGGTGTGAATATGGAATATGGTCCGGAGGAGAGCGGGGCCGTATCCTATCGCATCGCACCTGCCCTTCGCGACTATTTCGGGTATCCCGAATGCACAAGCCTCGTAATACGCGACACATACTCTCTCTGGGAATGGGAGGAACTTATGTATCAGGAGATGGCCGGCGGACGCCCCGTGTGCTACTCCGGCATCGGAGGCATGGGCGGTCATCAGTTTGTTCTCGACGGTTATCGTGCCGACAATATGTTTCATATCAACTGGGGATGGAGCGGTGTCTCCGACGGTTATTTCCGTCTCACCTCCCTCAATCCCTCCATCCTCGGAATCGGCGGTGGCGGCGGATCCTTCAATTATTTGCAGGAGGCCGTCGTGAGATGCTGCCGACCGGAGAATGCCGCAGGTCTGGAGCCCATCACTCCGGTCTACATAAAGGGTGATTTCATCATGACAAGCATCCAGAATCCCACCGATGAAGGATGTGTGATCGAGATTGCCTTCAACAACGGCGGTATGTATGCCAACAGCGTCAATGAACTCCCCGGCCAATTCGGTATTCTGCTCACTGACAAGTATGAGAATGAGATAGGCTACTTCGGATATATGGATGTAAAATTTCCTGCGGCCACTTCACAGGGTCTGTATGGCTATCATTACGCTTCCGCTTATGTGCCTCGTCCGGAGAATCCGGGAATCTACAGAGTCTACCCGGCCTTCTGCCCTGAAGGGGGAAAATGGACACGGATTCCTACTTACAACGGCGGCAACCGCTTTATAAATCTCTCTGTTGACGAGGAAAGAAAGATGACATTCGGCAATGACGGTCTGACAATCCTTCCCGAGCTTGAGATTATGAATCTCGTGATAAAATCCGACATATACAGTGGTGTCCCCACGACGATTCTCGTAGATGCTCTCAATGGTCCTGACGCATATAACGGTGAGCTGCATCTATATCTGCAGAATCCCGTAGAGACAGACAACAACGGTGATTCCGACGAACTCCCGGCTCTTCCCATCGACTCGAAGTATCTTGAGATTCCGGCCAACATGTATGACCTGTATTCCATGGAGGTGACATTCAATCAGGCCCCGGGTGAATATGAGGTATACTTCGCAGACTGTCTCAACCGTCGCATCAGCTCCAACTTCCCAATCACCGTGAAGGAATATACAGAAGACACTGCTGTAGGTTCTCTCCTCTCCGATATAGAGGCACCCACAGAATGGTATGACCTTCAGGGCAGGAAACTGAACGGCGAACCCTCAGCCCCGGGTCTCTACATAGAGCGCAAAGGCAACTTGCGACATAAAGTACTGAAAAAGTACTGATCCTACTTTACATACTCCCTTCGCTACCCCTCCCCGCTGATGTGCACCGGGGAGGGGTAGTTTTTCTGTCCTGATTAACCAAAAAATTGATTATAGCAAAATTTCAGTCAAACACTCATCAACCACTCTTACAAAGCAAGACATTCTCTATAACCATACCGGGCCCAAATTATTTAATAACAAAATGCAAGCAAATTAATCACTATACCCCCTGATTTGTAATTAAATTCCTTAAGAATATCTCAAAATAAAGCACTTATACTTGCATTATTCATCCATATTGTCTATCTTTGTCAATAAAATAAATCTATCATTATTTTTCACACCAATGAGAGTGGTTTCTTAGCTACTTAATCATACTTTCATTATCAAATCAATCAGTAATATATATGAGAATACATCTACACAACTCTTCCGTATTAAAGAATATTCCTTTCTTCTGCATTATATTCTTATACTGTTCTTTCTTTTACGTGCAAACTGCCGAGGCACAGACAGCTCAACAGACACAATCTTCGGAATTGGGAAAACAAACATTTTCGGGATGTGTATGGAGTACAGATTCTGTACCTATAAGCAATGCAAGTATTACGGTGGTACATATACCTGATAGCGTTGTGATGACCGCAACGTTATCGGATATACATGGCAGATTCTCATTTGAACTTGATAAGTTCCCGGCACAGGTTATGGTCTCCAGACTGGGATATCTGGAGGAGATGAAACTTGTAGATTCAAGAAATAATGGAGACCTGAATTTTTATCTTGAGACAGAATCATCCGAATTAGCTGAATTCACGGTCAAAGCCACACGCTCGAATATGAAGGCAAAGCCCGGTATGTTCACTTTTGATCCGGGAGATATGGTCGATTATATTGGCAACGCAAAAGACCTGATGGAGTTTGTTCCATTGATTACATCCTTTTCAAAAGAGGATACAAGGATTTTTTCAAAGACAGAAAGAGCCAAGATATATATTAACGGTGAGGATCCACTGATGTCAACCGAAGCGTTGATGGATAAGCTTAAAGCCACCCCGTCATCAAAGATAAAGAGAATAGAATTAATAATGGATCCCGGAGCAAGATATGGCGATGAAAATGTCAATTCCGGTATTATCAATATTATAATGGACGATGATCTGATCGGATGGAATGCCAGTCTTTACGGACAAGTATCATATTTCAACCGCCGATTTAACGCATACAACGTCAACCCGAGCTGGTTCTATCAGAACCATAATTTATTGTTTAGCGTAACTCCTTATTATTCACATATTGATAATAAGGAGGATTCTCAAGATGCCACCAATGACATTATCACAGGAATGGCGCGCGATGTAAGAAGACAACAGACAAGGAAAAATCATAATCTGGGAGCTTACATAACAGGAGAATACAGATTCGGAATGAACTCAATCGGAGCAAGCTTCGGCGTCTATTCTCTAAAGAATACAGACAAGTCGAAATATGAAGAGTTTGAAACTTCCAAACTTGGTGAAGAACGGAGAAGTTTATCAGAATCAAGTATTCTAACTCCATGGAATTGTAATCTGTATGCAGGTATACGATATATCAGATGGCTTGATAAATCACAAAAAAGTAGCCTGAAGACAGTAGGTTCCTTCCAAAGCCAACGGCCTATTCATACTGAGAGCATATTAAAAGAATACAACTATGACAATAGCTTGGATAACCCGGAGGAAACACTGCTGAGAAATCAATCATACGACAACCATAATGATGCCGGCCGTGTGGACATCATGTTTACAAAAACATTCGCTGATGGATCTGAATTCAGCGCAAGCGGCACATTTACAGCATATAATACTCATGAGAAATATACCTATACCGACAACGGTTACTATTTCTATATGGACGATCTGTGGTGGTCATGGAGCGCTGATTACTCAAGGAAATGGTGCAGCTTCCTCAGTTCCCGCATCGGTGTAAGTCAAGGAAGTATTCACAGGGAGATAGAAGAAAGGGTAAGCGGCCAGAGATATGACGACACATATTGGGTATTCACACCCAAAGCGAATTTGACATTCTCACTCTTTGGAGGTAATCAGAATATTGATCTCAGCTACCGCCGAAATATATCCGACCCGAACTCGAATCAGCTCAACCCATACAGAAGATGGCTCTCTGCGACTGAATATATCGAAGGAAATCCTCATCTAAGACCCATTCACACAAATACTGTATCTCTCCAATATTCGTTGTACAGTCAGTTTTTCCTTTCCTTGGATTATTATTTTGGGAAGGCAAACCAGACTCTGTATAAGTATCTTGACGAAGACGGGAATACGGTCAACACTTATCTTCCAAACGAACGCCGTCGGAATCTTTCTGCCGATGCAAGCTGGACAAAGAACTTTTTCAATTATCGCTGGCAGACAAGAGCCACAGTGACCTTATTATGGAATAACAGTATGGCAGACACCGGAACAGGCCGACTTGACAATCATTCTGTCAATTGGTTCTTCTCTTTCTTCAACAGAGTTAGAATCCTCCCCGCCTATGGTTTCAACGGAACTGTAGCCTACAATTTCAGCAGTGCGAGCCGTTATCTGACACAAGGTTCATCCGCTTCTCATTCCCTCAGATTCACTCTTGATAAAACTTTATGGAGAAATGCTCAGATAAGCGGAAATCTCACACTACCTCTTAATCGCTCCACATTCACATACTATTCCCCCGGTATGGAACAAACTCAATACAATAAATTTGCAAGAGACATCATGTTCTTTATCCAGTTCACATGGTCTTTCGGAAAGTTTAGTATTGAGAGAGTATCACGAGTTTAGAGCGCATCACATACAAACCGGTTAAGAACAAAACCGACAACGGAACGCCCTCCCCCCTCCCCGCAAGAAGTGTCCTGCCTCAATATTCACAGTAAGTAATGACAGACAGTCTTTTCAGGATCCTTCCAGACAGTCTTCTATATTGAATATCTCATCATGAAGGCGTAGAGGATGAGGCCGAGGAAAAAGGTTATGCCTGTCCACATACGTCCGAGTCGTGAGTGATTCCATGAGGCGGCCCGCAGACGTTCGGCGTCCTCCACCTTCGGACTTTGAATCGATTGCTTCCACTCGGCAGCGGAAAGCCAAAACATATATATGGCTACGAATCCTGTGGGCGGGAAACACAGGATCGTGGTCAGCACAGCCCATATCAATCCTCCGGGTGGCGGCGTGCGTTCGGTCTCCTTGTCAGGATTAAGAATCTTGTCGTTATCAGGACCAATAATCAGCCCTCTTCCTATCGAAAGACTCATAAAATCCTGAGATTGCCCGCTGTAGGCCTCTCTGGCAGGCGCATCATTATCATCGGATTCTCCGGCCAACCTGCGCCTCCAGAAGCGACATATATCCGCCACCTCCTCGGCCGGTTGCCAGTCAGTCATCTCCTTACACCACACGAAGGTGTGTGGCGTCACCCCGGCGGCAACCAGTTCGCTGATCTCAAAAGGTCCGCGACACTCGCCATCGATCATGGCAAAATACCTCATAAAAATATGGATATAGAGCCAAGAATAGCAAGCCCGTCTATAACAAGGCCGATTATAGTCATGATTTTGGCAGTGTTATTTGCCGAATCTCCCCGAGCCGTATATCCCATAGCGTAAGCTTCATTGGCTTTGTTGGCATTCACGATACCCAATATGCCAAAAATCAGACCGAGGCATGAGGCCAGGCCGCCGATAGTGGCCACAATGGCCCAGGGAAGCCAATTGGTCGGCGGTATACCATAACCTCCACCATTTGGTGACGGCATTCCTCCTCCCTGATATTGCCCGCCGGTATACGGTCCGCCGGCCGGATATTTCGGGGTTTCAGCATATTGGCCGCTGCCGGGATACGTGGGATAACCATTCGGTTGAGCACCGGATGCCGGATTCTGATTTTCAGGAGAACCGCCAAAAAAGAAATCGGATAGTTCGCTGATTGACATGGCTTGTTCCCAACCTGTCATACCCTGACACCATATCAGTGTGGAGGGAGCGATATTTCTCATCCTTAGTTCCTCGGCAGAGAACGGCCCGCACTGCCGACCGTCCTCCACGATATAATATTTCTTTTCCATGACATTTAATATTTACCCCCTCATCATTTATCCCCTCGCAAAACGAGGAGTTCATACCATTCACACGGGGGTGAGATGTGGTATGTAGTGCAAATATAGTGAATTAAATCAAATAAAAAGGTCGAGGCGAAGATTTTTCCCACCGGAAGTTGCAGATATTGAGATTTTTCTCTAACTTTGCGGTGCAAACAGCACAAATCATGCGATAGTAGCTCAGTTGGTAGAGCATCAGCTTCCCAAGCTGAGGGTCACGAGTTCGAGCCTCGCCTATCGCTCCACTTCATCTTCCCCCCCGGTTATGTCACTTCATAACCGGGGATTTTTTTAGAAGAAGAGCACAGATAATATTCATGACCATCCCAAAGTGACTGTTCAGCGAGTCGGCAGGACAGTCACAATTTTAGACCCCATCCCACAAAAAATTAAGGCAGACGAAATGATGAGGAATTTTTTCCGGAGAAGCACAACAAAATTGAAAAGGTGTTGTTAAAGGAATGTAATCACCCAGTGATTGCAGAATACATTAATTGGAGACATCTTGATTTAAGAATATCTTATACCAACAGTTAAGAACCATGTCACAGGCTTCAGTAATATCAGTGAATCCCGCCCAGTCTACTATCGGCGATCTTAATCCCGATGCAACTGCAAGAATCCTACGCAGCCGGATGATTGAGAGATCTATTGATAATCCTTCGTTCAAGAAGGTGCTTAATGCAACTTTTGCCCTTGGCGGAAGTCGCGGAATTTCAAATGGCGTCTCTTTATTACTCTTACGTTCACTCGCCGGAATACTCCTTCTTCTGTCGGGAGTGTCGGCTGCCATTGGCGGAGTGATACCCTTCGGAGAGGTTTTAGAGTCCGTGCAGTTCGTTGCATCCCCGTTGGCAATCCTTCAGATTGCGGCCGGTTGTGCCCTTTGTCTCGGTATGTTGACGAGACTGGTTCTCTCAGGTATTGCCGCTGCCGCTGCCGCGATGTTCTTTGCCGGCCTTTCCTCCGGTGCTTTCCTTCAGCCCGAAGCGATGCTGACGGTAGTGAGCTTGGTTTTTGCGATTACGGGAGCAGGCACACACAGTGTGGATGCCCTTCTTCGTTCCTCAATCTTCCGCGTGCACTGCACCCGTGTACGCCGTAAGGCTGAACGCCGGCTCTCCTACGAGGCTTTCCGTTATCAGCAATTCTGACCGTCTGTTCTGAAAAAGTATTACGGTCTCTTCCTTAACGAGAGGTAAAGATGGAAATATAAGAAATACTGAATATAAGTCGCTGCGGGTGTATGCCCGCAGTTTTTTTATTTAGGCGACTGTCCGGCTGCACTCAATCGACGATACGACTAAATAATGAGAAATAAGTAGCTAAGAAAAATTAATAATATGATAGATGCGCGATAATTTTGAGTCAGGTTGGCCGCGGAGCGAAGGAGCTTAGCGAGCTAAGCGACTGAGAGACAAGGTCAAGATGGCCAGAATTAGCCGCATATATCATATTAAGATACTTTCAAAGCTACTGAGTTATTATATCGTTTAATTTTTCTTAGCTACTTATAGTATGAAACATATAAGTAGCTGCTCAAATTAAAACGATACAATAAAAGTCAAAATAGGTGACGTATATCTCGCATATCATCCGCTTGTCGATTTTGGCCGCTTAGGCTTTGTCACTCAGTCACGATGCCCGCATCGCTCCTTCGCTCCGTAGCCAAATCAGCTCAAAATCGCCAGAGCGTATAATATACGTTTAATTTGACCAGCTACTTACAGTTTATAGCAGCATACTATTGACTGCTTTAAATGCGAAAAACTCAATAATAGGTNATGGTCCGGGTTTGACGGTATTCTTTAGTCTTGGTTTTATTTTTTTTTCCATAGTCTGTTGTAGCGAGTACCACACTGCGGGCAATCCAGTTACCACGTGAATCGTATTCATATCCAGAATAAGAATACTCTTCCTTGCAGGTAACTTTCCTGACTTCCCCCTTGTCGGCAGGCTTCCAGTACGTCACAACTTCAGTAGCGGGTACTCTCTCACCATTATCATAGGAAAATTCGGTGGAGACNCATTCATTTCCCAAAACATGAATCACGGTCTCAATGCCCGCCAGTGTAAAGTCTGTATTCCAGGTATAAGTCTGCGTGTCGGAAAGCNTACCCACCTTAGCGAGATTGCTTATGGGATATCCTTCCTCATTAAAGGAGGAGAGGGAATACTCAGCCTTGCCGGAAGGCAAAAAAGGGATGGTCCGCTTTTTNACAGCACCCTTCACCTTATGGANGATGATTTCCTTCACGGGGCCTGTGGCATCTAATAAGGCTGCCTCGTGATACTCTTGTGAATACGCGCTGAAAGCACCGGTAACAGCTATTGCAAGAGTGGAAAAGACAGTAACCAATAACTTCTTCATAAAGGCTACATANTTAAAAGTGTGAATAGAAAATAATGATGAACTCCTATAAAATAAAAGGATGNGCTACATTACTATTTTAATAGATTATGAAACAAATCTTCCTATTTTATGTCGGNAAAGATACAAATATTTTATTGATTATGCCAAANAATTCTGAAATTATTTTCACTTCATGAAATTGTTTAAAATTGAATTAGTGAGATAATTATAGAATTTTGCTACAATCTAAGATGAGGCATAAGAAAATTAATAATAACTNAGCCAAATTATCGAATNTTTCCGAATGANATGCTTGCAAAAAGATAATTTCAATTTTTTTTGATTCTATCGATAAGACAATGTGATGACTATTCAGTTGACACGTAGAATAGTCGTAGCTTAGAAATGGCGAGAACAGCGTTGTAAGGAGAGCTGCCGAGTTGCCGAGTTTTTAGTCGTATCGACGATTTAGGTCACTATAAAACTNCGNNAGATGAATGTTGTGAATTACACGGCGGGATGNGACAGTGAATTTCATGCCCTGAAGGATTCATAATTTGCAGGAACGGAGAAAAGGTTGTAACTTCGCGTAACGATGAAAAGGATAGGCAAACTATATTTCAGATATGGCACCATGGGCTCGGCAAAGACCGCGCTCCTGCTCACGACGGCCTACAATTTCGAGGAGCGTGGGATGAGCTATATGTGTCTCAAGCCCTCTACCGACACNCGTGAGCAGCGCAGTGTCATCCGNTCGCGTATCGGCATCGAGAGGGAGTGCAGCTGGATCCATAGTGACACCGACCTGTATGCCCTTATCAGCGACATATATCATGTCACGCCCGACGAGCCGCGTTGGGTGCTGGTGGATGAGGCNCAGTTTCTCTCCGCCGCGCAAGTGGATGAACTTGCCAGNCTCGTCGACNACTTCGGATGCAACGTGATATGNTACGGCCTTCGCACTGACTTCCGTTCCCATCTCTTCGAGGGGTCAAGACGTCTTTTCGAGATTGCCGACAGCATCGACGAGATAAAATCCACCTGCTCCTGCGGACGTAAAACTATCATCAATGCCCGTATCGATTCCAAGGGNTTCATCATGACAGAGGGCGAACAGGTGGAGATTGGCGGTAATGACCGCTATATGGCTCTCTGCCGCAAATGCTGGTATCAGAAGCAGAAGGAATTAGCCGATCTCGACAGGCTTCCTCTCTGACCGCCATACCCGCCATTTCAATACGTAACAACTTTAACAAACTTANAGATATGCTTTNAGCAGAAGATCGAAAAANAATCATCGAACTCATAAGCCGCGAGGTGGTGCCGGCCATGGGCTGCACCGAACCTATCGCCGTGTCGCTCTGTGTGGCTAAGGCTACAGAATTACTTGGGAGCANGCCGGAGAAAATTAATGTCGGCCTCAGCGGAAATATCATCAAGAACGCCATGGGTGTGGGCATCCCGGGCACAGGCATGATNGGNCTGCCTATCGCCGTGGCTCTTGGTGCGCTCATCGGCAAATCGGAGTATCAGCTTGAAGTGATACGCGATGTGGATGCCGAAGCTGTGGCTCGCGGAAAGGCTTATATTGACGAAGGACATATNAATATCTATCATATCGACGACACTCCGTCCAACCTGCATATCGATGTGAGTGTAAGCGGCAATGGCCATGAGGCACGTGCCGTGATCTCACGCGCACATACCAATTTCATTCTTCTCAAGCGCGATGGAGAGGTAGTGATGCAAGAGCNGCCTCTTGACGAATCCGACTCCGCTACAGCCAACGAAGACATAGCTCTGAATGCACGTATGGTCTATGACTTCGCCATCGAATCGCCGTTGGAGGAGATAAGATTTATTCTCCGTGCGCGCGACCTCAATAAGGCTGCCTCCTCTCACGCCATGGACGGAGATTTCGGCCATTCTCTCGGAGTCACTATCAAAAACAAGGGTATATCGCTTCTCGGCGACTCTCCGCTAGGCCGCATGATGGCCGCCACCTCCGCCGCCTGCGATGCGCGTATGGGCGGCGCACCCATTGCCGTCATGTCAAACAGCGGCAGCGGCAATCAGGGCATCACGGCCACTATGCCTGTCGTGACTTATGCCGAGGAGATCGGAGCCGACGAGGAGCAGCTCATACGTGCTCTTACCCTCAGCCATCTTACCAGCATCTATATCAAGCAAAGCCTCGGACGTCTTTCGGCTCTCTGCGGATGCGTTGTGGCCTCCACGGGTGCAAGCTCAGCCCTTGTCTATCTTATGGGAGGAGGCTTCGAGAATGTGTGTGCCGCTATCAAGAATATGGTGGCCAATCTCACCGGTATGATCTGTGACGGCGCCAAACCTTCATGTGCCATGAAGATATCTTCGGGCGTCAGCACTGCGGCTCTCTCTGCTATGCTCGCGATGAATGGCAAGTGTGTATCTTCGGCCGAGGGTATCGTATGCGACGATATTGATTCCACTATCCACAACCTGACTTCCATCGGCCGTGAAGCAATGAACGAGACCGACCGTCTGGTGCTTAAGATCATGACTACGAAATCTTAAGCCGCAGAGCCGTTAAATTTGCGGTTTCTCTCCGTATATATATATCATAAAAACTCACCCGGCATTATGCTTGAACGCATTCATGCCGGGTGAGTTTTTTTCAGGGTTCCTCCACCGTCTGACGGCGTTGAAGCGGCAGGGTATAGATAAGAGAGAANGTGGCGCCGATAAGTCCCGAAGTGCCGTAGCCGGGAATATACCAGGGGCGCGAGGGAGAAGAACCCGAAGAATGAAACTTAAAATGGAGTCTTATATTCCATCCCATGGATAAATTCCTNACAAGCTTCACCTTCACACCGGCCAAGGCCTCTCCGTAGAACACGTCGGCCTTNTGTCCTNTCAGGTCAAAATCCCGGCTTTGCTGCCAATATGAGGAATTGACGGTGACGTCAGTGACGTCATACGTGAAATGCGTATATCCGGCTCTGAAGCCTATAAACGCCTGATAATCGGGATTGCTTTTATATAGGAAATTGTAGTTGAATCCAAGTTTCCCATAAAGGGAAAGAGGCGATTTATAGTGATAATTGCCGTCTTCAGGACGATTGTCGGCATATCCGGCTCCCAACTCCACAACGGGGAATATCCAGTTGAAGAGCGAGAGATCGGCCCAAAGATCAAATCCGGCGTGTTTCTGACCGCACGCCAGCATAATGGCATCAAAAAAATTGACACCGACACTCACTGAGTTCAACAGCGGATACACAGGGCCGGACTTCACTTTTGTGACAGTGTCAAGCTCGGCCAGGAAAAGCACAGGGTCTTTGAGTGGATTTCCATGCTTGTCATAATAATGAAGCGTAGGCTGGGGAGGCTTNTTGTCGTCGCTCTCCACGGGGGTGATTCTGGAACCGAGTTCTCCAAGTCCGCCACTTCTTTTTCCGGAGGAAACTACAGAATCAGTGGCAGCCATCCCCACCGAATCCTTCTCAATGGGAAGCGAACGCGCGATTCTACCCACAGAATCTATAGCCGCNCCGAATTCAGGAATACTCACCTCCGGTTCGTTAGAGACCGCTCCACACTCCATCCGGCTCAGCACACCGGTCGGGATGAGCATGAAGACAAGAAGCAAAGCTTTGAAAGCGAGTCGGTCATTCATCAGAGCTGACACGGAAATATATCTTGATATTCTCACTGTTGAGATTGGTTATTTCACCCGATGGGCATGTGACGGAGTCGATTATATATGACGTGTGGGAGATGGAGCGTATATGATATTCATACATGGCCCCGCAAGCTGCCGACACAAACACCGGCACTATATCATATCGGAACACGATGGTGTCGGCCACACCATACGCTCCGAGCGGCTGCTGCAGGTATCTGATTACGTAGGCTGTGGTGTCAGTGTCGATTCTGAAGGGAAGATAAGTCTCCGCAAGAGATCTCACGGAGTCATGCAGCAGAGAGTCGCCCGGCGCGCCGATTCCGTAGATAGTGAGCGAATCCAGCGTGATTTGCTCAGCCGAGAGCTCCGAAGCGTAGAACCCGGCGAGAGGCAGCGAGTTCTTATTGCCGAGACATTCATCGGAAGAACAGCCGGAAACGAAAAACAAAGACGCCGTCATTCCGGCTGCCGCGACTGCCGGCAACCATCTCATACCGTCCGGCCACCACCGGAAGCCGAAAACAATCCTCTTCACGTCAAAACTCCTCTCCTATAAGATAATTGTTGCGTTCGGGCGAATTTCTCGCTATAAGCTCCCCCGTGAATCCGGCCAGGAAAAACTGCAGCCCCATCACCATCGCAGCCAAAGAAAGATAGAAATAGACAGAATTGGTCACATAGAAGGAATAGCTCTCGCTGCACAGACTCACAATCTTAAGAATCAGCACCACGAGCACAGCTATGAAACCGACCATAAACATCAATGANCCCAACAGACCGAAAATATGCATCGGCTTAACACCGAACTTCGATTGAAACCAAAGAGTGCCGAGGTCAAGATAGCCATTTACAAACCGGTCGAGACCGAATTTGGTGTGACCATACTTTCGTGCCTGGTGCTGCACNACCTTCTCCCCTATCTTCTTATAACCGGCGTTCTTGGCCAGATAAGGTATGTAGCGGTGCATATCGCCATACACCTCGATATGTTTCACCACGGCATTACGATATGCCTTCAGTCCGCAGTTGAAATCATGCAGATTGCCGATACCGCTCACACGTCGCGCCGTGGCGTTGAAGAGTTTTGTCGGGATAGTCTTCGAGAGGGGGTCATAACGNTTCTTCTTCCATCCNGACACGAGGTCGTAGCCCTCTTCGGTTATCATACGGTATAATTCCGGAATCTCATCGGGGCTGTCCTGNAGGTCGGCATCCATAGTTATGACCACATCTCCCTTGGCGCGCCCGAAACCCACATTCAGGGCCGGCGACTTTCCATAATTACGGGAGAATGAGGAGGCATGGACATTGGGGTTGGAAGCTGCCAGCCGGCGAATCACCTCCATCGATCCGTCGGTAGAGCCATCATTGATAAAAAGAATTTCGTAAGAGAACCCGTTGGTCTCCATCACCCGTCTTATCCAAGATTCGAGCTCCGGGAGAGACTCCTCCTCGTTATACAACGGTATTACTACTGAGATATCCATGATTTCGTATTGAGGTGTGTGCGGTTGTTGAAGCACACGTATTGGTTAAGTAGCTAAAAAAATTGTCAGAATCCCGACATACTACGCGACCTTCTCACCGAGAGCAGACCCGCGATAAGAAGCGAAAGGATACTGCCGAAAAAACAAGTGGCCCAGGCCATCGAGGCTATAAATTGCAGATTGCCGGGAATGGAGTGGGAATCGATAGCCTCTTGCAGAATCCGTATCTGTGAGGCATACTGCTCTCCTCCACCCTCCATTTCGCGGAGAGCCATCTGCAGATAGTCTCTGACGAAGTGGGGTTCAAAGACCATGATATATATGTCGGAGATAAGCGTGCAGACCAGAGTGCCGAAAATAAAGATATATATACCTAAAAGCCAAAGGGAGGAAAGTCGCCGCATCCGGGCATCCGCATCGCGCACCTTGCGCATAAGCCGATATTGCACCACCGGCACACCGCACAACAAGGGAAAGGCAAGTATAGGAAGCGCGGCCACCTTCAGACTTGCGAGCAGACACAAGGATATGACTGTGAGGTATAGCCCCATAGGCACACCGGCCTCGGCAGCATACATGAACACAGACTTGGGACGCGTTTCGGAAGAATTCATAAGAAGTCGGAAGGCAGAGGGGGGATTATATCAGAGGTATGAGTGATGAAGTATGAGGGACGAGGGAATCAGAAGTCAAAATTGGCTTCGCGGAAGAGGATACGGTCNTCGGCTATAGTGTTGCTCACGGTTGTGAGCATATCGCCCATCAGAACGCCGTTCATGCCTCCACGCATAATGCGAAGCATGTTCTCATGACTCAGACGCATGCGTCCGCCGGCGAAACGCATCGCTTTCTTCGGCAGGATAAAACGGAACACGGCCACTGTGCGCACCACCTCTTCCTCCGATATCAGCGGAGTGTNGCCCAGCGGGGTGCCGGATATCGGGTTGAGGATATTGACAGGCACTGAGTCCACATCCATCTCAGCCAGTTCGAATGCCATCTCCAGACGGTCGGCCATGCTCTCTCCCATTCCTATTATTCCTCCTGAACAGACATCAAGACCGGCCTTTCGGGCCGCCTCGATTGTTGCGCGCTTGTCGGAGTGGCTATGTGTGCTGCAAAGCGTGGGAAACACCTTGGAGGAGGTCTCCATATTGCAATGGTATCTCTCCACACCCGCTTCTGCCAGCATCTTCATTTCCTCCTCACCCAAGAGCCCCATGGAGACGCAGATGTAAAGCCCGGTCTCTTTCTTAAGTCTGCGTATGAGGTTGCAGAAACGCTCCACATCCTTCCGGCTCACACGCCGACCGCTCGTGACAAGTGAGAACCGGCGGATTCCCTCTTTTTCGTTGAGGCGGGCCGCCTCCATCACTTTCTCCTCATCGAGAAAGTCGTAGATCTCGCAGCCCGTGTTATGATGCACTGACTGAGCACACCATTTGCAGTCTTCGCTGCAGACTCCGCTGCGGGCATTGACTATCGAACATGAATCAACCCGGTTGCCATGATGACGGCGACAAATCTCATCTGCCGCATCACAAAGTTTGTCAAGATCGGGATACTCTGCCAGAAACATAGCCTCCTCGCGGCTCACTGTCTCTCCTGCCAGAGCCTTTTCCTTTATAGATTCAAGTGTCATAAGTGTATTATCAGTTCATACAAAAATATATGCCGGTGCCGCATCAGATTGTCCGCATCGGACGACAACGGAACCGGAAACATACTTGATTGCAAAAGTAACAATTATTCGCGACAATGACAAACGCCTTTTTTACCGGCCGATATTACCGAGATTCCATACTGCGGATGTAATCGAAAACTATCCTTATCTCGCTTTCCAGATTCGGAGTCAGCACTCCTGTGCCGATAGCGTTCTCAATCTCTTCAACTGTCCAGAACCGTCCTCCGTCAAGTTCGGCAGAGGGTACCGGCATCCGGTCGGTGACAGTGGCGAAAGTATATACCATCTCGGTCTCTCTTGAGGATACGAACTTGTAGCGGCTCAGAAGAACCGGAGAGAAGCCTCTCAGCCCGACCTCCTCAAGGGTCTCACGGCGGAGTGCATCTCCAATCTCCTCACCGTAGGCCACATGTCCGCCGACAGCTGTGTCCCATCTGCCCGGCTGAATCTCTTTCCAGACGGGGCGTTTTTGAAGATAGACTCTTCCTTCATGGTCAATCACGTGGAGATGCACCACGGGATGCAGCAGCATCTTTCCGCCGTGGCACTCTCCCCTTGTGGCACATCCGATTAGGTTGCCCTCCGTATCCACCACCGGGAGCATCTCCGCGGTGTCGTCCTTTCTCTCATCAATATTATTCATTTTCAATAGCACCATTCAGTTTCAATAGAATCCCGCCACCCTTCCTCTCCGGAATTTTTCAGTATATTGTCATGAATGAATCTGCAATCGGCTACTTCCGGTGCCGCCCTGTTTCACGACTCTTATCTGCGTCGGGATGCGTTCGCTCATAAGGTCGGTGTGGCTTATGACGCCCACTTTTTTTCCTCTGCTCGATTGCAGCATGGAGAGCGACTCAATGACAGTGGCGAGCGTATCGCCGTCAAGACTTCCGAACCCCTCGTCGATGAAAAGATTGTCAAATGATACGTTGCGCGAAGAGAGAGCCGACAGTCCGAGAGCAAGTCCGAGACTCACGATGAAGGTTTCACCTCCGGACAGAGAGGTTGTGTCGCGGATATCGTCCGCCCGCTCATGGTCTATTATCCTGATGTCGAGCGAGTTTTTCACCTGCACAAGTTCGTAGCGGCTGTTAAATCGTCTTATCTCGGCGTTAGCATGATCTATGAGGAATCCGAGCGTATAGCACTGTGCAATCTTGCGGACTCTCATTCCGTCAGTGCCGATAGCCTCCTGGAGTTCTTTCCAATCGTTGAGTTCTTCGATAGCCTTCTCTCTCTCCTCTGCATACTTGCCCACACGCTCCCGGGCTTCTTCGGCAGCTCTCCGCCTTACTCTCAACTTCTCAAGTTCGCTGAAATCCGCTTTCTCTATTTCAGTCAGACGTGAATCAAGTTCCTCCCTTGTCCGTGAGGGACGGCTTTCGTGATGCTGCTCAAGCGCACGACATTCGGCGCTCAAGGCAGCCCTTGAGGCTGTGACTCTGTCGCGCAGAGAGAGCAGCTCCGCACGCAATGCTTCCCAATTCTCCTCCGAATATGCCAAGCGGCGAATATACTCCTCATCTACAGAAAGAGAGAAGAGAGAATCGGCACAAAGAGCGGCGATAAACACGGATAGTTCTTCCGATAGTCTTCTTATATCCTCTTCCGCACGTGAAATATGGTTGCGTGTCTTCTCCATGCTTCCTTCCGTCCTCCCTATTTTCTCGCGCAGGGCGGCCAGATTTGCGACACATTTCTCCACCTCCGCATTCTTCTTATCCACCTCTTCATCAAGCTCTTTTGAATAAGCGTCCGGTTGCTTTTCTCCTATTTCCGCGGATATGGCTCGCCGCTTCTCATCGGCAGCATCCTGCAGTGACCTGACTCTTTCGGCCGATTCTGTCTGCTGTTTATTTTTCTCTCCGCATTCCGTAATATACCCGGTCTCCACCGTCTTTTTCTCGGTTATGGCTCCTTCCACAACCTTAATCTCACTCTCGGCCGAAGTCTTCTTTTCGGCCATTTCTTTCCGGAAGAGTTCCAGCTTCTTCGACTTCTCATCCGTCTCCTTAGCCTTCTTATCTACCAGAGTCCGGAGACGCGAGCAACGGGTCAGTGACTCGGCCAGCTCCGTCTCTTTCCGTTTGAGTTCCTCTATGATTGCCGGCAATTGCTCTATTTTTTCTTTATAATCGGGATAGTCGGCAGTCACTCCGGCAAGCTCTTCCGACAGCTTTGCAATTCGTCTTCTATCCGCCTCGAGACGAGAGATTAAAACAGTCATCTTGCCTTCTGCAACAGATTTCTTATCACGCAGTTCCCTTTCCTTATCTCTGAGACCGGCAAGCTGTATCTTTTTACGCTTAATCATACCGCTCATCTCATCGGCCACCGGAGCGAACACCTCCTCACTGGCATAGGGATGATGCACCGAACCGCAGAGCGGACAGGGGCTGCCCTCTTTAAGGCGGGTCCTTTGGGTATCCCATTGTTCGCCCGTCATGAGGGCATACGTCTCTCCGAGGATACGAACCTCATTATCCAATTCCTCCACCTTCAGACCTGAAAGATTTTTGTCGATTGAGGTTATCTCTTTCCTCAGCGTGTCGCAACCGGCGGCATTTTCACTCTGCTCTTTCTGTGCGGAGTCAAGTTCCGCGGACAGATTCAGGATCTTCTCTATCGCACTGCGGCGATTCATTGAAATCTCGCTTTCATTCCGCAGTTGAATATCGTCGTAACGCGATGCTTCCAGGCGTGTTTCTTCAAGGACTTCACGCAGAGCAGCGAGATCTGCTGTCATCTCCTTCTCTTTCTGCTTGTCGGCCTTCTCCTCACTTTTCAGTTCTGCCTCCAATTTGTTTCTNCGTTCCGATAAAGCTTCTAAATCGGCACGTGTTTCTTTCAGGAGTTTTTCAACCTTTCGGATATCCCTCCCGATCTTACGGGCTCTGGTCTCTTCATCCGAGAGATTTTTACGCAGATTCTCCTCTTCACTCTTCAGCTCAGTGGCACGCAGAATCTTCGGATTTTCCTCCTCACGTCGTTTGCGGGCTTCCGCCAACTGTTGCCGGCATGAGGTCAGAATCTTTTCTCCCTCAAGCAGTTCTTCGGCCATCACCCCCCGATCCTTCGTCATATTCTCCAGATCACGAGTCATATCGCCCGACTCCCTGCGGATTTTGTCTATCTCCGTCACCAGACCTCTCCCCTTCTCGGTCATGCCGTATGCGTCGAGACGAATGACGTCGGCATCTCTATCCGCCATTGTCTTTTCGGCTTCCTGTCTCTGTTTCTCGGCTTCCGCTATCCTCAATTCAAGGTTTGTATCGGTCGTGTACCAAC
The DNA here is from genome assembly GCA_014800515.1 of Bacteroidales bacterium. Classification (GTDB taxonomy): domain Bacteria; phylum Bacteroidota; class Bacteroidia; order Bacteroidales; family Muribaculaceae; genus Lepagella. Next base: position 114,233 of record JAAVFY010000007.1, read on the forward strand.
CTAACGCCTCCTCCACACTCTTCTTCTCGGCATCGAGGAGTGCTTTTTCCTCCTCAAGTCTTCCTATATTCTGTAGGAGTTCTTCAAGCTGGGCGGAGGAAAGGAGGGCGGAGGAATCAGCCTCAAGCCTGGCCTCTAAAGCCGCCACTCTTTCGGCTGCCTTTTTTCTTCCATCGGTAATACCCTCGGCAAGTGGGGTGAATTTATCCTGCGCCCCGATAAGACGTTCGAGCAATATCATGCGATCCTTCTCCTCGGAGTTGAGAAATTCTGCAAACGAACCTTGCGCAATCAGCACCGTCCGCAGGAACTGATTGAAATCAAGACCTATAATCTCGGGCAGTGTATTCCAGTCTTTAGGAGTCTCCGTGCCGTCAGCCTCTATTCGATAGAGCGTTGTCAGCGCCTTGTCGTAGTTGACTCTACGGAACACCACACTCCATTCCGCACGATAGACGGCACCGTCATTCGCACGAAAGGTGATTTTCGACCACCCTTCTCTCTTACCCCGTGAGAGAATATTACGGCCGTCATGGCGTGAAATACGGTTGCGGGCAGTAGTTTCCGTCTCCGCGGACACTCCGAACACCTGATAATCGTTGACCCTTTCGTTGCGCGAACGGGTGTAGCGAGGAGTCCTGTTGTAGAGCGGCAGGCATATAGCATCGAGGATAGTGGATTTCCCGCTTCCGGTGGGTCCCACTATACTGAATATATCACTGGCCCCAAGCACTCCACTCTCAAAGTCGATAACTTCTCCGTCGGGATTGTCGAGTGAGGCCAGATTCTTTATCTCAAGTCTTAAAAGTCGCATGACAAAAATGTGGATCAGATGATAGATTGGGGTATTATTCTTCGGCACGCATCAGAAGATCATTCACCATCTGCAGCTGCCGTGGATTCATATCCTTGCCGTGGCGAAGCAGAAAGGCTTCTTCAAGTGAGACGATTGTGTCGCGCTCAAGGACATCATCTATTTTTCTCAGTGTCTCTCCTTCCCATACAGTGGCTACTTCTGTCGCGGTTGTCTCCTCCACGACACATAGCACTGCGTCTCTACTCTCCACAAGCGATTCCAGTTCGGCTCGCCGCTCGGGCTTTATCTTCTCTCGGTCAATGCGCAGCCTGACGTATGGACATCCCGGACCCGGTGTCTCCCCCACTGCCGGCTGAAGGAGCCGCTTAATCATTTTCTTCAGGGAGACATAACCGATATCTTCTGAAGCGGTGGCATCCGGAATATCTATCAACTTGTGTTGTGGCGAATAGACTATCCTCTCTCGCGACAAAGTTCCGTCAGGCCGGCTCTGAATCAGGTCGACTCCATGAATATAATCCTTTTCCGCAAACGACATCGGAAGCACGCTACCCGTATAAGCGGCCCATTCCGTACCGGCGATCCTCTGCCGCTTATGGATATGACCGGCTGTCAGAAAGTCAGGACGTTCCTCCCAACCTGACAAATCAATCTGTTCGAGTCCGCCTATGACGAGTCGTTCGCTGCCTCGCTTTGGNATCTCGGCTCCGGAAGCATATAAATGCGCACACATTATAAGAGTCTTGCCGGGCCATTTATTGCGGGCCTCGCGTGTGAGTTCCGTGAGCAGGGAGCGCACACCCTCCGAATAGCTACCGCCATTGAGCACATCCGCCCGCAGATATGGCACAGCCAGAACGACAAAAGAAGGATCTTCGGAACCGGGAATAGGAATCATCAGGTCGGAATAGTCTCTTTCCCAATGTCCGGGAGTGTCTTCTCCGGCGGCCACCCACCTGCGGCTTACTCTCGCACGCACGTGGACATTGAGCAACTCGGCAAATTCGCGGGGAGCTTCCAGGCGCACGGAGTCATGGTTTCCGGCTATGACTACTGTGTGCATAGCGGGAAAACGATGCGACAATTCTCTCAGAAAACCATAATACAGTTTCTGGGCTCCCTCGGATGGGTTGCCGTTGTCGAACACGTCGCCGGCTACAAGCAACGCATCCGGACGTTGCTCTTCGAGAGTGTCGAGAAGCCACTCCAGGAAATGTCTTTGTTCCGGCAGACGGTCTATCCCGTGAAACATATTGCCGAGATGCCAGTCGCCTGTAGAAATCACCTTCATTATCGCTTATCTCTTATATTTTGGATGGTAGGGAAAATGAGCCGTTCCGACACCCAGTCCGTGAGGGTGCGGGTCTCCGTGGAGAAGTTGGCTCCTACCAGAATCTTCTCGCGGGGATCGGACATATAGGGATCGGCGTATCCGCGTTCGAGGATCTGATCCAGAGCCTTCCCGGCACTCCCGTCAATCTTGAACTCAAAGATGTAGACATATCCTGCGCACGCCACTGTCATGTCACAACGCCCCTGCGACGAGTGAATCTCGGTTCGTGTCTCAAGACCAAGCATACGGCAGATGATTGCCATCATGTTCTGGAAGTGTTCCTCCTTGTCGGGGATATGTTCGGACGTGGCACTCGATATCAGGCTCTTTATACTGACCATAAAGGAGTCTACGCTCCCTGCCGTAAGCTGATCCACGAGGGTGAACACGTCAAATCCGTCCGAAGATATCGTTACGGGGAAATAGGCATCTACAAGGCTTTCCCAGAAACCGGAATAAACCTCCCGATTCGGAAACTCAAGCAGGTATTTCCTGCGCCGTTCGTCCCATCCTCTCAGAGTGAGATAACCGGCCTGAAAAAGAAGAGGCACTATATCGCGGGAGCTGTCGGTGATGTCGGAGAGCTGACTCTCGCTGCGCAGTTGTCCCTCAAGCTTGATGAGGGGAAAACGGTTGCGCCGCAGCAGTTTAACAAGGAAACTCGGTGTGCCGCTACGAAACCAGTAGTCGCCGATTCTTCCCTTGGTGAAGGCGTTGAGGACGCTGAACGGATTGTAGATATCCTCGCCATCCTGACTGAAATGATAACCGTCATAATGCTTCTTGAACCGCTCCCAGGTCTCTTCCTCCGTTATTCCGTTGGACTCTGCAAAATTCTTCAC
>JAAVFY010000008.1 GCA_014800515.1 Bacteroidales bacterium
TATATCATATTAAGATACTTTCAAAGCTATTGAGTTATTATATCGTTTAATTTTTCTTAGCTACTTAACTGCTTGGTATCGCCTGAGAATCTATCTTACGAGACTGTAAACGCAGACATCGCTCATCGGACTACTGCCGAATAGGCAAGCACACCCTCCTGTGAGAGGTCTACCATTCGCATGTCTCCGTCTGGTTGAATCATTTTCACATGATTATCATCCACGAAGGTCATGATGGGATAGGTATCTCCCTTCGTCTGCAGACTCCAGGTCTGATTCTCTTCGCTGAAATCAAGACGGAAACTCTCGCCGGTTCTCTCAAGAGTCACGTCATAACCTTTCCCGTCGCAAGCCACAAGATAGCGCCCGTGATCCGTATCAATGACTTTAGTGGAAGCCACCATCGGATTCGAACCGCTCCAGAACTCTATCGAATTTATAACAATCAGGTCGGCAAGCGAGGTCACTTCATACACGGGTAGTACCCAGAATGCAAAGAAGACAAGTTCGTTAAGAAATTTGGAACCTACCTGATTATTCCATTTCATCACTCTATTGGTCAGTGCGAAGCTTCCGATACAACTGTTCAGTCCCACGGTTGACGCGAGAAGAAGCACTGTGGCTACGGTCATTGTGAATTTTTTCATGTCCTGTTCTTTAGAGATATTACCAATCTTAGCGCAAAGTTAATAAAATTTAAGGAATCTTTGCTGCCAGATACCTTCCTGTGTGTGATTGTGGTGATGAGGCTATTTCCTCGGGCGTACCGGCCGCCACGAGTCGGCCGCCTTCATCGCCTCCCTCCGGCCCTATGTCGATCACCCAGTCGGCCGATTTTATCATGTCCATGTTATGCTCGATGACAAGCACGGTGTTTCCGTTGTCCACAAGCCGCTGTAGCGAGGCGAGCAGGGTGGAGATGTCATGGAAGTGCAGTCCGGTGGTGGGTTCATCAAAGATAAAGAAGGTATGCTCTTTATTTTCCATCGAAATGAAATGGGCAAGTTTAACTCTCTGGTTCTCTCCGCCTGACAGTGTGGACGATGATTGTCCGAGCTTAATATATCCGAGCCCTACATCGTGCAGAGGCATGAGTCGTTTTATAATCTTGCTCTCGAGGCTGTTCTTCTGTTGGGACTCATCGGTAGCTGAAAGAAATTCGATAGCCTGGTCTACTGTCATATCAAGAAAATCGGTGATATTCTTATTCCGGTATTTCACGTCAAGAATATCTTGTTTGAATCGCTTGCCATGACACGCTTCACATTCCACTACCATATCCGCCATAAACTGCATCGGAATGGTTATGACGCCTTCTCCCTTACATTCCTCACATCGGCCGCCGTCAGTATTGAAGGAGAAGTGAGCCGGAGTATATCCCATCTGTTTGGAGAGTTGCTGCTCGGCGAAGAGTTTACGTATCTCGTCGTATGCCTTCAGATATGTGGCGGGGTTGGAACGTGACGAGATGCCGATAGGATTCTGATCCACAAACTCAACTCTGTCGATCTCCTTCACATTTCCGCTGAGCTTCTTGAAACTTCCCGGGGTATCCGTAGGATTATCAAGCATCCTGTTCAAGGCTCTGAAGAGTATGGCTCTGACAAGGGTTGACTTTCCGCTGCCGCTCACCCCGGTCACCATTGTCATCACTCCCAAGGGAAACTCCACATTTATATTCTTGAGATTGTTGGCGCAGGCTCCCTCTACAGTTATCGACTTTTTCCACGGACGACGGTGTTTTGGTAACGGGATTTCTCGGTTTCCACGCAGATAATCAAGCGTATAGCTCCTTTCATTCTTCTCCTTGGGAGCAGCGATAGCTTCATTTAGATTACCCTGATACACAATCTCTCCACCAAGTCTCCCGGCATCCGGTCCTATATCTATAATATGGTCGGCGGCAAGCATAATCTCCTCATCATGCTCCACAACTACGACAGTGTTTCCCGATTGCTGAAGTCGGCGGAGAACGGTTATAAGTTTTCCTGTATCTCGCGAATGAAGACCGATGGAGGGCTCATCAAGAATATAGAGAGAGCCAACAAGCGACGATCCAAGGGATGTCGCGAGGTTGATACGCTGACTCTCTCCGCCCGAAAGGGTAGAACTCAGTCGGTCGAGGGTGAGATAGCCCAGCCCAACCTCGTCAAGAAATTGAAGACGGTTTCTTATCTCCTCAATGAGTCGTTTGCCGATGATTGCATCTGTCTCATCAAGTTGTAGATTGTCAATGAATGCCCGTAGGGTAGAGACCGACATGGTGACAAGTTCGGTAATCGATTTTCCTCCTACTTTCACGTAGCTCGCGTCCTGACGCAGTCTTGTTCCCCAGCACTCAGGACAGATGGATTTGCCCCGGTATCTGGCTTTGAGCACTCTATACTGTATTTTATACTGGTTTTCGTCAACCCATTTGAAGAAACCGTCTATCCCTTCCCACGATCCTTCACCGTGCCAGAGGAAGCTTTTCTGTTCGGGTGTGAGTTCGCAGTAGGGGGTATGTATCGGAAATCCATAACGTGGCGCCAAGCGCATGAGGTGATGCTTCCATTCCCCCATTTTTTCGCCTCTGAAGCATTGCACGGCATCCTCATATATGGAAAGTGACTTATCGGGTATCACAAGGTCCTCGCTGATACCCATGACTTTGCCGAAGCCCTCGCATACCGGACACGCACCGTAGGGATTATTAAAGTTAAACATCAGGTCGGAGGGTTCTCTGAATTCTATTCCGTCGGCGGTAAACTTATTGGAAAATGTCAGCTCTTTAGTGCCCTCGGATTCCCATATCTTTATTATGCATTCTCCGTGACCCTCGAAGTATGCTGTCTCGATCGAATCTGTCAGCCGCGACACCTCATCCTTGTCTCCACTCACTGAAAGTCGGTCGATCAGCAGGCGGATCCCTGTCGGCAGCGCATCGGCTGGTTGCGAAAGCAACTCTTCTATGTCAAGGAACTGTCCGTCTTTCTCTACTCTCGAATAGCCCTCCTTTATAAAGATGTCAAGCTGTTGGGCCATATCTCTCCCTTCAGGAAGGGATATTTCGGCAAGCACCGCAAGTCGGCTCCCTTCTGGAAACTGCAACACATCATTTACTATATCTTCTATGGTATGCTTCTTCACGACATTTCCACTCACAGGCGAGACTGTCTTGCCAATTCTCGCAAAGAGCATGCGCAGATAGTCATATATCTCTGTGGAGGTGCCTACAGTGCTTCGCGGATTGCGGGTATTGACTTTCTGTTCTATTGCGATGGCAGGCGGCAGACCGGTGATATAATCACACTCAGGTTTCTGCATCCTCCCCAAAAACTGTCGGGCGTAAGCCGACAGGCTCTCGACATATCTGCGCTGACCCTCGGCATAAAGAGTGTCGAAGGCGAGCGATGACTTGCCCGAACCACTCACTCCGGTGATAACTATAAATTTACCAAGAGGAAGCTTCACGTCAATATTTTTAAGGTTATTGACACGAGCTCCCTTCACACTTATATCTTTGATTTCCATTCTTGAAGTCTGTTTGTTTGGCAGCCTATCCACTTCATTTCAAGTCTTTTATGGCCGCAAAGCAGGTGGAATATCAGTGATATCCCACGTATTTTCGGTCTGCTCTTTTCCCTAAATATAACAAAAAACGTACCAAATTCCCCTCTCCTTATATACCACATCCCACAAAAAATGTTAACGAAGGCTCGTTCTTTTTTGTGGGATATGGTCTGACTGTTCGTGATCGTGTCTAATTGTTCCTGAACTTGATATCTTTGTTGATCAGATAGTCAAGTTCCTCTTCTGTGAGGTGGAAGTGGCGTGCAAGCAACTTGTCGATGGAATCAATGGTGGCTTTTGACAAGCGTGGATAATATTCAAAATAGACCACCCGGTTGGCTGAAGAGGTATAGCATGCTTCTTTCCGCGATTTGTTTTCTTCCAGTTCTTGGGAGAGTCTCCTTCCCATGCATATCAGCTCCATATCCTCAGTGGCAGACGAAGGACATGGAAAATTCTGAATAAATGCTTTGGTCAGATTTCGGCAATCGGTTGCGGAAATATATTGCCAATAGAAGAGAGATGAGGATAAAAGAGCCGCTATCGCGGCAGCCATAGCTCCGTTTTCGAAAAAAATAGTCTTCTCTGCCTTTACCGGTTCTTTCTGACCGTTTACACTGGTAAAAGACTCTTCAGTCTTTATAAGCAGATAATAACCTCCTCCGCTCGATCTATAATATACCGGACTGCCGGGATTATTCCGGCAGTTATTGACTACAGTTTGTGTGATGACCGATAGTTTTTCTGCGATAGAGATCTCAAGAGGATGCGCTATCTTAAGGAATACCTCTCGATATTCCTTGCAGGATATTCTCCCGAATCTCAAGCATTGGAATAGATAAGGACGCATTTCGGCCGTCCACCTCATGAATCCGGAGGAATATATATTCGTTTGCCGGAGATTATTAGCGAGCGATGCAATGACAATAGTGGCACGTAGATGTGTTATATTCTCAAAGAGTCGTGAGGGGCGATCATCAAAGCTGGCGAGAAGCAGTAGGCCGGATCTATCACAAAGCATCCTCCTCAGTGGCGACATTCTTCTCACGCAGGTAAGACCTACCGGAACAATGAACGAGATTCGTCCGGAAGGATTGGCTATATCGTAGGCACGATATATATTGGCGGCATAGAGATTGTCGCACCCCGTCTCATCAAGTTCTTTCACCCGATATTCTATATTCTTGCCGGGATAATCAAGGTAGGGAGGATTCCCTGTAATGACGTCGAATCCCTCTCTTTCAGAGAAGACATTTGAAAACTCCAGNCTCCAATGAAATGGGGTGTGTAAGGCGAGCTGTTCACCGACTTCTCCCTTCCCTATATCTTCGAATAGCACGCTGTCAAGCCTCTCTTTGATAGAAGTATATATGGACTGATACTCTCTTTCGATTTCCCTTATTTTATCTGAGGTGTAAGTCGCATACGTCATAGCTTCTTCAAGCTTTATCCGATTTGCTGCCATCTCTTCCCAAAGCTTGGAATCGATATATGGTTCTAGGGTTGTTTTCTCCTTAAAACCTACAAGTGAGTTGCCGCATCGGATATTTAGATCAAGATCAGGGATGGGAATCAGACCGAGATTATCATCTGTGCTGTCATACGTTGAATAATACATCAGTCGGAGGAGCAGGCGTAACTTGGTGGTCTCTACAGCTTCATTTCTGATGTCTACTCCGTAGAGATTGGTCTGAAGGATATCCCGACACAGTTTATATGAAGACACACTGTGACTCGTTTCTTCACTTCGGTCTTTCCTGCTCCTCAACTCGATCTTGTCCTCCGGGTCCACCTTGCTTCTTATTTCTCCCATTATCTCATAACACTCTTTTCTAAGCCTGAGAAGTATGTCGAGAGCGGCAAATAAAAAAACGCCCGATCCGCATGTAGGGTCAAGCACGGTAATCTTATTTAAGGCAGACCCGAAATCCCTAAGCAATTCCTCATCTTCGGATTCATGGATGATATCAAGAATAAATCGCTTGAGATTCAGATTGTTGATAAGAAAATCATCTATCGATTTAATTTCTCCCTCCTTGATTGTCAAGAGAAGTTTCTCCACTCTCTCAAATCTCTCGATAGTCTCTCTCCATATTTCGGTAGGGAGCGCGATGTTTTGCGGAGCAGGTTTATTCCATTCTTTTCTTAATTCGCTTAGTGATAACTCTTCTGCGCTGTAGTCAGTCTGGGTCGCACCGCTATTTCTCTTATCATAGGGCGTAAGCCCGCAGGCCACAGACTCCGGCAGCCGTTCTCTCCAGTTGGAAGAGTACCCATACCTTAGCGACTCATGGATATATTTTTCCCCACTCACTCTGACTCTTTCCCACACTTCTCCATTTTCAGCGAATCGATCGGGTGAAGATTCTCGGACAAGATCAAAGAGGCGGGGAATAATACAGCTTTCTGCTATGAAAGATGCGACATCATAACTTGTGTAATAAGCTGCCGACTCATGCCGGCAGTCAAGATGCTTTTCAAAAATATACTCCACCACTTCAGGTGTGACAGTATTCGGTTTGTCGCTCTCATCGGAATTAAGTTCCCATCGCCATTTCTCGAAGAAGTTGAAAATCTTGAGCAACACACTATCCTCAATCTCGACATCCGGATATGTGGATTCCAGATGATGAACCTCGAAAATGCTTCCTCCTATATAGGGAATTCTTCCATACTTTTCCAACTTGGCGGTATCTCTGCCGGAGTCATCAAGCACTTCATGAAAAAAGGGACGCAGAAACCCCATATAGAACGAGAGTGAGGAATTATTGTCGAAATCTTTATTACGATTGGAATATCGTAAGAACTGCTCACGTAGATAATCTTGGTTTGAGTCCAGAAATCCTCGCTTTTGAATAAAATAGCAGAATATAAGCCGCTTAAACATCAGCGACGTATATTGAGAGCGAGGTTGATCGGAGGAATCTGCTGAGTCCTTATCTGCCTGGGAGGCTATTCCGTCGATGCTCCTGTTGACTAACTCATAAAGCGACCGAAAGCCGGCATAAAATTCTCTGAAATTCCTTCTCCTCTGCTTTGAGTTCACAGTAGAAGACACGGTTTGTAGATATAGATTATTGATTCGCAATCCCTTGGGGAAACTGTTCAGCTCGTTTCTTAAGGACGTCACAAAATTATGAAAAAAGGTAGATATTCTATCCTCCTCCTTATTTCTGTTCTCCTCCCAATAGGGAGATTGTGTATGACCGTCATACCGCGGCCATGAAGTCTGCCGAGACTGATGAGGAATCGCAATAGCCGACGCATAGCGGCACATCAGACAATTCTCGCATGATCTCTCCTGCACAATCCGCGGCAAAGGTAATACCTTGTCAGCAGATACACAAGAGAACGGCGGAAAAAAGTTTTCCCGCAGACTCTGCTCTTTCGTTTTCTTTCATTTAAGGCACTTGAGACTGTCCCCGTCCGCAGTAACTTCGCATAGAAAATATCAAACTCTCTGCCAAAATAGAAGAGAAATAGCTCAATGACAAAAAAGTCTTTTTTTTGTTGACGGTTCTTATCTTATCGCCACTGTCAGAACTTGATAGATGTAATGACCGTAAACAAATAGGAATTAATGCTATCAGATAAAAATCGGATACCCGATGAAATCAGGTATCCGATTTTCTATTTTAAGCCATGTTTACGGGCTTAAGGATTCATTTTGTGAGTTGAAGCCTTAGTCAGCCACAGTCACAGGAGCCTTCGGATCAGCGGCGCGCTCATAGCGAGGCTTGCTGCCGGGACGAAGATACTGGTCGAGGAAGCGGAAGAATACACGCTGCCAGAGGATCGCGTTCTGGGGTTTCAGCACCCAGTGGTTCTCATCGGGGAATACGAGCATCTCTGTCGGGATGCCGCGCATACGGCAGGCATTGTATGCCATCATGCCCTGAGATGCCAGAATGCGATAGTCAAGTTCGCCAACAGTTATGAGCATCGGGGCTGTCCATTTGTCCACAAAGCGATGGGGTGAGTTGGCGTATGTACGCTGGGCGATAGCATTATCCTTCTCCCAATATGGACCTCCGAGGTCGAAGTCGGCAAACCACATCTCTTCTGTTTCAAGATACTGTGCCTCGATGTTGAAGATACCGGCATGAGCGATGAGGGCGGCAAAGCGGCCTTCATGGTGTCCGGCGANCCAATACACTGAGAATCCGCCGTAGCTTGCTCCGATTGCTCCCACATGGTCTTTGTCAACGTAAGATTCCTTAGTCATGTAGTCCACTGCTGCGAGATAATCACGCATATTCTGACCACCGTAATCACCGGAAATCTGTCGATTCCATTCCTCTCCGAATCCAGGAACACCACGACGGTTGGGAGCAATCACGATATACCCGTGAGATGCCATTATCATGAAGTTCCAACGATAGCTCCAGAACTGGCTGACTGCCTGCTGCGGACCGCCTTGGCAGTAGAGAATGGCCGGATATTTCTTATTGGGGTCGAAGTCGGGAGGAAGAATCACCCATGTTGTCATCTCCTTTCCATCTGTGGTGGGTACGAGTTTTTTCTCAACTGTGACTTTCTTAAGTTTGCCGAGAAGTTCTCCGTTGATATCGGTCAGAGCCTTCACGCCCCCTTTTGTCACTTCAAAGATCTCATTCGGAGATGTCATGCTGTGGCGAAGAGCCACCACCTTATCATTGCTAAGAGGAGCCACACTTGCATAGTCAAACACACCCTCGGAGAGTGTCTCAACCTGGCAGTCTGCAACATTGATTCTGAAAAGCGGCTCTGTGCCTCCCTGATAGCCATGGAAGAAAATGCTCTTCCCGTCCGGTGCCCAAGCCATGCCCTCAGGCCACCAATCCCAATTTTCAGTAAGGTCACGTTTCTGACGTGTCTTCATATCCATCACCATCAGACGTTTCTTGTCGCTCTCATACTTAGGAGTAGCCATTGAGAGCCATGCCAGTTGAGTGCCGTCGGGTGAGAAGACGGGATCTGTGTCATAACCCTCCATTCCCTCAGTCAGACAAGAGGTCTGCTTTGATGCGAGGTCATAGAGATAAAGACCTGTGTCGGTTGAGAATACATACTCTTTTCCGGTGTATTTCCTCGACACATAAACAAGCTGTTTGCTGTCAGGTGTCCATGCGAAGCTCTCTGCAGCTCCGAAGGGACGCACAGGCGCCTCAAAGGGCTCGCCTTCCATAATGTCCATGGAGTTGGAGATCTCATTCCCGAAGTCGGCGAGGAAGGGGTGGGGAATCATTGTCACCCATTCATCCCAGTGCTTGTAGTTCAAGTCGTTGACTACTCTGCCGGTGGTCTTGGGAAGCCCCTCGAATACTGTTGAGTCGCGGTTGAAGGTCTTGATCGGACTGCCGTAGATCACTTTTGATCCGTCAGGAGAGATTTTGAAACTCTCTACGCCATTCTCCACTGAGGAATGACAACGGCGGTCGCCGCCATCTTTGTTGATGGAGAATATCTGGACGGCCTTGGTGTTGTCATCCTTGCAGAGGAAGGCGATTCTCTCGCCATTCTCTATCCACTGCAGGTTTCCCTCTGACCCGGCGGATATGGTAAGACGTTTCAAATCCGATCCGTCGGCGTTCATAAGATAAATCTCGGCGTTGCCTTTGTTCTCCTCAATACTCTCATACTTGAGAGTGAAGGCAATCTTGCTACCGTCGGGAGAGGGAGTAGCCTCATTGACCTGACCGAAGGATTCAAGCACTTCGGGAGTCATCATGCCGTCAGTCACTTCAACCTCCGGCTTTTCAATCACCTTTTCGGAGGAGTCTCCTCCGTTGTTCTTACAGCCTGTGATGGCCAACGGAAGAATGACCGCTCCAACGGTGAGAGCGAGTTTGTTCATGATATTAAGCTTTGATTTGGTTGATTTTATATAAGTTGCTAAATAAAAAGTCTGTTTTACACTGCGAATTTACTAATAAACCCTAATCTAATCTAAGACAGAAGTACTTCTTTTAACAAAACTTAACAGATCGGCTTGCTTGCGGGTGTTTGTTTTCATCTCCGTCTCGGCTTTGCGCCTCTTTGGTATTTCGCGTCTCTGTCGTTTTTTGCACTTCTGTTATTTGAGTATAACCGTGCGAGAAGGTCAGGGCGTTTCATCTTTCTTAGCTCATCGGCGATCAGTCGCCTGTATTCCGGTTTATACCAGAAGAAGAAATCTCGTTGTGCGAGTTTTTCTTTTTCCGATCGGGCGGTATAGACTTTCTCCCCCGTGTAGGGATGAATCCCGGTGTAATATATTTCAGTGGCAAGTGTCATGGGTGTAGGGGTAAAATCCTGCACTTGTTCAAGATGAAAATCAAGCTCCTTGGTTTCAACGGCAAGCTCTGCCATATCCTCTTTCTCGCACGCAGGATGCGAGGAGATGAAGTAGGGGATAAGCTGTTGGCGCAGCCCTTCCTCCCGATTCACACGGTCAAAAATACCCTTGAATTTCCTGAAGAGTGAGAATGAGGGTTTTCTCATACACTTCAACACTCTGTCGGAAGTATGTTCGGGTGCCACTTTGAGTCTTCCGCTCACGTGTTTCGTTATAAGTTCTTTAATATACCGTGCAGAGGCGGCATCTTTATCGGAATCACCTGAGTGCGCCATTGCAAGGTCATATCTGACCCCACTGCCAATAAATGATTTTTTTACTCCGGGCAGTGCATCCACTGCATTATACACTTCTAAAAGTGGCCGATGATCCGTCTCAAGGTTTGGGCATGGAGTCGGAAATAGACAGGAAGGTTTGCGGCACACGGCACACTTGCTCTTGTCTTTTCCACTCATGGCATACATATTGGCCGACGGACCGCCGAGATCGGATATATATCCCTTGAAATCGTGCATCCCGGTCACTTTCTTGGCTTCGCGTACGATCGACTCTTTTGAGCGTGAGGCGATAAACTTTCCCTGATGTGCGGAGATAGTGCAGAAAGCACACCCTCCGAAACATCCTCGATGGATATTGACGGAGTGGCGGATCATGTCGTAAGCAGGAATGGTCTTCCCTTTATATCTCGGGTGTGGCAAGCGTGTGTAAGGGAGGTCGAACGAGGCATCTATCTCTCCGGTTGTCATAGGGGGAAGCATCGGATTGATACGTATCATGCGGCCGCCTGTAGACTGCCATATCACCGCTCCTTTCAGCCGGTTGCTCTCCTCTTCCACATGTCGGAAGTTGATTGCCTGCTTACGTTTGTCAGCGAGACAATCTTCATAACTCGCCAGAACAATGTCTTCTTCAGAAGGTCTCTCTTTGGAATAGAACACAGTCTGCGCCAGATCTTGAATCTCCTCTATTTTTTCTCCATCGTTGAGACGATGCGCAAGATCCACAATCACGCGCTCGCCCATACCGTAGATTATCATATCGACCTTGGCGTCTGCAAGAATTGACGGGCGCAGTCGATCTTGCCAATAGTCATAATGTGCCACTCTTCTGAGTGATGCTTCTATTCCTCCCGCTATCACTGGCACATCGGGATAAAGCTCTTTTAAAATCCTGGAGTATTCGATAGTGGGGTAGTCGGGACGCATTCCGTGGCGTCCGCCGGGGGTGTAGGCGTCATCATGTCGCAGACGTCGGTTGGCTGTGTAGTGGTTTACCATCGAGTCCATCGCTCCGGCGGAGACTCCGAAAAATAGTCTTGGTTTGCCCAACTTGCGGAAATCCCGAAGATCATCCCGCCAGTTTGGCTGCGGCACAATGGCCACCTTGAAGCCGGCGGCCTGCAATGACCTCCCTATCACGGCGGCTCCAAAAGAAGGATGGTCAACGTAGGCATCTCCCGAGAAGAGAATGATATCGGGTCGCTCCCAACCGAGTCTCTCTATCTCTTCACGTGTTGTCGGAAGAAAATCCTCCTTGGGCGGATAGGGGAAATCGGTAGTTTCCTTTGCTTTCTGTTGGGAAGGATTTTTAAGTGTTTCCCGACTGGCGTTTTTCTTCACTGTCATGATTCGTCGGTGGTTTTCATTTTCTCAATTCGGTCGCGGAGGGCGATCAACTCATTGCGCAAGGCGGCGGCCTCGATGAAGTCTGTGCGCCTGGCAGCGGCGAGCATATCAGCGTTCACTCGTTCAGCTCGCTGCTCAAGCTCGTTGACACTCATATACTGGGCCACAGGATCTGCCGCGAACATCTCTTCATGATGTTCTTCCTCGATATAAGGACGTGGAGCCGGCCTCTCCGTTTTTGGCGTGGCCTGCCGACTGCGGTTGCCGATGCTGTGATTCTTGATTTCTCCTCCCGAAACCATATTTTCAGACTCTCCGCCGTATAGTTCGATGAGATCTTTGCCGTTAGTCTTCTTCACAATCTGCTGAGGTGTGATGCCGTGGGCCTTATTATAGGCCATCTGTTTCTCTCGGCGTCTTTCTGTCTCATCGATGGTGCGCTGCATGGAGTCAGTGATACGGTCGGCATACATTATAACCTTTCCGTTGACATTTCGAGCCGCGCGTNCGGCGGTCTGAGTCAGCGATCGGTGATTGCGAAGGAATCCTTCTTTGTCAGCATCCAGAATAGCCACAAGACTCACCTGGGGCAAGTCAAGCCCCTCTCTAAGAAGATTGACCCCTATCAGCACGTCATACACTCCTTCTCGAAGGTCTTCAAGTATGCGGATACGATCGAGCGTATCCACATCGCTATGGATATACGCGCTCTTCACGCCCCACTTGTTGAGATGAGTATTAAGCTCTTCAGCCATCCGCTTTGTAAGTGTGGTCACAAGTATACGCTCATCAGCTTCTATGCGTCCCTGAATCTCATCCATAAGATCGTCTATCTGATTGAGGGTTGGACGAACCTCTATCTCCGGATCCAGGAGGCCTGTAGGCCGAATGATCTGCTCCGTGAACACACCTTCGGTCTGTTGAAGTTCATAATCACCGGGGGTAGCGCTCACGTAGAGTGTGGTGGGAGTGAGCCGTTCGAATTCATCAAACTTCAGCGGCCGGTTGTCGATGGCGGCCGGTAGCCGGAATCCATATTCCACCAGATTCGTTTTTCTCGAGAGATCGCCTCCATACATCGCTCTGAGCTGCGGAAGTGTGACATGGCTTTCGTCAATGATTGTCAAAAAATCTTTAGGGAAGTAATCAAGCAGACAGAAGGGCCGCATACCCGGTTGCCTGCCGTCGAAATATCTGGAATAATTCTCGATGCCACTGCAGTGGCCGAGTTCCTTTATCATTTCCACATCGTATGTGACTCTTTCTCTGAGACGTTGCTCCTCCAATAATTTCCCCTCATTATGGAAGTATTCACACTGTGTACCCAGATCAAGAGTGATCTGATCCACGGCCGAAGCCGTGCGTTCCTTGGAGGCTACAAAGATATTGGCAGGATAGATCTTGAAACTGTCGAGTTTGGAAAGAACAGCTCCGCTTTGAGGATCTACTGTCTGTATCTTTTCTATTTCATCTCCCCAGAACACTACCCGAAGCTGTATATCTTCAAAGGAGAGCATAATATCCACCGTGTCGCCTTTTACTCTGAATTGNCCGCTGNTAAGATCGGTNTCAGTTCTGGAGTAGAGTGAATCGACGAGTTTGCGGAGAAAGGCGTTGCGGGTGATTCTCTGTCCGACACTGACCATCACTACGCTCTGGGCAAAATCCTCAGGATTTCCCATACCATATATGCAGCTCACACTCGACACCACCACNACATCCCTGCGTCCCGAGAGAAGCGCTGACACCGTGGAGAGTCGGAGTTTCTCTATCTGGGCATTGATGCTCAGGTCTTTCTCAATATACTTGTCATTGGAGGGGATATAGGCCTCGGGCTGATAATAGTCATAATAGCTCACAAAGTATTGTACGGAATTTTCGGGGAAGAATCCCTTGAATTCCGAATAAAGCTGGGCAGCCAATGTCTTATTGTGAGAAAGAATAAGCGTCGGACGTTTCACCTGCTGGATAACATTGGCCATAGTAAAAGTCTTTCCGCTGCCTGTAACGCCGAGCAATGTCTGTCTTTGCTCTCCCCGTTCTATGCCGTTGGCTATCTCCGCTATNGCTTCCGGCTGGTCACCGGTGGGCATATAATCTGAAGTCAGTTTGAAATCCATTTTTCAGAATGCTTTCAACTCGTTATATAATTGATGCACCGGAAGTCCCATCACATTATAGTAACTCCCCTTAATCCCGGACACGGCTACTGCTCCTATCCATTCCTGAATTCCGTAGGCCCCTGCTTTGTCAAAAGGACTGTAAGTCGTGATATAGTATTCCGCATCCTCCTTACTTATAGGAGCGAAGGTCACTTCTGTTATAGAGGTGAACGACTTTTTCTTATTTTTTGTGGCGATCGTCACTCCTGTTGTCACGATGTGAGTCTTTCCGCTCATGGCCATAAGCATCTCCATGGCTTCTTCGGCATCATGGGGTTTGCCCATAATTCTATCTCCGAGTATCACCATCGTATCGGCAGTGATGACAAGATCGTTATCTTGCAGCCGGTCCATACAGGTCTGAGCTTTCCGTTCGGACACGTATTGTGCTGTCTGAAGAGGTGGAATACCAGCCGGAAAACTTTCATCATAACCTCCGGCGGAGACTATGCCGAAAGATACGCGCAAGAGATGAAGAAGTTCGCGTCTGCGTGGTGATTTGCTGGCAAGCAGCACATTATATTTGTTGAGATTATCTAACATTTCTTTTGGAATGATGTGTGTATTTTCAGCGTGCGTTTTTCAACCTTCGGAGGGTGTGTTCTTACCAGCCGAAGGCGCGGTGGTCAGCAAGCCAAAGACCTTGCGTCCTGAGCACCTGCTCTATAAGATCGCGTCCACAACCGTAGCCCCCGGTAAAGGGTGAGATATAGCGACACTCGCTCTTCACTTCCCAGGCTGCATCATGAGGACATGTTGACAATCCGACAGCCCTGAGACACTGCAGNTCGGGGATATCATCTCCCATATAGGCTATCTCATTCATAGCCAACTCCATATCTTTNGCCCATTTCTCAAGGATAGGCAGTTTTTGGGCACTTCCNAGAAAAACATCGGTTATCCCTAAAGCCATATATCTTTTCCGGATGGCTTCCTCCTTCCCGCCGGTNATTATGGCTATTTTAAGCCCCATTCTCACTGCGAGCTGCAAGGCGTAACCATCCTTAATGTTGACCATTCGCATCGGGACTCCCTCCGAATCCATAGGTATNGTGGAAGGGGAGAGCACTCCGTCAATATCAAATACTATCCCTTTTATTGTCGTTAAATCATATTCTACTCTACTCATCGCTTTAGATATTATGGGGTAAGGAGGCTTATTGCACTGTCACTCCAGGGGAGCAGTCCTTGATATTCTCATTCATTATTCCCTCGCTAATGATTCTATAAATCTCCTTGTATTCAGGATAAGAGGTTAGTAATCCGAGATGTCTGTCCACCACTGCCGTGTCTCCACGTCGTGCCGGTCCGGTCTGAGCTTCTACAGGTGTGAGATCTCTGATTTTAGAAGCGGTCTCCTCAATCAAGGGTTGAAGAAATTCGGGCGGAAGATTGCTATCTTTCATAAGTTTCCACGCAATGTCATACATCCGGTTGACGAAATTACATGCAAATACGGCTGAAAGATGAATCTGTCGTCTTTGTCCGGAGTCGGCAGCTGTGACAAGACTGCTTATCTTTGCAGCGAAATCCATTAGATTTCTTAAATCTTCAGGATAATTGGCCTCGATAAAGAATGGTATTTTAGAATAATCAAGATCCTTAGCCTTGGAGAAGGTCTGGAGAGGATAGAGCACCCCGCATCTGTCGTGATATTCTCTGAGAATATCAATTCCTACACTCCCGGAGGTATGCACCACGAGCGCACCGCTGGACGGCAGACCCGCCGCAACATCCTGAATAGCGCTGTCTGCAACGGCTATGACTATCATCGACACGTCATCCTCGATCTTTAGCTCACTGCGTGAATTTATTTGAACCACCTCTACAGTATCTCCAAAAGCTCTGCACAGATGATATGCCACATTGCCTCGACCTACGATAGCAACTTTTCGGATAGGCTCTCTGATTTCCATATTATCACACACTCTTAATCTTGCAAAAATAGCAAAAAAAATCCGCTCATGCAAATAGTCCCTTATTAAGCGGGTCTTAGAGAAATCTTAGTGCCAACTTCTTTTGTGCAATCAAAAATATGTGTTAATTTTGAAATCTGATATAATCCGGAGGTCAAGTAAGCCATACCGCATATTGTAGGGGCTTGTCTTAACTATCCGGTTATTATATCGTTTAATTTTTCTTAGCTACTTAGCTACTTATCTACTCACCTCTGTAAAAATAATATCGTGAGACAAATTTATCGAACTTTCCTATCAGCCGGCCTGCTGCTTGCATCCGGTCTTGCTGTGTCAGCCTCAGTGGTTGGCGGCAGCGACATAATTCCCCGTCCGACGGTTGTCACCCCTCTGAAGGGTACTTTTAAGATTCCTTCCGACGGTCTTTCTTTCATTGTCAAGGGTACCGAAGGAAGCAGTCTTTCTACTTATCTTTCTTCCTGCAAGGAGTTTTCTGAAACTTCTTCCCCGAAAGATGCTGATGTGATAATAACTGTTGGTAAATCAGGTAATAAGAAAAATAACTCAACCCCGAATGCCGAAAGGTATGAGATCAAGATCTCTCCCGACCGTATATTCATTGAGGCTCCGGAGGAAGCGGGTGCCTTCTATGCTGTTCAGTCTTTGCTACAGATGGTGCGTATGCCTGAGGCTACTGAGTTGGTGTGCGAAACTATTTCCGACACGCCGAGATTCCCTTACCGAGGTATGCATTTCGATGTCTCCCGACATTTCCGCTCTATCGATTTTCTGAAAAAGCAGATCGATGCGATGGCTCTCCTAAAGTTGAATAATATGCATATCCATCTGACTGACGCTGCCGGCTGGAGAATGGAAATTGATGCTTATCCTCGGCTCACCGAATATGCTGCATGGCGTCCGCAGACAAAGTGGCAGGACTGGACAGATAAGGGAGCTAAATATTGTGATCGTTCCGACCTCGGTGCATACGGCGGCTTTTATACTAAGGATGAACTTCGCGACCTCGTTAAGTATGCCGCCGAACGTCATATCAGGGTAATCCCTGAATTTGAAATTCCCGGTCACAGTAAGGAGGTGACATCTGCTTATCCTGAATTCTCTTGCAGCGGGGTGCCGAATATGGATGAGGATCTTTGCCTTGGCAAGGAGACCACTTTCAAGTTCATAGAGACGGTGCTTGATGAGATTATGGAGGTCTTTCCGTCCGATCTGATCCATATCGGTGGCGACGAGGCTTCCAAGAANGCATGGCATACCTGCCCTGACTGTATAGCGAGGATGGAAAAGGAGTCTCTTTCCAATGTTGATGAGTTGCAGAGTTATGGCATCCGCCGTGTGGAGAATTATATCAATTCCAAAGGGCGTAATATAATTGGTTGGGATGAGATTATAGAAGGCGGCCTGACTCCTAACGCCACTGTCATGTCCTGGCGTGGCATGAATGGTGGCTACGAGGCGATGCGCACGGGCCATAATGCTATAATGACACCTGCCTCTCACTGCTATCTTGATTATTGTCAGGATGCCCCTTATAAAGAACCGATTTCTTTTGGGGAGTATGTGCCCTTGGAGAAGGTGTATGGGTTAGAACCTCTTGACGAAACGATTACTCCCGAGCAGGCGAAGCATCTGCTTGGAGTCCAGGCAAATCTGTGGTGTGAGTATATTCTTGATGACGACCATGCGGAGCATATGTACTATCCGCGTACGTATGCCATTGCAGAAGTAGGATGGTCTGACGCCGTAAAGGACTATAGTGACTTCCACCGCCGTGCCGATGGCTTGAACGAACAGCTGGCTTCAGCCGGCTACAGCCCGTTTGACCTGAAGAGAGAATATGGTGACCGCCGGGAAGCCGTTGAGCCTATTCAACATCTTGGGATGAAAGGTAACGTGATCTATACCACTCCCGCTCATGAGAAGTATCCCGGTTCGGGCGATAAGACACTTATCGACGGCATCAGAGGAGGCTGGGCGTATGCCAATCCTCGCTGGCAAGGTTTCCTTGGTGACTTCGAGGCAGTCATCGACCTCGGAGAAGAGACCACGATTCATACCATCTCTACCGACTGTATGCAGTCGGCAGGAGCATGGATCCACCTCCCGGTATATGTGGAGTATTTCGTCTCACAAGATGGAGAGGAGTTTACTCCTGTTGACAAGATATGGACTGACATAGACCCTTATTACAATAAGACTTTCATGAAGAATTTCCAGACCACTCTTCCGGATGTGTCGGCGCGCTTTGTAAAAGTGAAAGCGAAACTTATAGACCGTGACGGAGCCTGGATCTTTATTGATGAAATTATAATCAACTAAGTTCTCTCCCCACGCGGAATCACATTTTATCAGGATTAATCAAACTAATTCCTGCTCCTAAATAAAATCCGCCCGAGTCAAGATTAAACTTCGACTCGGGCGTATTATCGTTTTAGAAGGAGTTTGGGATTGTTACGATTTCAGGTGATTTCCATATTATCATTCCCTGACCCTCCACCTCAGTGTCGCGGTAGGTATGGATTCCTCCTTTGAATTTGTTGCTGCCGGTGGAGATAAAGCGTCCGTCGGTGTCAGGTTCTCCTTCGAAATCAAAGAACCCTACTGTCTGAGCAATATTTTCCGGTTGTCCTTTTTGCTCGTAGAGTGTTCTGATCTCCTCTTCAGTCATGGCGTGATCAAAAAGGAGGACATTGTCGATTATGCCTGTCGCTGAGCCTGAACGATGCAGATAACCTCCGACTCCGACTATCTCCCCTTCATTCCATGTGTCGACTGGACCGACGAAACCGGGTTCTTCGCTCTTCACAGTGTCGTTCACACTCCATTCTTTCACTTTCATCCTCTCTCCGTTGAGAAAGAATGACGGACGGATCACTCGCTCTCCATTTTCTCTCTTTTCTCCTCTCTCCTCGACGATCTCGAATACATAGGTCAGCATATTGGGCTGATTCAGTGCCAATCTGTTATCTTCAAACTTATAGTTGACCGTCTCGCCTGATTTAAGGCGCATCGAGAAAGCCGCAGTGCCTCCGTCGGCATTGAGTGTATGCCAGAACCACCCCCACTGGTTTTTAGCCCACGGGTCGCGGCGAGAACGTATGTTGAGTATTTCTACGGCTTGATTCTCAAATGTCTCCGGCTGGAATATAAGATTGAGTGAAAATGAACTGTCAGGAGTGAGACCGGCCTCACGCGGATCAAATCCAAATCCACCCCGTCCGATCTTTATTCCGTGGGATGCCGGATAATCATTGAGACTTGCTTCCTCTTTGGCAGTAAACATGGATGTATCCACGGTTAGAATCTCGGCCACATTCTCCAGTGGAAGATATTCTCCCCATGCTATCTCACTCTCTGTGGTGTGATCAAGTGAAAGAGCACTGACGCCGAATCTCACCTTTCCGTCCGATGAGGTATTAACAGGGATTCCATAATACATTCCGGCCCAAGAGGTAGTGAGAGCGTTAAGTTGAGGGTCGCTTCCCTCTTCCTGATAATAGAGTTTGAACATTGAGGTGTTGACATCGCTGTTATAGCAAGTCTCTCCTTCTCTCTCCTTATCATTAGGCATGGAGAATATGATTTTTGCATCGGCTCCTTTGTCACTGAAAGCGAGTAGTTCGGTCTTCTCCACAAGCGGAGCAGCCACTTTCTTCTTCATCTCTTTCTCCCTGATGATAGAAAATTCTCCAAGACTCATGTCGAGACTGTCTGCATCGGAGAAGTGGAGTGCCACCATGGCGAGTTCACTCCCGGATGGAAGTTTAATATCCTTGCCGACCTTAAATCTTTTTTCAATCCATTCTCCGCGGGGTGTGGCAGACTTCTCGAGCAGTAACAATCCGTTTTCATCCACCGGAGTCTCTTCGCTTCCTTTAAGCGAGAGCACAAGGCGTGCGTTGGTATCCCCGTTATTGAGTTTATACCTGAATGTGATGATGTCGCCTTTCTTCAGTTCATATTCCATTTTGAAGAGATGGAGGTATTCGTTGTCTGTGCTTCCGGATATTTTTATCGTCGAACCTCCAAACCAGGCATCATCCCACACAAAGTGAGCATCCAGACCTGCAGCGGCTGCCTCTTCCTCGGTACGCCCGAGGAATTTCTTGGAAAACCACCACATCCAGGTCGGCAGATAATCCTGCACACCTATATTATACCACTCGCGGTCGTTGACTCGCTGCCCCTTGAAATTAAGAAAAGTTCCGTTGCCAAGATTGAAGTAGGTGATGAAGGGTTCTTCGGCGAGATCCCATTTGAGAGGGGACCGGGCAGTCATCATACTCGCCATTCCGCAGAAATCGGGATTATAAGCTCCGTATGTTATGGCATTCCCAATATCTGGAGTAGCTGCAGGATTTCGATTTCCACCGGAAAACCATCTCTCCACTCTCTCTATATAGGTGTTCTGCCGGTCGGCTGGAGATGGGCCCTGCTCCGCGCGGCTTTCAAAAAACATGCTTTCTTCATGAGCTCCCCAGAGTCCTATGGAGAGAGGATATTTGGCGAGCAGACTCCATATCTCCGGGCTGTCATTATGAGGTTCTCGGCCCTGCATATTAAGACTGCAGTAGAGATCAAGAGGTGTTCTTCCATATACTCCGGCATTGTTCACACTATTCTCGAGAAGATCATCATAATTCCAGTTATAGTTGAAGAAGAGAGCACTCCGGGGTCGGGAGGCTGTGCCCCAGAGTGGGGCATTGTGAAGACTTAATCCCCAATCAAACGTTATGTCTCCACTCACGTTGGTGCCGTCATACCATATAAACTCGGCCAATGGGTTCCCGGCCTTCTTCATCCTCCATATTGTGTTTTCATGGAGTGTCCCGAGGTCACACACCATATCCGCCGAGCCGGCAAACTCCGAATTGTAGCCTATTCCGTCTATGCCGTAATGAAGAAGGAATGCGGCGAGCTTCTCCGGATCTTCTTTGGAGAGGAGGGTGAGTGCCTCTTCCCATTCATCGGTAATATTACCCCAGGGGACGGAAGCTACAGCACTGACAGCAACTCCGTTTTTGTGTGCCACGTCGGAGAAAGCTCCCGGAATACGCAACAATGGGGCTGTCCAGTTGCCATAGTGTGTGACGTATGCCCACATCGGGAATACTTCGCTGTCAAACTTCCCGTCCGGGAGAGCGTTGGTGGGTTTCTTATTGATGGGTACCCAATAGATTAGTTTCTTGTCGTTTGATTCGTCAAGGGTAGTGTCTATCTGCGTTGCCTTGTTGCGAAATTTTTTCTTGGGCCTTACGCGGGAGATGAAGAAATTATCATCCTCACTCCATCGCTTCCCTTTTTCCCAATCGGAAAAGGCTTTTGGAAAATCGGTGGCCACAGGACCCCAATCTATATAGCCCTCTTTAAGTGATTGAGAGACTATTGTCAGTGGCAATCCCGCCAATAGCAGCAGTATACTATATCTTTTATTCATGTCTGTTGGAGTTCGTAATCTATCATTTCCCTGCCGTCCTGGAAACGTTATGGGGAAGTATTCTTTGCAAAATTAATAATAATTAGTATATTTGCATTTATGAATTTCAAGGTATTAATTAGGCGATCGCTTCTGGCGCTCCTCTTTGTTTTCTCCACAAGTCTTGCAGGTTACGCAAACGGTGGTTTTTCCTCGGAAACTTTAAAATATGTCATCAGCTATAAATGGGGTATTATCCATAAGGATGCCGGTGAGGCAGTCCTCCACTCGCATCTTTCAGGCGATAAGTATCAATTCACTTTGACAGCCAAGACCAAACCCTGGGCAGACAGAGTTTTTAAGGTGCGTGACACTCTCTCTGCCACTGTGTCTGCCACTAAGTTCCGCCCCTTGAAATATGTTAAAAGCGCACATGAGGGCGATCGGTATGCCCGGGATATTATAAAATTCTCATATACCGGCTCACGCGTCATGGGTCAATGTCAACGCTTCCGAGACAAGAAGGGGAAGCAATCAGATTCTTCTTTGTCTCTTTCCGCCGATGCTCCTGCGTTCGATATGCTCTCTGTGTTTTATTGGCTCCGGACTATTGATTTAGCTGCGCTTACCAAAGAGAAAACAAGGAAGGTCACAATTTTTTCCGGCTCTAAGGCGGAGACGCTCACAATCAGAATGATAGGGGAGGAGGATGTAAAACTCAAGGGTGGTTCGAGGANAAAGGCATGGCATCTGAAATTCAATTTCACTACTGCGGGCAGAAAGAAGAGTAGTGATGATATCGATTGCTGGCTCTCTGCCGACGGAAGGAAAATTCCGTTGCTTCTTGTCGGCACACTTCCTGTCGGACAAGTAAAATGCTATTATATCGGCTGAGATGTAAAAGAACGGAAGTGTGATTTTTGTGGATTATTGAACTGAAATACGAACTTATAGGAAGCTACTAATGAGAAAATCATATTATGTAGAGATGGTGAGCAGAGCAATGAGCTCCCCTTATGGAGTATTTATTGCAACATCTCTGAATATTATTACTCTTTTTATTATCTGGACTCTACTACGCATAGAGTTTCTTCTCGAAAATTTTAGTTATTTCAAGCCAAGTATTGAGGAAGGACGTCTGTTGAATCTCATTCTTGCCGGCCCGGTATTTGATACACCGGGTATAATGTATGTCAACGCCCTCTACGTGCTGATGATGCTCTTCCCGTTTCATTTCAAGGAAACAGGGGTATACAACAGGATATGCAAATGGGTGTATATGGCGATTAATTCTGTAGCGGTCATTATGAATGTAGGAGATTCGGTCTATTTCAGTTACACCATGCGGCGTACCACCACAGAAATTTTCGGGGAGTTCGGCAATGAATCGAATTTTCTCAAGGTGTTTGGTGCCGAACTTATAGGTCACTGGTATCTTGTTATCTTTACGATATTAACAATCTGGGTAATGTGGCGACTTTACGTCACCCCCCGCTATCGTTATAAAGACTCTTCCTCTCTCTTGCCATACTATGTAGTCAGTGTCTTCGCACTTGCTGTGGCTGCTCTTACTGTGGTGAGCGGCATCCGGGGTGGTCTGCTCAATCACTGGTATAACTACATTCTCGCTCTTCCTTTGGCGGGTATGGCTGTCTACGGCTGGAGACATCGGAATGAAGCCGACAAAGTCGCGATTTCTCTCAGTATTGTGGCGGGTATTGCGGCTGTCGTTCTGTTTGCGTCAGCTCCCATAGGAGGGTGGCGTCATCGCGACATTCGTCCGATAGCACTATCGAATGCCAATGCCTATACCTCCCATCCGGTGGAGACGGCGTTGATTCTCAACACTCCCTTCACGCTTATCCGCACAATCGGTATGGCGGAATTTGTCGATCCTCATTATTTCGATGATAAGGAGAAACTCACAGANGTATATGACCCTGTAGTCAGACCGGACTCCATTGCAGGACATACCAAAAAGAATCTGGTGGTGATAATCGTTGAGAGTTTTGGCAGGGAATACATCGGTCGGTTAAGTAAAGAGATGTTAGGGGAGGACTATGCCGGCTACACTCCCTTCACNGATTCTCTCATCNATCATTCTCTCGCTTTCAGATATTCTTTTTGCAACGGAAGAAAGAGTATTGACGGAATGCCAAGCGTATTGACGAGCATACCGATGTTTGTCAAACCNTTCGTGCTGACGCCGCAGGCTCTCAATCGTCTGTGCGGATTGCCGGGACATCTATCAAAAATAGGGTATCANACGGCTTTTTTCCATGGGGCACGAACAGGAAGCATGGGGTTCGACGGCTTCGCCCGCTCAATAGGTTTTGAGAAGTATTATGGACGTGAGGACTATAATCACGACCCCCGTTTCGGAGGGGATAAAGATTTTGATGGTTATTGGGCTATCTGGGACGAACCGTTCTTGCAGTTTTATGCTGCCAAGATGAGCGAAATGAAGCAGCCTTTCATGACCGCGCTCTTCACAGCCTCAAGTCATCATCCATTTAATATCCCGGAGGCCTATAAGAATAAATTCCCCGAAGAAGGATTACTTATTCATAAGTGCATACGCTACACTGACAATGCCCTTCGTCAATTCTTCGCCACAGCCTCGAGCCAACCGTGGTTTAAAAACACCGTTTTCGTCATTACCAGTGACCATACCAACATGAGTGATCATGACGAGTATAAGACGGATATAGGAGGTTTTTGCTCTCCAATAATCATCTATGACCCTTCGGGCGAAATAAAACCGGAATTTCGCAACGGGATAGCTCAGCATATCGACATAATGCCAACTCTCCTGAATCATGTCGGCTATCCTTATCCATACGTAGCCTTCGGCAAGGATCTACTTGCCGAGAAAGAATCCTCCTTAGCTTCCGACGGTCTCAAAGGAGAAGACTGGGCTGTAAATTATTTGAACGGCACATACCAATATGTCAGATACGGATATATCCTGCAGTTTGACGGAAAGAAAACGACTGCCATTTATTCTCTTGATGATCACCTTATGCAACGTAATCTTAAAGGCTCAATACCCGAGGAAGAAAAGATGGAAAAAGAACTGAAAGCCATCATTCAGTCCTATATGGACAGAATGATTTCCGACCGCCTCACCGAAACAAACTGATTTCTGAGAATTACTGTAATAAATATGAAAGCCATCGATGTCATTAGAACACATCGATGGCTTTTATTCCAAGAAGAGAATAGGGGCGTTACTGGCTCAAGCGCGCAGTGACGGTCGTGGAGTTGGATCCGTTGAGCAGGGTGTAGCTTTCGCCTGAGGTGAGTTCGGGAGGGCATACCATCACCGATCCACATCCCATACCACCGGGGCCGCTACCACCGGGTCTGTCACCACCAAATTCGCCGCCACCGGGGCCGCCGCCACCGGATATATTGTCACCCTGATATTCAGCGGGAACTGTAAATTCCTTAAGGACTGTGTCACCGGACTTCACTGTAATAGTGGCGTTCGCCGATATGCTTCCGAGGGCGTAGACATAGGCTTGTGAATTGTCGGTGCGGGACGGATAGCAGATTGCTCCGCCGTATGAAAGAGGAGATTCCCTTGCCACCACTTCCGGACGCTGAGAGATTGATAACGCCGTCTGTCAGCAAAACATCCCCGTCAGCTCCGATGCAAGCGGAAGCCTTTGTCTTGACTTTGCTGGAATCCCAAACGTCGTTGCAGTCCGACATGATATTAATTTCTCCACCCGAGATATTGACATCTCCGTCGGCCTTCACCCCTTTGGAGGCTTCCCCTTTGGCGATATGGATGTCAAGGTTGCCACCCGTATTGGTGAAGTCACGTCAAGGTAGGAGGCTAACTCTCCGTCAATTATCACTGATGCTGAGTCATGGCTGTAAGAGATGAGTACACTTTTTCAGCCACATTCTCTCCATCCTCAACTTTTAGAAGGGAGAATTCGTCAAGTGAGACTGCATCTCGGAAAGCGATGTTGACTCAAGCAGACGCTGTCCGTAAGTAGACGTCACATCTATTTTTCCATCTGAATAGACCAGCTCGAGTCGGTCGGAGGGAACGGGGATTTTTGATCCGTCGTTTATGGTGAACGTAGCCGACGAAAACTATTCTGCTACTGCGGTAGTCCCCGACATGAGGTATACTGTAATAAGTAATAAGAGGTAGTAAGGGTTTAAATAACATAATTTTGGAATTGATATATTGTAGAATACGCTTAGAGGCCGATTCATTGAATTTTAAGACCTCATCTCTCAAAAAATGTTAACGCAGAGGCTCCGTATTTTTTGTGGGATGAGGTCGAACCATTTTCACCGGCTTCGCAGGAATGTCATAATGTCTTTTGGTGTGAAATTCTTTCCTTTGAGCAGAAGCGAGCAACTATAGATCTTGCCTGACAACATCAGGGCGAGGGCTGCAAAGATATAGAGGGTGATGACGGCAGTTATGGTCTGCCAAAGGGGAGCAGCTCCCGTGACGGCGTTGACCGAGGCGGTGGTGGCTGCCGTGAAGGGAATGTAGCTGCATATCACGGCGAAGATATTATCTCCATGGTCAACTGCATACTGACCGATATAAAGGCTTCCGAACAGAAGTAGTGTCAGAACGGTCATATATGTCTGGTTTTCATTGTCTTTGTCTGTCATGGCTCCGCAAGCAGCATATAGCGACCCGAAGAATATATATCCACCTATGAAGAATATTACCGCCCAGATGAGTGCCTCCCAAATCCATCGTTGAGTCAGAAATCCGAATGATATATCAGGAGAGAACACGATGACTATCCCTGACACTACGGCTGCGATGATAAGTCCCCACAGTGCCATCTGTGTCAGACCAGTAAGACCTGCCGCTATAATCTTGGCAAGCATCATGGTTTTTCCATCGACACACGTGGCAAGGATCTCCACGATGCGGTTGCACTTCTCTACTCGAACCTTGTTATAGATCATGCTGCCATACATGGTTAGGAAGATTGTGAGAAAGAGACCGAGAAGCAGGCCGGCCAACTTCATGGGTGTCATCTCTTCTGTATCCGGAGTTGTGGGCATTGACTCCATGATACTATTTGCACTGTCGGACTCGGCCATCATTACTCCACCGAAAATACCGAAGGCTACCATGGCAAGGGGAGCCACAATAGTGGATATCCAGAAGGATTTGGATCTCACGTCGGTGAGATATTCATTTTTTACAATAAGTGAAAGCTTTGACATATATTTTTGTCCTATTGAAAATTCTATTTGTTTCCTACTCAGAATCAGATTTTTGGAGGAGATTAATTCAATGTAGCTTCCTCAACGGTTTTAGTAGGCGGGGAGAGTGTGGGGTGGAGATCTTTGTCGTTTTGGCTCTTATCTCCTACAGTATAGCTGATAAANATGTCGGTAAGTGTCGGGAGGGCTTCCTCGAAATGCAGAATNTCNCCCTGATAAGAGACTGCCTGAAGCAGATCGTTATTGCTCACGCCCTCCGACTTCTTGATCCGATAGCTGCTTCCTTTTCTCCAACCGAGTGTGGGGATATTCTCAATATTCTCTGTNAGCCCGTGGTCATTGAGCAAATCAATGTTGAGGGGACGGCGTGTGGTGAGTAACATCATGCCGGTCTTATGGGANTCCTTTATATCCTCGAGCTCTCCGTGTACGAGTATACGTCCGTTGTTGACAAGGGCGATACTGCTGCACATCTCTTCTACTGCGGGCATATTGTGGGATGATAGCATTATGGTTCGCCCTTTCTCATGCAGTCGGGCCACGAGGTCCTGAAGCAAAGCTCCGTTGATGGGATCGAATCCGGAGAAAGGTTCGTCAAGTATCACGAGTTTAGGATCATGGACAAGAGTGGAGATGATCTGTACTTTCTGCTGATTTCCCTTGGATAGTTCCTTGATTACACGACGTTTCTCATGTTCAAGATGAAAAATCTCAAGATATTCCTCCATTGTCCGGCGCACATTTTTAGGATCACCTCCCTTGAGCTGACCGAAATACATTATCTGGTCTTCGACTCTCATCTTTTCGTATAGGCCTCGCTCTTCGGGCATGTAACCGATCAGGGTAGATGCTTCAAGTGATGCAGGCTGACCGTCAATGAGTACTTTTCCTGAATCTGCTATGAGTATATGATTGATGATTCGAAGAAGGGTGGTCTTGCCGGCTCCGTTGGGACCGAGCAGACCGCATATCGCTCCTTCCTCCACCGTCAGATTTATGTCGGAAAGAGCTTTGGTAGTGGCGAAACTCTTGTTGAGTCCTTCTATCTCAAGTATAGCCATTTCTATGTTTGTTATGTGAATTTTTTTAATATTGAAAGCGGATATGAGGATTCCCTACTCCCGGTCATTCCTATCTTCGTGGTGCGATAATTCTGTCACCGATATTCTTGGCTATTTCCGACCTCATATCCAGTATGGCTGAGAGTTCTTGCTGAATGATTCTTACGGACTCTTCATCTGTCGGGTCTATTGCCTTGAATCTCTCCATAAGTTCTTTATGACGCAGTGTCAGCAATTCCGATTTCCATTCGAAAATGGCNCGGGGCACGATTGAGGAGAGGCGGTCTTCATCATTCTCTGCATTGCCATTTTTAAGATAAAGGTTACTGAGCTGATGTCGTTCTATGACAATGGATGATACAAATTTTCTTATATTATCGTCTTCATCATAGCTGAGTAGATTCTCTATATAATTGCGTTCATATTGCTGTTTGAGATTNTCTCTCTCTCTCGATANTGTATATTCCAATCTNTCTTCNTCTGCCCGTATAGTCTCCATATCCGGATTTTTTNCCGCTATGGCATCGAATCCCTCCTTACGCATCTCTTCTATTTTCTTTTCGATGGTCTCAGAATATGACTGCCAATGGGGCTCGTAATCCGACATAATATCCTGAAGCTTATCGTATACCCGGCGACATAGAGGATCGCTGAATCCTGTACCGTCATTCTCTATCTGACTTCTGACATACTCCCAAACGTTAATCTCAAACTTCTCCCCGTTTTCATCCTCATAGACTCCCGCCACCAACAATCCGTATTTCACAAGATACTCACACAGCACCCGTTCCCTAAGAAAAAGATTCCTCTCTTCACGGAATAGGTTGTTGTCTTCTCTTGTGTCACCGGGATAGGACGAAGTCGGTGTGTAATTAGCGTTGGCAGAAGTTCTCCTCCAGAAGTCAGTTTTCGTAGAATTACTGCGGGAGTCATCCGGACGCAGACCATTATCGACGTTCTCATCACTCTCTTCTCCAGAAGTTCCTTNAACTTCACTCTTATCTCTCCTCTCTTTCTCTTGTCTCTCCTCCCTTTCCTCGCGGTCCTTCTCCTTTTGACGCATCTCGCTTTCGAACGCCAGTTCACGCTCCACATCTTTACGTGCGTCGAGGGTAGCTTGAAGCACTGTCTCCTCCGAAAAACCGGTGAGTCTGGCACATTCTCGTACATATATCTCACGACTGAGACCGGAGGAGATATAAGCGAGTACATTGACTATCTGCTTCATTCCGTTACCCACCGCAACGGGGTCAGACTTATGTTCCTCGATATAGTTCCTGACGAGATATGTCAGAAAGTCTGTCTCGTTTTCATCCACATATTTCTCCACCCCCTCAGGTGAGTTCTCTCGAGCGAAACTGTCGGGATCATGTCCGTCGGGAAGAATCAGTATTTTTGGTGTCAGGCCTATTTTAAGAAGCAGTCGCATACTTTTTTCGGCTGCTCTGCGTCCGGCATTGTCGTTATCGAATATCAAGGTAATATTCTCAGTGTGTCGCTTTATCAGGAGGGCTTGCTCCTCTGTGAAGGAGGTGCCGCAGGCTGCCACAACATTCCTGATACCGGTCTGCCACATCCCGATCACATCCATATACCCCTCTACGAGATATACCTTCTTCTTTTCCCGAATCGATTCTTTCGCCTGCACAAATCCATATAGCTCCTCCTTTTTACTGTAAATAGCATTTGCGGGGGAGTTTACATATTTGGCTTTATCTTCCTTTCTCATTGTGCGGGCTCCAAAACCTACAACTCTTCCTCCTTCGGAAAGAATGGGAAAGATAACCCTGCCACGCATNTTGTCATAATANTTGCCGTCTCGTTCGGATTTTCCTACGAGACCCAACTCCATGAGTACCTCCGGATCGTAGCCACGACCACTGATNGTGTCGGTAAACTCTTTACTACGCTCCGGGATATAGCCGAGATGGAAGGCTTTGATGGCTTCTTCCGTCACATGTCGATGATAAAGGTATTGCAGGGCGATACTTACTCCCTCTTCTGTCCGAAGATTTGCCTCCATCACTCCCATCGCCCATTTGTTGATTGCCAACATAAGGTCGCGTCGCGACAGACGTTCCCGCTCCTCCTCATTCATCTCCTGCTCCGGAATCTGGATNCCATACATCTTGGCAAGTTCCCGAAGGGCCTCATGAAAGGAGTAACCTTCCTTTTCCATTAGGAAGTTGACCGGATTTCCACCCTTATGACACGAGAAACAGTAGCAATAATTCTTCCGGACATTAACGGAGAAGGAGGGGGTACGCTCGTTGTGGAAAGGACATAGGCCTTTATAATTGTTGCCGGCTTTTATCAGATGCACATATTTACCTACGACATCAACAATGCTGGCTCTGTCTTTTATAAGCTGTACGGTTTCTTTGTCGATAATCATGACCTCTCTGGTCTTAAGTTTCCAAGAAGAATTAAACTATGTATCTTTGAAAATATCATAACGTTTACTGTTCTTAGCCACTTAAGAGTCTCTAAACTCTTTCGATATATGCAATTTGTGATTTATTCGTGAAGGAGGGGGAGCTCTAACTCTTAGGAATGAAGATCCTTAAGCAAGGAATGAATTCTCTCGTTAGTGGAAAGTCTGGTTGGCACCAGCGGCAACCGTAGTTCGTTCTCTATCAACCCCAGTTCGGAAAGAGTGCATTTCACTCCGGCGGGATTTCCATCCACGAAGAGAAGATTGAAAAGTTCAGTAAATCTAAAATGAATCGGAAGGGCGTCTGCGAAATTCCCCTTCAGACACAGTCTCACCATACGTCCGAATTCCCTGGGGAATGCATTTCCTATAACTGAAATGACACCTGTGGCACCAAGTGTCATCAAGGGATAGGTGATACTGTCGTCGCCTGATATTACTTCAAAGAAATCGGGCTTGTTCTTGATAATCTCTTCGATCTGCTCGAATTTGCCGGATGCTTCCTTTATGCCTATCACTTTTCCTTTTGCATCTCCGGCTATGCGGAGTGTGGTGGCCGCAGTCATATTTACTCCAGTTCTTCCGGGCACATTGTATAAGATAACCGGCAGGGGAGAGGCCTCCGCAATTGCCATATAATGCATGTAAAGTCCCTCCTGTGAGGGTTTGTTGTAGAACGGCACCACAGAAAGTATGGCATCGAATCCCGTGAAATCTCCTTCAGAAAGTTCTCTGACAACAGACTGNGTGCAATTACCTCCGACTCCGAGAACAAGCGGAACACGTCCTCCGGTCTGCTCCACTACATGACGCCTCACAATCCTCTTTTCCTCAGGGAGCAACGTGGGAGTCTCGCCTGTAGTACCTAACACAACCAAAAAATCGGCGTTCCCATCGAGGGTATGTCTTATCACCCGGGTAAGGGCTTCAAAATCTATTGTTTTATCTTGCTTGAAGGGGGTGACGAGAGCCACACCCATCCCTTGTAGTNTGAAATCAGCCATGCCGTTTTTTTCTCTTACTGTTTTTTCTGCAGATTTAGACTCCGTCTCATCCGCAGTTGCAAAGTTAAGGTTTTTTTTGGACTTATACAATTCAACTTTAATAACGGCTACAAGGTTATACTAAATAGAACTTATCTTGTGTGACGAGGTCAGTGGTGTGACGGGCCACCGTATATTCATCANCTNTCCCGTCTTTTAATTTCCATAATCTTCATAATTTTTTTGATATGCAGGATTCCACACCGGAGAAGCCCTCCGGATTCAAATCTAAGGAGAAGTGTCTTGTGTGGATAAAGTCTACACTTCGGGAACTTAAGACCTATTTCAATGTGGCGGACGATCTCGAACCTCAGTCAGAGACGGAACTTTCCATTCGTTCGGGAGTCTCTTTCAAGGGTAGTCAGTTGTTGGTGCTTATTTTCGCTATATTTATAGCGTCTCTCGGTCTTAACACCAACTCCATACCGGTGATTATCGGTGCGATGCTAATTTCTCCTCTGATGGGACCGATTATCGGTATGGGTCTGGCAATCGGTATTCAAGATTATGACTTGCTCAGACGGGGATTGAAGAATATTAGTATGGCGGTCTTGGGTTCATTGATAGCCTCTGCTATCTATTTCCTTATCTCACCCCAATATGAGGGGGCGAGTCAGCTTCTTGCCCGAACCTCTCCTTCAATCTATGATGTGTTTATTGCTCTCTTTGGNGGTGCTGCCGGGATTCTAAGTATTGCCTGCCGCAATAAGGGACAGGTGATGCCGGGTGTNGCTATCGCAACCTCTCTGATGCCCCCGCTCTGCACTGCCGGTTACGGGCTTGCCACCCTGCAGGCTCACTTTTTCTTTGGTGCGCTCTATCTTTTCATGACCAATATGATTTTCATTCTCTTCGCCACATTTATCGGGGTGAAATTAATGAGATTCAAGACGGTGGTCTATCAGAATCCCAAGCGGGCAAAAAAGGTGCAGACAATAGTCTACAGTGTAGTGGGCGCCACAATAGCACTGAGTGTATATCTCACGGTTGTCATGATCGGACGCAATATTTTCATAACGAGAGCAAGCGAGTTTGTTGAGGATGAAATGGTCTTCCCCAATACGCAGGTATTAAGCCACAGGGAGTATGTGGAAGGTGGAAAAAGGTATATAGATGTCACGCTTATCGGTGCGGCCCTACCTAAGGATTCTCTGCAACTCTCCATGATGAGTAAGTTGGATTCCGTAGGTCTGGGGGGCGCGATATTGAATATCAAGCAGGGTTTTGCATTCGCCCCGGATGAAAATAAATCTTTGGCAGACGCTGATGACAGATTTTATGACATGTTGCAGAAGGAGATATATATGCGACAGAGTGTTATANACTCGCTGCGCAGTCAACTTGCTCTCCACACTCAGTTCTCGGAAGAGGGTAAGAGGATTGCCCCTGAGATCAGGGTACTCTTCCCTGTGGTCAAGGACATAGCTTTAAGCCGAATGGTGGCCTCATCCACGGATTATGAATCAACCGACACAGTTAGTATGATTTTTGTCAATGCCCCTGCCGGGCTTTCCGTTGAAGAGCGTCGTAAGCTGACTGACTATATGGCAGTCAGACTCAACGACGCTAATCTCACTCTCACTGTCAATCCGCCTTCCTTCCCTTGGCCGTCGGCAAGATAAACATCCCATATAAATGTTGCAGAATTGAGAACAAATTGTTAATTTTGCACATTCAATCAGTCGGCATCTGTTCTGTGACTGTGGATATAATATAAAAATGAAGACTAACGTAGCAGTTTTTTTCGGAGGCCGCTCGGTGGAACACGAGATTTCGGTCATATCCGCCCTTCAGGCAATCAACGCTTTTGATAAGGATAAATATAATGTTATCCCGGTGTATATTTCCAAGCAGGGAAGATGGTACACCGGAGATAATCTGCTCGAGATACGCAATTATCGTGACCTCAATGCTCTTGTGGAGAATGCAGAGGAAGTGTTCATGCGTCCGGAATATGGCGATTTCAATCTTTATAAAGTCCATACCGGAAGATTTTCCCGTAAGAATCCCGTAGTATCCGAACTTCATGTGGCTATCCCTGTGCTTCATGGCACAAATTGTGAGGATGGCACATTCGAGGGTNTGCTCGAGACGATCGGTCTGCCTTTCGCAGGATGCAACACACTGTCTTCGGCCAACGGTATGGATAAGATNACGATGAAGATGATTCTGCGTGCGTGTGATATTCCGGTTGTGGACTATGTGTGGTTTACCGATAAGGAATGGATCGTCTCTCGCGATAATATCGTTGACCGTATAGAGTCAACGTTGTCGTATCCCGTCATTGTAAAGCCGGCTAATCTCGGTTCTTCAGTCGGAATCGGCAAGGCTGCAAATAGGGAGCAACTTATAAAATGTGTGGATGAAGCTGAGAAGTTCTCTACCCGTATCATAGTCGAGCACATGGTGGAGCAACTTAAGGAAATCAACTGCTCTGTGCTGGGAGATGCTGACGAACATGAGTCTTCTGTTTGCGAGGAACCTATCAAGAGCGGCGACTTCCTTTCATACGAAGATAAGTATATGGGAGGCACTAAGACCGATGCAGGTATGCAGTCGAGCGAGAAGCGCATACCGGCTGAGCTGACTCCGGAGATGACCGACCGTATCCGCCATATTGCCGGAGAGACGTTCCGTGTTCTTTCCTGTCATGGTGTCAGCAGGGTGGATGTGATGATTGACGAGAAGGATGATTCTGTCTATGTAAATGAGATAAACACCATCCCCGGTTCGCTTTCCTTCTATCTCTGGGAAGCGTCAGGACTTTCATTCTCCGGACTTATGGACCGCCTTGTGGCTCTTGCTCTCAAGCGCAAGCGTGAGGCGGACAGAAAGGTTTTTACCTATGATCAGAATATTTTCGCTCTGGGTGGTGGCGTCAAGGGAGCGAAGGGTAGCAAGGGTTCGAAGTTCTGAGCTCTCTCGCCATATATTAATGTTGAAAATTAATCTATAAGATACGATGTCAAAGAATTTCAAGGAATATAGCAAGCAGCTCAACCTCTCCGAAATCAATAAAGAGGTGCTTGACGATTGGGATGCCCACAATCTCTTCGAGACAAGTATGAAGGTGAGGGAGGGATGTCCTACTTTTGTCTTCTATGAAGGTCCGCCGTCGGCCAACGGAATGCCGGGTATTCACCATGTAATGGCCCGTACTATCAAAGATATCTTCTGCCGCTATAAAACTATGGCGGGATTTCATGTGAAGAGAAAGGCCGGCTGGGATACTCACGGTCTGCCGGTAGAGCTTGGTGTGGAGAAAACTCTTGGAATCACCAAGGAGGATATCGGAAAGAAGATTTCTGTTGACGAATACAATGCCGCCTGTCGTAGGGAGGTGATGAAATATACTCGCGAATGGACCGACCTGACTCATAAGATGGGTTATTGGGTCGATCTGGACAATCCTTATATCACCTACGATAATCGCTATATCGAATCCGTGTGGTGGCTCCTCCGTCAGCTTTACGATAAGGGCTATCTCTACAAGGGATATACAATCCAGCCTTATTCTCCGGCTGCCGGCACAGGGCTTAGCTCTCACGAACTTAACCAGCCGGGTTGCTATCGCGACGTAAAGGACACTACAGCCACTGCGCTGTTTGAAATTAAAGATGCTCCTGAGTCTCTGCTCGGCTGGGGAAAACCATGCTTTATGGCATGGACTACAACTCCCTGGACTCTGCCTTCTAATACTGCTCTTTGTGTAGGCCCGAAGTTTGAGTATGTGGCTCTGCGTACATACAATCCATATACCGCCGAGAAAATCACGGTTATTTTGGCTGATGTGCTGGTTAAGGCTTATTTTAAACCTGAGGGTGCCGAAGCCGATCTTGATTCTTATAAGGCGGGCGACAAGGTGTTGCCTTATCGTGAAGTGGCTCGCTTCAAGGGTAGTGACCTTGTGGGAATGCGCTATCAGCAACTCATGCCTTGGGTGAAACCTCTTGAGGCCCTTGGTGACACTGCCGCTGACTATGTATCGGAGTATGCCGCGCAGCATCCTGAAAAGGTATTTGCTGTAGGTGACGACAAATTCGTGGAGTTGGAGGAGATGGCTTTCCGTGTTATTCCTGGTGATTATGTCACAACTGAGGATGGTACGGGTATCGTGCATATCGCTCCCACTTTTGGTGCTGATGATGCCAAGGTGGCCCGCGCTGCCCAGATTCCACCGCTCTTTATGATCAATAAAAGAGGGGAGACACGTCCGATGGTAGATCTCAAGGGTAGATATTATACTCTCGACGAGCTTGCTCCTGAGTTTGTGGAGAAATGTGTCGATACCGCTCTCTACTCCGAATATGCCGGTAAATATGTCAAGAATGCATACGATCCACGTTTCAACCCCGGAGGAAAGTATGACGAAAAGGCTGCCGCGGCAGCTGAGACTCTTGATATCGAAATCAGCATGGAGATGAAGAAGGCCGGTTATGCTTTCCGCATCGAAAAGCATGTACATAATTATCCTCATTGCTGGCGTACGGACAAACCTGTGCTGTATTATCCGCTTGACTCATGGTTTATCCGCACCACTGCTTCTCGCGACCGACTGATTGAACTTAACGGAGAGATAAAGTGGAAACCGGCTGCCACTGGTTCGGGACGCTTCGGGAAATGGCTTGAAAATCTTCAGGATTGGAATCTGTCGCGTTCTCGCTATTGGGGAACTCCTCTTCCGATATGGCGAACGGAAGACGGACGTGAGGAAATCTGTATCGGTAGCTACGAGGATTTGTATAATGAAATTGAGAAAGCTGTAGAGGCTGGCGTGATGACCTCCAATCCTTTCAAGGATAAGGGATTCGTACCGGGTGAGAACATCACCGAGAATTATGATCGTATTGACATTCACCGTCCCTATGTTGATGATATTGTGCTGGTGTCTTCTTCCGGGAAACCGATGAAGAGAGAGACCGATCTGATTGATGTATGGTTTGACTCGGGTGCTATGCCCTACGCTCAGATCCACTATCCTTTTGAGAATAAGGAACTGTTTGATCAGAGAGAGGTTTATCCCGCTGACTTCATTGCAGAAGGTGTGGATCAGACACGTGGGTGGTTCTTCACGCTCCATGCCATTGCCGGAATGGTGTTTGACTCTATCTCCTACAAGGCTGTTATCTCCAACGGTCTCGTTCTCGACCGTAATGGCAACAAGATGTCAAAGCGTTTGGGAAATGCTATTGACCCGTTTGACAATCTGGAACGCTTCGGCAGTGACCCGGTGAGATGGTATATGATTTCCAACTCTCAACCGTGGGATAATCTTAAATATGATGAGGCCGGAGTGGAAGAGGTGAGCCGTAAGCTATTTTCTACGCTTTATAACACATATAAGTTCTTTGCTCTCTATGCTAATGTGGATGGCTTCACGGGAAGCGAGCCGCAGATTCCGATTGCTTCGCGTCCGGAGATCGACCGTTGGATTCTTTCACTGCTAAATTCTCTTGTGAAGGAGGTGCAGGAATCTCTCGATGATTACGAACCTACTCGCGCGGCCCGTGCTATCGAAGACTTTGTTGGTGATAATCTCTCCAACTGGTATGTGCGCCTGAATCGCAAACGTTTCTGGGCTGGAGAGATGACTGAAGACAAGCTGTCGGCTTATCAGACTCTCTACACCTGTCTGAAGACTGTGGCTTTGCTTATGGCGCCGTTTGCTCCTTTCTATTCTGACCGTCTGTATTCTGATCTTATGGGTCCGGTTGCCGAGGGTGAGGCATATGCCTCCGTTCATCTGGCTGATTTCCCGATTGCAGATATGGAGGCTGTTGACAAGCGTCTTGAGGAGCGTATGAGTCTTGCTCAGGCAATTACTTCCAATGTCCTTGCGCTGCGCAGAAAAGTGAATCTGAAAGTGCGTCAGCCTCTTGCAGAGTTACTTGTTCCTGTGGCTGACGACGTGCAGAAGTCGGATGTGGAAGCTATAAGTGACCTTGTGAAGAGCGAGGTGAATGTTAAGAATATCCGAATTGTAGATAATGAAGAAAGCGGCCTCGTAAAGAAGGTGAAAGCTGACTTCAAGAAGCTCGGCCCAAGATTCGGAAAGATTATGAAGGACCTTGGAAAGGCTATCACGTCTATGGATCAGAAGCAGATTGCGGAACTCGAAAAGAATGGTAGCTATACCTTCGCTGATCTTGCAGGAGCACCGGTTGTAACTCTTGCTGATGTGGATGTGATTGCCGAGGATATTCCGGGCTGGCTTGTCGCTAATGACGATGATGTGACTGTGGCTCTTGATGTCACTCTCACTCCGGAATTGAAGAATGAAGGCATGGCGAGAGAACTTGTGAACCGCATCCAGAATATCCGAAAGAGCAGTGACTTCGAAATAACGGATAAGGTTACAGTGAAGATCACTCATGACCCTGCCGTGGATGCTGCCTTGGCTGAATATGCCGACTTCATCGCTTCTCAGGTGCTGGCATCTGATATAAAGAGTGTTGACAGTCTTGAAGAACAGGAAAGCCAGGAACTCGATATTGACGGTGTGAAGGTTCGTATAAATGTGACACGCAACTGAACTCTAAATATTTAATGACGGAGATTGTCTTCCGTATATGGAAAGACAATCTCCGTCACTTTTTTTGATTTTATAGGGAATAATCCCTTTTCAATTATGACGATGAATCAGAATATCGCCAATACTAACCATAGAATGAGGGAGGGATGGCTCGTTACTGCTGTCATCCTGCTCGTGATTATCTGTGATCAGATTTCTAAAATATGGGTAAAAACTCATTTTTATCTTGGTGAAGATTTTCCCATTACATCCTGGTGGCATATAAAATTTATTGAAAACAATGGCATGGCTTTTGGAATGGAGTTTCTCAATAAGTTTGTGCTGACGGGAGGAAGAATTGTGGCTGTGGGCTGCCTTATATGGTTCCTGTATAAAATCTTGTCTCAATATGATTTTCGTCGTGGCTTCCTTGTGGCTTGCGGACTCATTACGGCCGGTGCCGCCGGCAATATCTTCGACTGTGTATTCTATGGGGAGGTTTTCAATAATCCCATGCCGCCTGAGGTTGCCATAGCTTTTCCTGAAGGAGGTGGATATGCCGGCTGGTTCGAAGGGAGAGTGGTTGATATGCTCTACTTTCCACTTTTCACTTTTACATGGCCGGAGTGGGTGCCAGGAGTTGGAGGTCTGGAATATGAGTTCTTCCAGTATATTTTTAATATTGCGGATGCATCTATATGTATCGGTGTGGCATTATTGATTTTCTTCTATTCGAGGGATACCTCTCTTGCTCTTGAAAGATTGTTTATCAAGGAAAAATGAGTGTCAGGGATTTATCGCTGAAAAGTTGCTTCAAGGGAATGATGATCGCCATATGTGTGGTCACGCCCGGATGTAATGATCGTCCTAAAGATGTGCTTTCAGATAAAGAGATGATTGATCTGATGGCTGATATGCAACTTGCTGAAGGCTATGCTGATGTAGCGGGTTCCGGGAGGAACTACTCCTCTGAAAGATTCAGGCTGACGGAGGGTGTGCTGGCAGCCCATGGTGTAAGTCGGGCGCAACTCGATTCCACAATGCTCTGGTATGGCAAGAATATAGATGACTATAATGCTTTGTTTGCCGGAGTTGATAAGGAACTCGACAAAAGACGACGAACCCTGCTGAAGGACGGCGGATTTCCTGAGGAGGAAGAAGGTGTAGGTCTATGGCCTTATTCGGCCCATATTGTTCTCTCTCCGCTTGGAGACACTGACCATATAAGATTTTCCATATTACCTGGAGAGGATACGGCAAAAGGAGATCTTATCACGTGGAAACTGAGATTCAATGCAATGTCGGAAGCTTCCGGCCTGTTAGGTGTGGACTATACTGACGGAGCAAGTTCATTGATTTCGAGAAATCTGAATGGCAACCAGAAGGTAGAGCTAAAACTCCAAACCGACAGTTCGAAAAGTGTGTCGCGTATTTTTGGAGTAATGAGAGTCAGAAATGCTAATTCACTCCCTTTATTCGTTGATAGTATCTCACTCACACGCTCGCCGCTTGATTCCTCGCGTTATTATACATTCCATTCTCAGATTCTGCTTCGTCCGCAAGTGAAATCTGTTAAGAAGGATTCTGTAGCCGTTTCCTCACGCGATAGTATTTCCAAGGAGACATCAAAGAAATGAAATTCAGTGTTTTAAAATGAGAGAGACCAATTATCTTATACGCCGTATGGTGATTAAAAGACCTGATGGTGTCGAGCAGATTAAAGGCCTAATGATATTACGACTTCGATTCGCAGACTCTTCCTCGCGCGAATCAAAGATGAATTCAAATGAAAAATTCGACGTCCTTAAGGGAAGAATGTTGGATTCTTTCATAATTGAACCGTTTGTCAAAGAGATTCCTAACGTTGAAACTTCTGATCAGTTACCTGTGATAGAAGAGATTGCTCCCGATACTTTTATATTTTATTTCCAAATGCCCAGTCTCGGTGGCGAGCAAGTGCGACATGACCCATTGTGTGGCGGAGATTGACTTCTATGCAGGGTCGTATCGACTTATCTATTTCTACAAGCATATCTATTCCGACGGGCCCGGAATAATTGGGAGCAATGATCTTTTCAAGTGTCACTTTTTGTGCATCAATATAGTCGGAGGACCAAAGGGGGGTAGCCTCATATATTAATCCGGCTAACTCCTCCTGCGAAGCAATAATATTACCTTTATATTCACCGGTAGGGGAGACTTGAAAAACGGATAAGCCTAAAAAATGAGCCACCCCTTCATTTATATACCATTCTGAAGCGAAGTCTATCTCTTTAGACGCTGCATTTTCTATCATTATACTTCCCTGGCGATTAATGGTGGATCTGATACGGTTCTTGATATCAGAGGATGATAAATCTGTGGTACGCACCACTCCTCTGCCGCTACAGCTCCATGGGCTCTTCAGAAAGCAATCAGGATTTTTCTCCAATAGGGACATTGCCTCGCCCAAGTCTGTCAGCTCCTTAGGAATAGGGATATTCAAGCTCAAAAGCTTATTTAATTCCTGATTGAATACTATTGTGGTGCGACGATGAGAGAGCCTTCGCAGCGAGTCAAGAGCTGTTATAGAAGGAAGCAGGGAGGATTCCACACCCGCCTTTTTCAGTAATTTGCAGAGTGTATGATTCCAACCCCATGCAAAAATTATCTTTTCCTCATCTGATATAATTTCAAGGAGCTGGGTCAGTTCCTCAATCGTCACGAATTCGGAATGCCGTGCATATCTGCGGTCAATGACTTCACGTCTCACCCGCTCTCTTTCTTCTTCTGAAAAAAGAAGCATATAATCCGATGAACTCAGAACAGAAGAAATCACCGGTGACAATCGTAACCGCAGAGCAATGACCGACTTGGGAGCAGTATATTGACCTTCACCAACTGATAGAGCGTAATCTGTCTCAGGATTAAATATGAATATCATAACCTTTATATACCAAATACATGAA
Organism: Bacteroidales bacterium; assembly: GCA_014800515.1. Classification (GTDB taxonomy): domain Bacteria; phylum Bacteroidota; class Bacteroidia; order Bacteroidales; family Muribaculaceae; genus Lepagella. Next base: position 40,226 of record JAAVFY010000008.1, read on the forward strand.
GAGGGAGTGCCAAAAGATTATAATGACACTCCCTTAAGAAACGGCTTTCAAAAAANTCAGTCGTCGAGACGATCCTTCTGCTTNGAAGGATTAGAGAAATAGAGTTTATGCTCAATATATTCTTGAGTAGCGATGAGAGTCGGCTTCGGCAATTTCTCATAAAAACGAGATATTTCAATCTGCTCTCTGTTCTCCGATACCTCTTCTCCATTATCGTTGGAGGCAAACTCCTGAAGTTTCTTCTCGAGTTCCTTCTTCATTTCAGAGGCAATCTGATTGGCTCTCTTGCCGATCACACAGACAGTCTCATAGACGTTGCCCGTCTGCTCCGACATGGCAATCATGTCACGGGTTACGGTCGTAAGCNGTNCGTTGGTCTTTTTATAGTCCATACCTTAATATATGTTGCTTATGAGTGACTTTTCTATTCTTTTCTGTATTCCTTCTTTTTCTCGGTGTCTTTACCAGCGGGATTCTCCGGTAGAACACAAACGTAGCACAAGCCATTTAATCCACAACATGCCGTTGCGACATCTTATAGATATTGTCAGCCTCACGACGGTTTTTGGAATCCGGGTAGTTGTTAATATATGAATAATATTCATCAATCACCTCCCGGTAACGGGCTTCCTGCTTCTCGCTAACACTCTGTTTGGCTTCCTGAAACCTCGCTTTAAGTATCAGCAACTCAAAATCCTCACGATATTTGGAGTAAGGGTATGTCTTGAGAGCATTCTGTGCGGTTATGATAGCTGCTTCGTAGTTATTGCCAAGAAAATTACCGAGATTATAATAAAGTTGAGCATTCTGAAGCTCCTTCAAGGTGAGCTTATCCTGCATCTCGAAAATAGCATTCTGAGCAATCGTCACGCGCTCACTTTTTGGGAAATAATCAAGAAATCCTTGAAGTTCCTCAATGGCTTTCACCGTCTGACTCTGGTCAAGCTGGGGATCCGGCGAATCGAGATAATANCCGTATCCGGAATAAAATCTGGAAAGCTCCGCGAATTTACCCTTTGGATAGCGTGAGTAATAGGTCTTGAAATATATGCCGGAATTGAGATAATCCTTATTCTCGTAGTAGGACATGGCAAGCAGGAATAATGCCTCCTCACCGTTAGGTCCTCCACGCAGCGGGGTGATAAGGTCTTCCAGAATTGTTGCGGCCTGCGTATATTTCTTATTATTATAGGCTCGACGCGCATAATCAAACTTGTAGTCCACGTCACGGCTTTTGAGTACCTTGGAATATTCTCCACAGGAACTCAACGTCAGGGCGAGAAGTGCGGACAGGGCTGCCGCATGAATCTGTTTTCTCATCGTGATGATTCAAGTTTTGAAATGCAAAGTTAATAAAAAATTATATATCAACCATGCAGTCGATGAAAAAACTTTAATTATTGATCATTATAAAGCTCATGAAAGAGGAGAGGTAGCTTCATATCCGGTATATCTCTGTCTTTTATCCTGCTTACGTGCGTGTGTTATGTTTTTTTTTGCTAACTTTGACCCGTAATTCCGTCTATAGGAATATGTGTGCAGTCTTTTTTCGTGTCTGCGCTCTGATACTGAACCTTATATCCCCTAAGAGACATTTACCATTGGACTCTAACGATAGAAGTAAATTTAGAGAGACAACCGGATTTCTCGCCTCTCATCCCATATTGGCGAATCTCCTTATAATTGTCGCCGTGGCTACCCTCGGCCTGATGATCATATATTATTCTCTCGCGCTCTTTACAAAGCATGGTCGGTCGCTGACTGTGCCGGGTGTGGAAAATATGTCGTATACCCAGGCTATCCAGATCCTTCATGATAAGGGACTGCGCGTGGATATACGTGACTCTGTGTATAATGAGGAAGTCAATCCGGGATTCGTCATTGAACAGTTTCCCCGCTCGGGCTCGGTGGTGAAGCCCGGACGTAAGATTTTCCTTTACATCAATGCTGTGCATCCTAAGGAAGTAGTGGTCGACAATATGAATAAACCCTCAGAGGATGCTCTGAGAGGTCTGTCAGCCCGTGCCGCTATGGCTAAACTGGAGGAACTCGGCTTTAAGAATGTGAAGATTGTCAGGGTGTTCGGTCGTGATGAAGACCGTGTGCAGAAGGTCCTCGCAAACGGTCGGGTGGTGAAGAAGATGCAGAAGATTCCAGTCAATGCCAGACTTGAGCTCCATGTGGAAGACGGCCGATTGGCTTCGGTGGTGGATTCTCTCGCAAATCTTGAACTTACCGGTGTCTCCGGCGATTATTATTACGATGAGAATGCCGGACAGGGAGAGGAGACTGTGGAACAATCCGACTACTTCGATGATGAACGTCCTGAGAAGGGGACACCCTCTCATAATGTTTCTCCCGAACCGGAGGAAGAACCGGAATATGAATTCAATGACTGATGGAAGTATCAGATATAGAAGCTGAAAAGTATCTCGAGGAAAATGACCGTGAAGAGATAGAGCATCCCTCTATCACTCTGGCTGATGGTCGGGAAGTTTTTGAGCATTTTAGGTTTGAGGCCGACAAGGGCCAGCAGCTCTTGCGTGTGGATAAGTTTTTGGTGGCACGCATGGAAAAGACTTCTCGCAATCGTATTCAGCAGGCAGCTGACGCAGGTTGCATTCTTGTCAACGGCTTGCCAGTGAAGTCGAGTTATAAGGTAAAACCCGGCGACACCGTGAGCATTGTCATGGATCGCCCGCGTTATGACTTTGAGATTATTCCCCAAGACATTCCGCTTGACATTGTGTATGAGGATGATTATCTGCTGGTGGTCAATAAACCTGCCGGTCTGGTTGTGCATCCCGGTCATGGCAATTATGACGGCACGCTTGTCAACGCTCTGGCATGGCACTTCCGTGATAATCCGGATTATGATGTCTCGGATCCTCGTCTCGGGCTTGTCCATCGTATTGATAAGGATACTTCAGGCCTCCTAGTCGTTGCAAAGACTCCGGAGGCCAAAACACATCTCGGATTGCAGTTCTTTAATAAGACCACCAAAAGAGAGTATCGAGCTCTTGTGTGGGGCGAAATGCCTGATAAGACCGGCACAATCATTGGTAATATAGCACGCAATCCACGTAATAAACTCCAGATGGCCGTTTTCTCCGACCCTAATATCGGGAAACATGCTGTGACGCATTATGAGGTGATTGAATCCTTCGGATATGTATCTCTCGTAAAGTGTGTTCTCGAGACGGGAAGAACTCACCAGATAAGGGTGCACTTCATGTCACAGGGCCATCCTCTCTTCAATGATGAGAGATATGGAGGCCATAAGATTCTTAAGGGAACAACATTTGCCAAGTACCGGCAGTTTGTCGAGAATTGTTTTGAGACGTGTCCTCGCCAGGCTCTCCATGCCAAAACACTTGGTTTTGTGCATCCCGTGACGGGCGAAATGATGAATTTTGATTCTGAAATACCGACTGATATGTCTGTCCTCATAGAGAAATGGAGGGCATACCGCCGGACGGAATGAGGAATTAAGTTCTTTTCATGCTCTGGATTGTTGATTATTTATGCGCCATTATTCCCATTTCTTCTTAATATATATGACGTGGGGAGAATCTGAGGGCGTATCCTAAAATTATAAACATGAATTCACTTCCAATGGATTTCAGCGAGATAGCTCCACATGACGACTCCGTATTTCATGAGAAGATGGAGCGGCTCGTGAAGGAACCGGGATTCCTCCACGCGATTAATTATACGATGCCGAAGGAGGATGTACCTGCTTTGATTGAGGAGTTGCTGAAAATCAGAAATAAATATGATTTTCAGCATCAGGTNATGTATCCGTTTCTTGAGATGCTGGCTAAAACCACTACTTCCGGAATCACGCTTGGCGGAATAAAATATTTTAATCCGGCCCTCAATTATACTTTTATCACCAACCATCGCGACATAGTGCTTGATGCCTCTTTCCTCAATCTTGCTTTCCTGAGAAGGGGTATGCCTACCTCTGAGGTAGCTATCGGCAATAATCTTCTTGTATTTGACTGGATATCTGACCTTGTCAGACTTAACAAGAGCTTTATCGTGAAGCGTAACACGGGACTTCGCGAGGGATTGGAAGCGGCCAAGAAACTTTCTTCTTATATTCACCATACTATCATTGAGAAGCGGGAGTCTATCTGGATTGCCCAGCGGGAAGGCAGAGCCAAGGATTCTTCCGACCACACGCAGGAATCTCTCGTGAAGATGCTTGCTCTTGCCGGAGAGGGCTCTTTTATGGAAAAACTGGAGGAAATCAATCTTATGCCGGTGGCAATATCTTATGAGTTCGACCCCAATGACTATTTGAAGGTGAGGGAGTTCTTGTTGCGTCGTCGAAATCCGGAATTTAAGAAGTCGCAGCGCGACGATCTTTTCTCAATGGAGACCGGCATGATGCAGTTTAAGGGGAAAGTACACTTCCAGATGACACCGAGAATCAATGCNAAGCTTGACCAGATCGGTGACTTCCGTGATGTCAACAGGGCCGCAAGAAGTGTGGTATCGATTATTGATCAGGCAATACACCGAAGCTATGAGATTTTTCCTATCAATTATATTGCTTACGATCTTCTCCATTCCGGAAAGCGATTCGCGAGAAAATATACTGATGAACAAAAGAAATCAGCAGAGGAGTATTTTGAAGGACAGCTCGCCAAGGTAGACCTTGAGAACATACTTGACGATGAAAGAACATTCATGATGGAGATGATGCTCACAATGTATGCCAATCCTCTGAAAAACAAACTGCGCACTCTGCTTGGCGGAGTGGAATAATGTCATATCCATGAGAATCCCAGGTGCCTTACTTGCCATACTTTATATTCTTAGTTGCCTAATTGATCTCTATATATGGAAGGATCTGAGATACTATTGCGGCAAAAAAAATACAGCTTCTAAACTTTATGCTGTCTTTTCGGTGCTTTGCTGGATATTGCTTACTGTTGCCGTGTGTATGCCCCGGCGCTCGCAGTCGGCTGATATCCTGCCCGTGATGTGGATGATATATACTTTCCTTACTATTTATTTAGCGAAGTTGGTGTATGTCGTTTTCTCTTTGATCGGACGGATACCTCTGCTTCTGAAAAGACACAAACGATATAACACAGGCCTTTGGATTGGGTTGCCTATTGCTTCAATTGTCTTTATTATAATGTGGTGGGGCGCGATGGTAACAAGACATGAGGTGAGTGTTACACGTGTCGAAATAGAATCCTCACGTATCCCTCACAACTTCGATGGCTACACTATTGCTCAGTTTAGTGATGCCCACGTCGGCACTTGGGGAAAGGATACTGTCTTTATCTCTACCCTTGTTGACTCTATCAATGCCCTTCATGCGGATTTGATTGTGTTCACCGGTGATATCGTCAACCGATCTACGCCGGAACTGGAACCGTTTCTTAGGGTGCTGAGCCGACTGCATGCCCCTGACGGAGTGGTCTCAATTCTTGGTAACCATGACTATGGCGATTATATGGACTGGTCTTTCCCTTCAGAGAAGGCAGCAAATCTTGAATTGCTCGCGGCATGGCAGCGCCAGATGGGCTGGAGATTGCTGAGAAATGAGCATATATTCCTTTCTCGTGGCACTGATTCCATTCCTCTCATAGGAGTGGAAAATTGGGGTGAACCCCCTTTCAAGCAGTATGGTAAACTTGAAAAAGCTTATCCGGCAGCAGCGGATTCTCCGTTCAATCTGAATGATGGCCGGTTCAAGATTCTATTGTCTCACAACCCCGAGCACTGGCGGCAGGAAGTGAGAGAAGTGTCTGACATTGATCTTACCCTCGCCGGACATACGCATGCAATGCAATTTATGATTGAGATAGGATCTTTCAAATGGTCGCCTGCTGAATATAAATATGAGCAATGGGCCGGATTATATGAGTACATTAAATCCTCAGGATTCAATTCTCGTATTTATGTCAATGTTGGCAGCGGCGAAGTGGGAATGCCCTTCAGAATCGGTGCAACCCCGGAGATCACACTTTTCACTTTGCGTAATACCAACTGACGATGATTACTGATGCAGGACACGTAACGGTGGTTCTCGGACTCGGTTCCAACTGTGGAGATCGGTATATGTCGCTTAAATCGGCCTACCGGAGGCTATTGGATATTCTGGATTGTCCCGTATGCAGTTCTATGTATGAGACTCCGGCCGTAGGTGAGCACGCTGTTGGAAGTTATATCAATGCTGTAGTCTGTGGAGTCACTAACCTTCCGTCGGAACGCCTTGACTCTATTCTGAAAAAATTGGAGCGAGAGGCAGGTAGGGATGAAAATGCAAGAAAGAGGGGAGAGGTACCTCTGGATATCGATATTGTCATATATGATGACATTGTGATTCGTCCGAGAGATTATGACCAGCGTTTCTTCCAACAGGGTTATCAGGAGTTGAGCAAGATTCCGGCAATGTAATTAAGACCGTGGCAAAAAGAATATTTTATAGATATAACCCGGTGACGGATAATTTCGAGCGATATTATCCTTCGGTCAGAACACGCCTGTTGGGATGGTTGAGGATATTTATTCTTGCTCTCTCGCTTGCCGGTGTTTTCTATATCCTTATGTTCTATATCTTTGATGCGCCTACTGAAAAGAATCTCAGAAGAGAGAACGAACAGCTGCGTTCTCAATATAGCGTCCTGAACCGAAGAATGGAAAGTGCTCTCAGGGTGATGTCAGACATTCAGAATCGTGATGATAATTTCTATCGTGTGATGATGCAGATGGATCCTATAGGAAAAGGACAACGTCTCGCCGGGCTTGATAATGAAAAGCGGTATCGGCCGCTTGCTACCCTAAGTGATGCGGATCTTGTCACTCGTCTAACTCGTAATATGGATCTATTGGACCGTCAGCTTTATGCTCAGTCCATATCTTTCGACGAGCTTCGGAGCTACGCAGGACGGGAAAAGGATAAACTGGCTCATATTCCTTCTGTTCTCCCCATCAATATGGCTGAGTATACCATGTCATCGGGATATGGTTATCGTCGTGACCCGCTCTATGGATCGGTGAAGTTTCATGAGGGACTGGATTTTGCTGCCGACACTGGTACTCCGGTCTATGCCACTGCGGACGGAAAAGTGGAAGTAGCTGACAGGCAGAAGGAATATGGCAATTGTGTCGAGATTGCGCATGGCTATAATTACATGACGAGATATGCTCATCTTTCTGAAATCCTTGTTCAAGAAGGGCAGGCCGTGAAAAGAGGAGAACTTATCGGGCGTGTCGGGTCGACGGGAAAATCTACCGGTCCGCATCTGCATTATGAAGTTAGATTCAAGGGAGAACCTCAAAATCCGGTGAACTATTATTTTATGGATTTAACCCCCGACCAATATGCCGAGATAATTCAGGCTGCTGAAAATGCAGGGCATGTGATGGATTGATTTTTTTTGAAACTATTGAAGACGGATAGAAAGGGATATTACTTATGATGGCGGATCGGACTCCACCGGAGAAAATATATTATAAAATTAAGGATGTGGCTGAGATGCTTGATGTTCAGCCTTCTACTCTCAGATTCTGGGAAAAGGAGTTCCCTGAATGCGCTCCCCGACGCAGTGACAAAAATATCAGATATTACACTGCAGCAAATATCGAGCGCCTTAAGATGATTCGCTATCTCGTTCGAGATGAGGGATTGAGGATTGAAGCTGCCCGAGAAAGACTTAGATTGGATTCTGATAATATTTCACGTCGAATTGACGTGATTGAGAAACTGGAGAAGGTGAAGAATGAACTGGAAGAGATGCTCTCTGCTTTGGTTAAACGTCATTAAGGACCTGCTATTCAGTATATCCACCTACCTGATTTTGATATGAAAACCGAGAAAGAAAAGATATTCTTTAATTGTGACTACATGGCCGGGGCTCACCCGGATGTACTCGCTGCGCTGTGCAAAACTAATCTTGATAAGACTGTCGGATACGGACTCGATTCCTATTCTGTAGCTGCTCGAGAAGCGATACTTGAGGCGTGTGAACTTGACGAGGGAGAGGTTTTCTTTCTTCAAGGAGGCACTCAGACCAATAAAGCCGTAATCGACCGAGTGCTGTCAAAAAACGACGGCGTGGTGTGCTGTGATTCAGGTCATATAAATGTGCATGAAGCCGGAGCGATAGAAGCGGATGGACATAAGGTCATTTCATTGCCTGGTATAGAGGGAAAACTAACTGCAGCGGCTGTGGGAAAACAGATGTCTGACTTTTTCAATGATGAGACGAATGAACACATGGTGCGTCCGGCGATGGCCTACATTTCGCATCCTACGGAATACGGAACGCTTTATTCAAAGAGGGAGCTTGAAGAACTTTCGCAAGTATGTGGTAAATATCATCTGCCACTCTTCATTGACGGCGCAAGATTGGCATACGCTCTGGCTGCTGAAGAGTCGGATGTATCACTCAGTGAATTAGCTCGTCTTGCCGACATATTTTATATCGGAGGCACCAAGTGCGGTGCATTGTTCGGAGAAGCCGTAGTGACCCGCCACAAGAATCTTCTGCCTCGGTTTAGATCCTTAATGAAACTTCATGGAGCTCTCCTTGCCAAGGGTAGACTGCTGGGAATACAGTTCCAGACTTTGTTTACGGATGATCTCTATTTCCGCATAGGTCGTCATGCCGACGTGCTTGCGAGAATGCTTAGGGACGGTTTATGTGAAAAGAGCTACCGACAATACATTACTTCCCCCACTAATCAGCAATTCTTCATACTTCCGAACGANACCATTGACCGACTCAAGAATAATTTCGGTTTCGATTTATGGGGTNCAAAGGGAGAAAAGGAATCAATAGTACGTTTCGTCACAGATTGGTCTACAAAAGAAAGTGATGTGTCCGCCCTCCTCGAATCTCTATGACAGACGGAATATCTCCGACACCACCCGAAGATTGCAAGATATGACGTTGGAAGAACTTTGGGAATTATTTCCTATTGTTCTTGAAGAGCATAATCCTGCTTGGCCAGAATGGGCNAAAGATGAAATTAATAATTTGCNAAGTATATTTCTCTCCGAATTTCCTGTCATCAATCATATTGGGAGCACGGCAATCCCCTCCATCATTTCAAAGCCTGTTGTTGATATTCTTGTAGAAGTGTCAAAAGATATTGATTGGCAGAATGTCAAGTCAAAGATGGATACGAATGGATATATCTGTATGTCGGAATCCGGAAAACGGATAAGTTTCAACAAGGGTTACACCCTCAAGGGATATGCCGAAAAAGTATTCCACATTCATTTCCACAGAATAGGAGACAATGCGGAGTTACTTTTCCGTAATTATCTGTTATCTCATCCTGATAAAGCCAAGGAATATGAGAGGCTTAAAAAATCTCTTCTCCCTCGATATAAGAATGACCGCGCTGGATACACCGAGGCTAAGACATCATTTATCAAGAGTGTCCTTGNTCTCGCTGAAAATGAGAGAGGGATAGGTCTCTAAGACGTTATCCGCGATGATAACCGCTTTTACTGGATTNTAGTTTATAACTGGCTTGGAAGGATTCACAAGACTCTNGCCTATATATGTAAGTNACATCCAAGNAGATTACGTAATCTCCTTGGATGTNACTTACATGGAATCTATAGCAGCATTCTTTTTTCTTCTGCTACCGTGATAGGAGAGGAGTGCCCGGAGAGAAGCAGCGTGTCGTCAGGAAGAGATAGAATCTTGGTAACGATTGAGATTTTCAAATCTCTCGCATTTCCTCCGGGAAAATTCGTGAGTCCCGGACCGTGTTGATAGAGAGTATCTCCGATAAAGGCAGCTTTATCTTTTTCGGTGTAAAATATCACCGAACCAGGGGAGTGTCCCGGGGTTGAGATAACTCTCAAATAAAAAACCGAATTGGCCTTAAGCCGGATTATCTCATTGTCTTCCAACTCTTCATAGTGCATAATCCGTAGTGGCCTCCCGGAATTGGCACTTAGATTTAAATAGGGATCAGAAAGATAGCGGGCATCTAAATGAGAGATATAGATTGGAGTTCCTAATCTCTCGCTGAGCATTTCAGCNGCTCCCCAGTGGTCAAAATGTCCATGAGTAAGCAGAATTTTCTCTATTTTCCATCCATTACGTACTATAGCGTCATAGATTAAGCCGGGTTGAGCTCCGGGATCTATCAGGAAACCGGACTTGGAATNCTCATCAATGTAAAAATAGGTATTTTCTGTGAAAACACCCTGTACTTGAAGTTCGTGTATCATAAGCGTGTCTTATTTTACCGAATTTCTCTAACGTATCATAGAAGCTGACAGCCGTCAGGTCCACATTGGTGCGCACGCTCTTGAGGCTGGCTCTCCTTCACCTTCTTCATGGTTCGCTCGATTGCAGACTTAAACCCATCAAGTGTCAGTGCTCCCGGCACGGCGAAGTCTCCGTTGAATACAATATAAGGTACTCCATGTACTCCACGCATCATTGCTTCGCGTTCGTCGAATCGAACTTCATCATCATATTTATTGGAGTCAAGCACCTCTTTCACCTCGTCTTCCTTCATTCCGGCCTTCAGTGCGGTCTGAAGCAGGACTTCATGATCTGCGAGAACAAGATTCTCCACGAAATAGGCCTTGAAAAGCAATTCGTTCAGTAGAGCCACAGTTGCTCGGTCATATTTGGCTTCTGCCAGTTTCATCAGTCTATGGGCATCCCGTGTATTCGAATACTGAGTTGTAGCATATTTGAAGTCAATTCCGAGTTCTCTACCCAATGATGAGATCTGCTCAATCTGCTCTTTCGCTCCCTCCAGAGACAGCCTGTACTTCTTCGCAAATCTTTCGGGAGTAGCGCTTACGACCTCCTTCGATGCCTCAGGATCAAGCTCAAAAGCTCGATAGTCAATCTGAATATCATCCTGCACGCCAAGTTCCTTGATGGCTTTCTCCAATCTTGTCTCACCGATATAGCAGTAGGGACAAGCATAATCNGACCAGATTGTGAGTGTAATCATAGTTTTTCCTTTCTTTGTTTTATGTTTTATTGTTCTTTTCTTTGTTTATGACATTCTCAGGATGTCATAATTATTTTATCAAGAATATCCGTAAATATTTTGAGATTCTCAGGCGAAGATAGTGCTGCAAGAGCTTGATGCCGTCTTTCAGCCACCTCCATTATCCTCGGCTCAATTTTGCAGGCGTATTCTGTGGGATAAACTTTAAGGCATTTATGGCTCACTGATTCAGTGACAATAAATCCTTTCTTCTCCAGAGTAGCCACACACCTGCAGACTGCAGCTTTATCCTTACCGACCAACTCTGCTATCTCGCATTGCTGTATACCTTCCTTGCTATATACGGCTCGCAACACAAGATATTCGCTGGTAGTAATTTCCAGCCCCGCCTCGTTAAGCGTATTCGCAAGCTGACTAAGCAATATGAAATATGCTCTTCCAATCTTGCATCCAAGGGCGGGAATCTCTATATCTCCGTTTGTGTTCTTCATACACCCTTATAACATCCCGTCAAGACAAATGGTTGAGCATACAATTATATTTTTTATAAACCTACCTTTCCATCCTCTCTCTCGACCATAGGTATGACTTCTCAGCCACAAAGTAAAGACTTATGAGAACGCAAAAGAAAAAACTACGATCTATCTTGCGATATATGAGTAGACACAGTCACAGGGGATATGTGCAAAAAAAATCAGGACCGCGACAGCACCTATATAGGCAATGTTGCAGTCCTAAGCGAATAAATAATTTTTGGAAAACCGGATGTGTTCTACTGTTTCAGACGTCAGATGGAATNGATTGTACTATGGGCAAATAGATTACATCCAGAGAAGGATAACCAATTGGCAAAAGACATGCCGGCACAATTTCGACGTTTATTTTACATGATAGATCTTACTGATGATCTTCCAGTCTTCACCGTCTTTGACAAGGGTGAACATATCTGCAAATCTGGTTTTACCAAATTGTGATTCTATTCTCACGATTGCGGCATCGTCCTCGACATCACAAGTTTTGATCTCATAGCTTGCAGGCTGGGGACATTCTGTGTTGTAGAAGTCGAAAAGGGCCTGAATAGGCAATGACACCAATCCACCGTCCTGAGTAAACGACATGGTCGCAGTGGATGCGAATGCGGGTTCTGCTATCTTGCTGTCTCCCTTTAACGCAGCTTCGGTNTAGAGGTCNAGAGCCTTGCGAATACCTGAGAGTTGATCATCAGTNGCGTTGATGAATGTAGTTTCATTTGTCTGCATCTCTGTAGTATTTTCTGTGGTTTCGTTCTTTGTCTGTTTGCACGCTCCGACAGTCAAAAGAAGGGCAAGGAGTATAGTATAACTTAGATATCTCATTATGCCTTGATTGTGTCGGAATTCTGGTTGTAGGCTTTAGCAACGCACTTCCATACTCCATTAAGCTTAAGCAAAAGCAAGAAGTCAGTGAAATCAATACGTCCGCCCCATTTCTCTTCAAGTACACGCACTACGGCCACTGTCTCTTCTACCGCTAAAACATCAATACGAGCCTTGAACTCCTCGCCGGCTCCTACTGAATCGACATTGTGGTAGAACTGTTCAATGGAGCCGCGCTCCACAGCACCATCGAGAATACCGAAAAGCACTGCATCGTCAGTGAAGAGAGTTTTAGCATACTCACTGTTGCCCTCGGCTACACTTTTTACAAATTTCTCGGCAGCCTTGGCGACTGCCTCATATTCTTTGATTGAATCTCTCATGATGATTATAATATTTCGATTGCAAAATTAGTATCTATCATAAAAATAGTCAAGTACCGAAAAATTTTTCAAGTACCGAAAAATTTTTCTATACTTGATTATCAAGTGAATTATTTATAATTTTGCAGTCAACAAAATAGAATACGATGGCATACACGAAAAAGATACCGGTAGACCTTGACTGTCCGTTACGACTTACGATGAGCCTTATCGACTCGAAATGGAAATCATGTATTCTTGACGAATTGCGTTCGAATGCTCCCCTACGCCCCACCGAACTTCATAAACGACTTCCCGAGGCCGCTCCGAGAGTATTGGATATTCAGCTTAAAGAACTTGTAACTGATGGGCTCATAGAGAAGACAGTCTACCCGGAGCTTCCACCCCGATCAGAATACCGTATAAGCCGGCTCGGACTGACATTAATTCCGATTATTGACGCATTGCTGAGGTGGGGAGAGGAGCATTATGACCTTTTTATCAAGAAGTACGGATCAAGCTAAAATATATAAGCCTTATCCGGAGGATTCATAAGTTTAGAAATACCCTTTTGGGTATTATCCTCGTTTGGGGTATGTTATAATTTTGCATCGGAAACAATACGCAGTTAATATGAACGCTAAATTTATTGCTCTTGCCGGGATTCCTTTAATCTGTTTCTCGGTCAATGCCGTGAATAATGATACTATCCCGGACTATAACCTGGGAGAGGTTGTGGTGCAGGCTCCGAAGGTGATTCATAAGGCTGATATGGATGTTTATCATCCCTCCAAAAGTGCGGTTGACAATTCTAAGA
>JAAVFY010000009.1 GCA_014800515.1 Bacteroidales bacterium
ATCTCTGCTGTTTTCTCGGCTTTCTAATAGCTGTAATAGCTAAGTAGCTAAGAANAATTAATAATATGATAGATGCGCGATNATTTTGAGACAGGTTGGCCGCGGAGCGAAGGAGCTTAGCGAGCTAAGCGACTGAGTGACAAGGTCANGATGGCCAAAATTAGCCGCATATCTCATATTAAGATACTTTCAAAGCTATTGAGTTATTATATCGTTTAATTTTTCTTAGCTACTTAACATAAATATCAATGCCCTCATAGCCAAAGAAAGCTGCGAGGGCTTTGATATTTTTTGTGAGATGGTGTCTTAGAATCTCCGAATAAAGCTGAAAATCGTGTCGTAGGCCGCATCGCGCACGCTTTTACGACTTAGAATCAAGTCGTGAAGACCACTGTCAATGGTGCATACCGTAGCTCCGATCTGCATACCGCGAGCCTGTAGCATAGCGGGGTCAAGCACGGCATCACCATTCTGAAACTCAGGTGTCCAGTTGCACCCGTCCACTTTTCGGCTGCTGTGCATCACCAGTACCGGCACAGCAAGATTACGGTATTTCTTCATCACAGCCCCCTGTGCCTTATCGATGGCTCCGACCCAACTCATCGTCACCGGAGGTGAATACACCATCTTCCAGTCTGTGTTGTAGGTCCATTCCCCATGATATTCCTTAAGCAGGGAATAAGCGTAGCCGTCACACTTCCCTTGCTTTATCTTGCCATTTGGTGTAATCTTNCCGANGAATCCGGCCATTGGGGCCACTATATTACGCATGAAGGACGAGTAGTTCCATTCCAGAAAGGGGGAATCTGTCACAATGCGATTCACTCCCGCACGTGCTCCGCGCTCCACTCCATAGAGGATCACAGTCAACCCTCCGGTACTGTGTCCTGACAGGGTGATGTCGGTGCATCCGTCACGCCGCATCTGCGCCAGAGCTGAATCAATGTCGGCAAAATATTCCTTCTGATCGCGGATATTGAATGGATATTGCCAAGGTTCGCGGCTGCGCCCGTAGCGACGCAGGTCTACAGCATAGAAGTGAAAACCTGAATCTACCATCCTTTCTCCCATCTCGCTCTGAAAGAAATAGTCGTTAAAGCCATGGATATACAGATACCCTTTGCGTGAGGATCTTTTGCTGAGTTTCCTGACTATCGTAGAGCGGCATGGCCCGTCGAATGCCTCGCCTTGATTCACATAGCGTGCCTCATATCCGGGCAAAATGTCGCTATGCCACGTGGTGTCTGTCTCTATGGTCTTCGGACCGGTATATTTTTCTGAAAGATCCCAGGCTGAAGCTCCGCTGCATAGCAGCAAAAGACCGAGGGGAAGGGTGAGAAGTCGTCGCATGGTTCGNTTATTTCCTTACTTGAAGTGTGAATGTTTTAATATCAGACTTTTATCTCTCTAACACCCGAACACGCCGACAGGTTGCAAGTCGGTCTCCGAATTATATTTTAACANTCGCTCTTATCGTCTTTAACATTATGGTGAGTTGTTTTTTAACCTTGGCGGTTGTATAGGCTCGATTATTTTTACTAATTTTGCACCTTAATTTTTTCATTCGGAAGAGGAGAACCTCGAGCGCTCGGAACCCCTCTGACGGAGGGAAATCTACACAACGAGACATTAACAATATAACAACAACACAATGGGAGGTTTTTTCGGAACCGTTTCTAAAGGAAGTTGTGTCACTGACCTTTTCTACGGCACTGACTATAACTCGCATCTCGGCACCCGTCGCGGCGGNATGGCCACATACGATGCGGAAAACAACATGTTTCAGCGTTCTATCCATAATCTCGAAAGCACGTATTTCCGTACGAAGTTCGAGAAGGATCTTGAGAAGTTCAAAGGTAATTCGGGTATCGGTGTGATTTCAGACACTGACGCACAGCCTATCGTCATTAATTCGCATCTCGGACGCTTCGCTATAGTCACTGTAGCCAAAATAGCAAATCTTGACGAACTCGAAAAGGAGCTTCTTGACAATAATATGCACCTTGCCGAGCTTTCTTCAGGCAATACCAACCAGACTGAGCTNATCGCTTTGCTTATCATTCAGGGCAAGGATTTTGTGGAAGGCATAGAGAACGTTTATCGCAAGATCAAAGGTTCCTGCTCAATGCTTATACTGACTGACGACGGCATTATCGCCGCCCGCGACAAATGGGGGCGCACTCCGATCGTGATCGGTCATAAAGAGGGTGCATACGCTGCCACAAGTGAATCTTCCTCTTTCCCGAATCTTGGCTATGAGGTGGAACGCTATCTTGGCCCTGGNGAGATCGTGCGTCTGCGTGCCACTGGTATTGAGCAGATGCGNAAACCNGAGGAAAAGATGCAGATCTGCTCCTTCCTCTGGGTTTACTACGGATTNCCGACCTCCTCTTACGAAGGCCGGAATGTAGAGGAGAGCCGTTTCTATTCAGGCTATGTGATGGGCAAGGAGGATAAGACGGAAGTGGACTGCTGCTGCGGCATTCCTGACTCCGGTGTCGGAATGGCACTCGGTTATGCCGAAGGCCACGGTGTCCCTTACAAACGGGCTATTTCAAAATATACTCCCACCTGGCCCCGAAGCTTCACTCCTCCGCGACAGGAGCTGCGCGACCTTGTGGCGAAGATGAAACTCATCCCCAACCGTGCCGTGCTCAAAGATCAGCGTGTGCTCTTCTGCGACGACTCCATTGTACGTGGCACACAGCTTCGCGACAATACGAAGGTACTCTTCGACTACGGCGCAAAAGAAGTGCATATACGCATCGCATGTCCGCCGCTTATCTACAGCTGTCCCTTCGTAGGATTCTCTGCTTCCAAGAGCGATCTGGAGCTTATCACACGCCGTGTAATCAAGGAGCTGGAGGGTGATCCCGACAAAAACCTTGAGAAATATGCCACCACCGACTCCCCCGAGTATAAGAAGATGGTAGAGATTATCCGCCAGCGTTTCGGCATCACCTCTCTCAAGTTCAACAAACTCGAGACGCTCGTCGAGAGTATAGGTCTGCCGAAGTGCAAGATCTGTACCCACTGCTTCGATGGTAGCTCCTGTTTCTAATTCTTTGTCAATAAGCTGATAGCTGCAAAAGCATCCCCGACATAGGCTGTCAGATTAAGCTCATGTCTAAGCTGCCAAAGCAGCTTAGGCAGATCAAAAATAAAGCAGGCTCGAATCCGGAATNTCCGGAGTTTGAGCCTGCTTTCTAAATATCAGCCCTTCTTTCCCTGCATGTTGACTTTCGGAATCCGTTCCCTGATATTGATTTTCTATAATCTGTTCCCCGAGATTGNTTCTCGGAATNTGTTCCCCGAGATTGCTTCTCGGAATNTGTTCCCCGAGATTGCTTCTCGGAATTTGTTCCCCGAGATTGATTCTCTATAATCTGTTCGCTGATATTGATTTTTCGGAATCTGTTCCCTGCATGGGGCGCTTGCGCCCCAATTCAAGCTTGTGCCTCAATCCGGAGCTTATCGCATGAAGGGAGGATGTCCTTCCCGTGGAGGTCGATTGCCGTGCGGGCGGTCGTCGCCGGATGGGGGCGGGGGCATATCCGAGGGCTCGCGGGCGGAGACTTTGCGACTCATGCTGTTGAATCTCCAGCTTATTCCTACCATTACGTAGCGAGTAAGGTCATTATATTCGGAGTCAGTGATAAGATTGGCCGTCACGTTACGACTCACATTCTTGCGGTCTCCGAGTATGTCATAGGCATTCACGCTGAAAGTCAGAGAGCGGTCTTTGAGGATAGAGTAGGAGAGTTGTGCGTTCCAGAGCCATTGAGTGGTGTTGAAGCCGCTGCTGTAGCCGGTCGATTTTGAGAAGTCAAGGTCAGTAGCTATCTCGAGTCCGAAGGGGAGATTGAGCTGACCCTCGGCTCTGAATCCGTAGGCATGTGTGTAGCGGTTGGTCTGCGCAGCAAGTGAGTTTGTAGCCATTCCGAAGGAGTAAGTCGGATTGAGCGATGCCTGCAGATTGTCAGTGGAGAAGGTGAGGCCTGCCGAAGGAGCGAGCCCTAGATTACCGGAGCGGTTGAACTCCCCGTCGATATAGCCGGGGGTGTTCATGTAGCTGACATTCATACGTCCGTTAAAACGCCATTGGCGGTTGCGTAGAGGCATGTTGAGCATACCCATTCCGAATATATTCCAATTGCCGTTGGCATTGGCGTAGGTAGTGGTGCGTCCTCCGGTCTCACGGTCGGTGACAGTGCGGCTGACTATGCTGTTTAAAGCTATAGATGCGTGCATGACTGCAAAAACAGATCGTTGGCTCTTTATGTCGAAACTGTTGAAATGAGCCATTACCGTCTGTGTGAATGTGGGTTTAAGNCCGGGGTTACCTATCTTGATATTGAGAGGGTCGGAGACGTCGGCCACAGGTTGCAAGGCGGATATAGAGGGTTGCGAAGTGCGTGCGCGATAATTGGCAGATAAGGATGTGCTGGTGGAGAAGGTATATTTGAAACGGGCGTAAGGAGCCACATTCCATACGCGTCGTGGTGCCACTGACCTCTCGGGATTAATGAGGTCATCGCTCTGTGAGGAGGAGGGGGCGAACAACACACCCGCATCAAGCGTATAAGATCGCGCGTTTTTCTTATAGCCGAGTTGCAGCTCCTGGGTCATGAAGCGGTTGCGGAAACTGTTGGAGAGGTCGGCATCAAACGCAGCTCCTTCCGGTGCAGAATTATATTCGGGTAAATCTGTGATGGCCATATCTGCTGAGAAGGGCAGATCGTAGGTGAAGCGATCTCCGTTGTTCCAGCGAGAGGAAATACGGTAAGCCGCGCTGATGAAATTGCCGTTGTCAGGATTACCGAGTGGCTCGGTATAGGTGACACGTCCTTCGACAGAATTGCTCCATTCCTTGGTGTCAAGAAATCTGAATAGCTGTTCGGAGTCTTGCTGCAGCAGGTAATATTCAATATCGTTAAGCGTAGTGCCGTGCTGACGAGAGTTGGCGAATGAATATTGGGCACGGAAGCTTAAGGAGCGTCCTTTGAGTCCGAACTTATGATTAAAAATGAGNTCGCCGGAGGCTTCGTAGCCAGAGCCGCGATTGGTCTGCGAGGAGAAATTACGGTTCACGTCCTTTCCGTCTCTCCCGCCGCTTCTCAGAAGGGTGGTGTCGACAAGAGTGGAATGGCGGTTGGAGTAGGAGAATCTCGGACGGAACTCCAGTGTGTTGGATTCATCGATATTCCATTGAAGACGCAGATCGGCTCTGAGTTCATGTCCTTTGTCGCGCGTACGTCCTCCGCCGGTCTGCACACTGGTGGAGTCGGGAAAGAGATATTGCAGTTCTGAGCGAGTGCGGGAGTCCCTGTCGGTGTAGGTATAGAGAATATTACCACCTATCCTTATTATGTCCTCTTTCCCGACATTGAANTTAAGACCGGTTAGCCAAGAGGTGTTGATGCCTCTGTTGCCGCCGAAGTCTCGGAAGCGGCCTCGGCCTCGGTCGGAGAATCCGCTTTCGTTGATATTATTTCCGCCGGCCATCAAAGTAATCTGATTGCCGTCTTTGAAATAATTGACGTTGGCATTGATCCGGTAACGCCTGTCAGTGCCATAGCCGGCGGTGGCATTGCCAAACCATCCGTTGTTCATTCCCTTTTTCACAGTGAGATTGATGACGGTCTCATCATCGCCATCGTCTATACCGGTCAGACGGGCAGCATCGCTTTTACGGTCTACTACCTGCACTTTATCCACAATATTGGAAGGCAGATTTTTAGAAGCCGCCTTAGGATCATCAGAGAAGAACTCTTTACCGTCCACCAATATCTTCTTCACAGTCTTCCCCCCGGAGGTAATACTGCCGTCGCTANCCACTTCCACACCGGGCAACTTCTTGAGAAGATCTTCCACTGTGGCATTAGTATGAGTGCGAAAGGAGTCAGCATTAAATTCCAACGTATCCTGTTTGGCCACGACTGCTGCTCTGACAGCCGTCACAACAGCCTCACTAAGCATGACGCTGTTTTCCGAGAGCACAATCTCTCCGAGGTCGGTGGTAGCGGTGGAGTCAGTCACATTAAGCCGTTCCCCTTTATCATCCATACCCATCATGGAGTATAGGAGCATATAATGCCCCGGCTTGACATTAGAGAATTGAAAATCCCCGTNGTCGCCGGCCATGACATACCCTCGTCTCACCGTGTCAGGAAATTCTATAAGTTGCACGGCTGCTCCGGGCAGCGGCGCCTTTTCCATATCCACGACACGTCCCTTCACCACAGCAGCGATAGACGAAGCCACAGACAGAGCTCCGGCAGCCAGCACAGCCGCAGTCCCCAATTTACCCACAANCCCATCCGCGNCATCACGACTCTTCAGTCTCAATCTATCCATATCAACAGTTNTTTTATTCCACCTTTCCGGAAACTTAACTGCAAAAATAGTGAAAAATTTGTATTATGAGCGACTTGACAGTATCAGATATCGAGCACCAGAACGGTTTTGAATAACAATTATGCTCTTCAAGCCATTCAAGATAACTTGGATATTTTCCTTTACTGCCCTCAATGTATGCAAGGAGGTCATAAGGAAGGATTATCCNGATCTATCGGTCGCTCAGTTCAGACGACTCATGTTTGAGACATATCTCGCATCCACTATTATTTCGANCTGCGGAAAATCTCCGCATCTCAAAATAATTGAGAAGATAAATNANCGNTTGNCTCAATTAGCGGCNTAGACCNGACTAATNATTCTCAAATTTTACCGAACTATTGAATTTGGACAGATAAAAAATTTTTAGTAATTTTGTCACTACGGTAATAATTACAGCGGTAATAAAGTATGAAATTCTATAATCGGACAAAGGAAATAGAGGAGTTGAGACGTATACAAGAACGTGCGTTTGACTCTCGGTCAAGAATGACTGTCATNACCGGACGGCGTCGTATCGGTAAGACTTCGCTTGCTCTGCGTGCCACGCAGGGCGAAAATCCTACAGTATACCTTTTCGTCAGTAGAAAAAACGAGGCTGCATTGTGCGAAGAGTTCGCGGGGCTGATCTCAACGGCTCTCGATTGTTATGTGCCGTCAGAGATAAAATCATTCAAATCTTTATTCCAGATGTTGATGGAGCTTGCTAAGACACGCAAGTTCAACCTGATTATTGATGAATTTCAGGAATTTTTCAATATCAATCCATCGGTTTATAGCGACATGCAGAATATCTGGGATTCTTACAGAAACGATACACATGTCAATTTGCTTCTCATGGGATCTGTGTATTCAATGATGCACAAGATCTTTGAAAATTACCACGAACCGCTTTTTGGCAGAGCGGATGCAATGATACGTCTCTCGGGATTAGGTACTGAAACCATGAAGGAGATTATGCGTGATTTCCGTCCTGACTATACCAACGATGAATTACTTGCTTTATATACCGTCACTGGAGGTGTCCCAAAGTATATCGAGTTGCTATGCGAGGATACCGATCTATCAATCGAAGGAATGTGTGATTATGTAGTTCGTGAAAATTCCCTATTCGTAGACGAAGGTCGTAATCTGTTGATTGAGGAATTTGGCAAGGATTACGGGTTGTATTTCTCGGTATTGAGTTGCATAGCGTCAGGGATTAACACTCAGGGAGCAATAGAGAGCGCATTGGGAGGAGTGACAGTGGCCGGTCATCTGAAACGGTTGATAGAGGACTATTCGCTCATTAAGCGAGTACGTCCGATTTTATCAAAGCCCCGTTCAAAGAATGTTCAATATGAGCTCAACGATAACTTCCTTCGCTTTTGGTTTAACTATTTTGACCGTAACCAGACATTGGTGGAGCTTAACAACTTTGAATATCTGCGTCAGATCGTTCTTTCTGATTATTCGACCTTCTCAGGATTTTCTCTTGAAAAATGGTTCCGTCTGAAGATGATGGAAAGCTATCAATATTCCGATATAGGCTCATGGTGGGAACGCAAGAAGGGAAAAGAAGCCAACGAGATAGATATCGTAGCTCTTTCAATAGATGGGAAGACTGCTATTGTAGCCGAAGTAAAGCGCCAGCAACGTAACTACGACCACAAGGCATTTATGGAGAAAGTAGATATCATCAAAACAAGCATCTTATCAAGGTATAAGATAGAAACACGTTTGTTTACGTTGGAGGATATGTAGCTGTTTTATCACCATGGTAAAAATTACGGCGGTGATAGAACCAAAACTCCCTCTTAAGGCTATCCTTTATACTCTACAACTTTCCTTAGATCTTTGATTTTGGCCTTGTCGGCCTCTTTCCGGGTCTTGACTTTACTCATTAGGGCGGAGTTCTCCTTAGGTAGACGTTTCAACTCTTGTTCCGGGATCTCTTTGGGGACGTTTGAACCTGATTTTTTCATTTCTTTTTAGGTGACTATTAGACTATAAAGATAAGTAGCTAAGAAAAATTAAACAATACAACAACTAAGTGTCTTTGAAAATATCTTAATATGATATANGCGGCTAATTTTGGCCAACCTGACTCAAAATTATCGCGCATCTATCATATTATTAATTGTTCTTAGCTACTTACTAAAAATCAATGAACAATCCAAATTTTTAATGTACTTATTATGACAGGATTTTTGACAATCTTGAATGATAAAAAGGGGGATTATTGACAAATACCATAAAAATAGAGTAATTATACTCTGTGATTGAATATCCTATCCTTGTAAATGTCAGGATTGTTCGTTAACTTTGCATGATGAATCAAGAAAATCAAAACGTTGAGCATAAGCGCATTTGGAAAGACGAATATCTGAAATAGGTATCCGGCTTNGCTAATGCTCAGGGTGGAAAGATTTATATTGGTATCGATGATGACTTGACTGTTTTCGGCGTAGATAATCTTCATAGGCAGTTGGAGGATATTCCTAACAAGATTATCAACAACACAGGTGTGTTTCCTGAGACCAATCATCTTACGATAGAGGGCAAGGACGTTATTGAGATTGTCATNGAACCCTGTGGAATGCCTATTTCTTATCGCGGCGTTTATTACTATCGTTGTGGCGCGACAAAACAAGAGTTTCGAGGGACAGCTCTTCATCAGTTTCTCCTGAAAAAGATGGGATTGAATTGAGAGGATATTCCTTGTGATGTGATTGCTCTTGATGATATTGATGACGGTGCAATTGAATATTTCTTGAATCACGCTATCGGGGAGGGACGTATGAACCCCGAATCGCGTACATCATCCAAAGAAGATGTCCTGTACAATTTAGGTCTTATTAAGGATAGTATTCCCACAAATGGCGCAGTTCTGCTGTTTGGAAAATTTGACGAGGAAACTCTTGCGAACGATAAACGCGACATAAAGGAGCAACTTGCCTCAATTCACCTATACGATCGAGACAATGATTGTCCCACATACGCCGGAATAATCCTATTCGGCAAGAATCCCAAGTATTTTCTTTTAGGTGATTATGTACAATTCGTACGTTTTGCAGGAAAAGACAAGGGAGGCGACATACTCAATGAACGTCAGTTTGCCGGACCCCTTTATAAGATGTTGCCGACACTGGAATCTTTTGTTCGTGACGGTATCATCACTCAACGCCCTGTGCCGGAAACTCTGTTCCGCGAAAGGACTGTATGGAATTATCCGGAAGGAGCAATCCGCGNATTGCTGATGAACGCCTGTATGCATAGGGATTATCAAGCTAATATGCCAATCCGGTTATATCAGTTTGATGACTACATTGAAGTGATGAATGCAGGNGGTCTTTATGGCGAAGCTCGTCCGGAGAACTTCCCATCTGTCAATGACTACCGCAATCCTCTTGTGGCAGAAGCCATGAGGGTGATGAAGTACGTCAATAAATTCAACCGAGGCGTTACCCGTGTGCAAGAGATGCTTAAGGATAACGGCAACCCACCCGCCGAATTTGACGTAAACACCATNACNGCATTCCGTGTCAATGTCCANGCCACAANNGANTCNGACTTGTCGAAGGGCACAAGTCANNGCACAAGTCAAACNNACAAGACAATTGAGGAGAAAATCATTGAATTCTGTAGTGATCCCCGTTCATTAGCTGAGATAATGACTTATTTAGGTTATAAAGACAGGATAAAGTTTAAGAATAAATTCATCAATCCGCTAATTAATAACGGATTATCAATGACACTTCCGGATAAGCCTAAAAGTCGATATCAGAAATACGTCAAACAGGGTAAAAATGAATAACATGATGCCTAACATGATGCCTAAGCCTCAAGTTAGGCATCATGTTGTTTAGACAGATTACCAATTTAGNCCTCATTTGGTAGAGGTCTAATGTTCATCTTAAATCAGGTGAATTTCAATTGATACACAGTCTCACTCTTTTATCTTATTCTCAACGAAATATTTCNTACATCANGCTTNCAAATNTTGTGTTTTNANANCACATTTGGAAACGTGACGGAAGTTTAAGNAATANNANTNATNGAANTTCAGAANTATNTNNANTATNTTATGNAGANATCCACGANAGTGCCAAATCGNNTATTTTTCNCCNNNATTTGGCACNNTNGTGGNNATTNNTTGCCANNNCGGTTTGGTTCGGGCTATATATANGCCCGACAAACTAAACNTAACNATATATGTAGGGCTGNTGAAAAGAAAAANATAATCTTAGGNGNTNACTNGNGGGANAANNCCTAAGTCAACNCCCAANTNAGNGCACAAGATAANANGCTNAGAATGAANACGANACNATTTAACATGATGCCTATNCANTNAGTNAGGCATCATGTTAATCAGAATACTTCTTCTTTTGNNCCGTTGACNATTGCNTCTATCTCNTCGGCGATTTCGTCGGATGACAGCTTGATGTAGTCCATGAAGGTCTTTTGNGTNTTNTGNCCGCTGACGTGCATCATCTGGACGATGGTAAATTTNTGNGATAGNTACATGTTNGTTATGCCACTGCGNCGGGCTGTGTGNGTGGTAACACAATCATANCGGGGCATNANGACTTCGCCTTTNNCGTTNCGCTCTACTGCCATTTCGCCAAGTCCCTCCTTTTTCTTTTGCTTCATCGTCAGTTTGGTGGGTACCTTAACCGCTAATGTCGGCACNGTTTCCGAGAGGTCTTTCAGTATATCCTTGATGTAGCGGTTCAAAATCTGGTCAACNACAGACGGCAGACGGTAGTTGTATTTCTCGCAGATGGCTTTGAGATTGGGATTCATTATGGGGATTTTTACCTCGTTGCGCGTTTTCTGCTGAATCAACCGGNTTATGGGTGTGCCCTTTGCTGTTGTCGTGAAGTCCTCCGGCTGGATGTTGTTGTAGTCGCTGACGCGCTGACAAGTGTAGCAACCAACGAGAAAAATATCACGCACTTGTTCTTTAAGTCCGGTTAACTCCATATCCGCCAATGCCTGCAACTCGGCTTCCGTCAGATATATCTCAACTGCCTTGTCGCTTTCCTC
>JAAVFY010000010.1 GCA_014800515.1 Bacteroidales bacterium
CCATCTGCAGAAGCATGATGACTGATTTCTCTCCGTGGCCCACGGGCAGCTCTCCGGGATCTGTGCCGTATTCGGCCTGTCCGAGCCCAACTTGCGCGTTGCGTTTTTTGAAGTATAAGTCACTCTTACACATGTCGTGAAGCAGACTTGCCACAATGATGCTTGCATCGCTCACTTTCTCGAATATGTCGGGTCGCTCCGCCATAAAGGTCTTCTTCAATGTGAGAGCGGCTTCACACACATTCAGGGAGTGGCACATGAGCCCTCCGTCAAAACAAAGGTGATTCTTCATTGAGGCGGGAGCTGTGAAATATCCGGATTTCTCAAGCTCTTCGATGAAGTAGTCCATATCGTCTATGCCGGTAGATTTTAACAGCTCGATCACTCTGGCTTTTATTTTTTTAAGTTCTTCTCTGTCTATCATAAGTTGCTATATTATTTTCAGTTCTCAAAATTAGTAATTTATTCGGTCGTAGCAACAAAGTCTTGGCCAAAAGATTAGTTTTTCTTGACAATCTCTCCAACCAAATAAGCCGATCGGATGTTATGATGTCATGGAAGATGATTCTTCCGCAATTTTCTACCCTTTAAACTATATCACATTCATTATGAAGAAAAATTTAGCTGAACTTATCGGTACGTTTGTACTGACTCTCATGGGCTGCGGCTCTGCTATTTTTGCAGGTATCGGCCTGGGCACCACCGGTTTTGGTGTCTCCACTCTTGGCGTGGCTTTCGCCTTCGGTCTTGCCGTTGTGGCCATGGCATATACTATCGGCAATATCTCCGGTTGCCACATCAATCCGGCCATCACTTTCGGAGTGTGGGCAAGCGGACGTATGAAGGGCAAGGAAGCTGCCGGCTATATGGTATTTCAGGTGATCGGTGCCATCCTCGCTTCTGCTGTGATCTATTTCCTGGTTCATACCGGCAATGAAGCCGGCCTGTCGGCTATCTTCAACGACACTACCACCACGGGAGCCAATTCCTATATGGAGGGAAATGTAGTACCTGCTTTTGTGGCTGAGTTTATATTTACCTTTATCTTTGTTCTCGTAGTGCTCGGCACTACTGACTCGAAGAAGGGTGCCGGTGCTTTTGCCGGTCTCGCTATCGGTCTGGCTCTTGTACTTGTGCATATCGTCTGCATTCCTATCACGGGTACTTCTGTCAATCCCGCCCGTTCTATCGGTCCGGCCATCTTTGCCTGCATCCAGGGTGACTGCACGCCCATCTCTCAGATATGGCTGTTCATTGTGGCTCCTATGGCGGGTGCGCTCCTCAGTGCCGCTGTCTGGAATGTTCTTTCCTCTGACAAGGATTAAAACTAAATATGTAAGTGGCTGACTAAGTTGCAAAGCTACTTATATTGAATTAGCTGCTGATACACCCTCCCCCTTATGATACGCCGGAATGTTTTATGCATTCCGGCGTTAACTTTTTTTGGGAGTGAAGTGTCTGTGGTGAGGATTGGATATTCGGTTTTTATTTGCTAACTTTGCAGAATAAGAAATTATTTCTGACTCCGCCATCATCAACTATTCTTTGGCTATTATTGAATCTCCTGAGGATAGGGCGGACGCTAACCTGCATCATCGAATGAGTTCAATCCCTTTTACACATCTTCACGTTCACTCTCAATATAGTCTGCTTGACGGCAAGGCTGCCATCTCCGAACTTGTNGACAAGGCTATTGCCGACGGCATGAGGGGTATAGCCCTTACTGACCATGGCAACATGTTCGGCATAAAGGAATTCTTCAATTATGTCGAGAAGAAAAATGGTGGCCTCACGCCTGAAGAGCGGTTTAAGCCGATTATCGGTTGCGAGATGTATGTCGCCAAAGGTCGTATGTCTGAAAAGAAAGACAAGAAAGACAATGGCCAGCATCTCATCGTGCTTGCCAAGAATGAAAAGGGATATCATAATCTTGTGAAACTGGTAAGCAAGGCCTGGACCGACGGCATGTATTATAAACCCCGTACCGACAGAACGGAGCTCGAGAAGCATAAGGAGGGTCTGATAATCTGTTCGGCATGTCTGGGTGGCGAAGTGCCGCAATTCATCCTTCATGACGAACTCAAGGAGGCGGAGGAGAGAGTGCTCTGGTATAAGTCGGTGTTCGGCGATGATTATTATCTCGAATTGCAACGCCACGAGACTAATAAGGAGAATGCCAATTACGACGTCTTTCCGGAGCAGCAGCGTGTCAATAAGGTGCTTATTGAATTGGCACGGAAACATAATATCAAGATGGTCGCCACCAACGATGTGCATTTCACGTATGAAAATGACGCGGAGGCCCACGATCGCCTGATTTGTGTCTCCATGCAGAAGCTCTTCACCGACCAGCGTATCCACTACACAAAGCAGGAATGGCTGAAGAGTCCGGAGGAGATGGCGGAGATTTTCGCCGATCTCCCGGAAGCACTCGCCAATACGCAGGAGATTCTTGATAAGGTGGAGTTTTATTCCATCAATCATGACCCGATCATGCCCAATTTCGATATTCCTGAAAGTTTCGGCACTGAGGAGGAGTATCGGAAGCGTATCACTGAGCAGGAGCTCTTTGATGAATTCACGCGCGATGAGAACGGCAATGTCGTGCTTTCCAAAGAGGATGCCGACAAGAAGATAAAAAGGCTGGGCGGCTACGAGAAACTTTATCGGATTAAGTTTGAGGCTGACTATCTTGAACTCCTCACTATGCAGGGAGCCAGGAAGCTATATGGCGATCCGTTGCCGGAGGAGGTGGCGGAGCGTCTCAAGTTCGAGCTTTATATAATGAAGACGATGGGTTTCCCGGGCTATTTCCTTATCGTGCAGGATTTCATCAATGTGGCTCGCAATCAGCTCGGAGTCAGTGTCGGCCCCGGACGTGGTTCGGCTGCGGGGAGTGCGGCGGCCTATTGCCTCGGCATCACGCAGATCGACCCTATAAAGTATGACCTCCTTTTCGAACGTTTCCTGAATCCCGACCGTATATCGCTGCCTGATATCGATGTCGATTTCGACGATGACGGCCGTTATGAGGTGTTGAAATATGTCACTGAGAAGTATGGAGCGGAAAAAGTGGCCCATATCATCACTTATCAGACGATGGCCACCAAGATGGCTATTAAGGATGTGGCCAAGGTAATGGGTCTCTCTGTGGCGGAATCCAACCGTCTGGCGCGCCTCGTGCCTGACCGCCTGCCGGATGTCAACGGCAAGGCTCCCAAAATCAATTTCAAGAATTGTCTCCTTTATAATAAGGAGTTTGCCGCCGAGACCGAAAATCCCAATCCCCTCGTGCGGGAGACGATGAAGTATGCGCAGCAATTGGAGGGAAATATCCGTGGCACCGGTATTCATGCCTGCGGTGTCATTATCTCTCGTGATGACATCACTGACTGGGTCCCTGTGTCAATGGCCACGGATGCCGACGGTGAGAAGGTTATCTCCACTCAGTATGAGGGTAGTGTCATCGAGGACACGGGTCTGATCAAGATGGACTTCCTTGGTCTTAAGACACTCTCTATCATCAAGGATGCTCTCGCGAATATCAAGCAGACAAAGGGTATAGACCTTGATATCGCCTCTATTCCTCTGGATGATGCAAAGACGTTCAAACTATATTGCGACGGACGCACCACCTCTACTTTCCAGTTCGAGTCGCCGGGTATGCAGAACTCTCTGCGTGGTCTTCAACCCTCAAAGTTTGAAGATCTTATTGCCATGAACGCTCTCTATCGCCCGGGTCCGATGGATTATATCCCGTCGTTTATCGCGCGTAAACATGGCGACGAACCTATCGCATACGATATTCCGATAATGAAAAAGTATCTTGAGGAGACCTACGGCATTACGGTCTATCAGGAGCAGGTGATGCTTTTGTCGCGTCTGCTCGCCAACTTCACTCGCGGCGAGAGCGATATGCTGCGTAAGGCGATGGGTAAGAAGCAGATAGACAAGATGGCGAAGCTTAAGGTGAAATTCATGTCCGAAGGTCAGAAAAACGGCCATNANGAGNANGTGCTNGAGAANATATGGGCNGACTGGGAGAAGTTTGCNTCCTATGCCTTCAATAAGAGCCATGCCACATGCTACACCTGGGTGGCCTACCAGACTGCCTATCTGAAGGCTAATTATCCGGCTGAATATATGGCGGGTGTGCTTAGCCGAAATCTCAACGCTTCCGACAAACTTAAGAAAATAATGGACGAGTGTAAGCGTATGGGTATAGACGTGAAAGTGCCTGATATAAATGAGTCGCTCGAACGCTTCTCTGTCACTCCGAAAGGGGAGATCCGTTTCGGTCTTGCCGCTGTCAAGGGTGTCGGCGGTGGGGCGGTGACCGCCATTATCCGGGAGCGGACGGAGAACGGTCAGTTCCGTGATATATATGACTTTGTGGAGCGCGTCAACCTGAGTGCCTGCAACCGTTCGGCTATCGAGTCGCTCGCGCTTTCCGGTGCGTTTGATTGCTTCGGGGTGCCGCGTGAGGCTTACGTCCAGAAGGTCAACGACGCATCTTGGGCGGATATGCTCGTAAAATATGGTCAGAATATTCAGAACGATAAAAACTCGCTGCAAGCTTCTCTTTTCGGCGATCTGGCCCCTATCGAGACTGCCAAACCGGAGGTGCCTCCTTTTGAGCCGTGGAGCGATCTGCGTCGTCTTGAGGAGGAGAAGAAGATGGTCACTATCTATATCTCGGCCCATCCGCTCGATCCTTTTTATATGCAGATCAATTATGGCTGCAACTGTAATTGTGCTGAATTTGAGGAGAAGAAGGTGGCCGGAGCTAATCTCACGCTTGGAGGAATGGTCACTTCTTTTGCCGTCAAGACCGGAAGGACGGGTAAGGATTACGGAATGGTGGAAATTGAGGATTTCTACGGCAAGGTGTCGGTGCCGCTGTTCGGCTCTGCCTTTGAATCTTACAGGAATGTATTTGTGCCCGGTGATTTCGTGCGGCTGACGATGCGTATCACTCCCGGTCGCTTTAATGCCGAACGTCTTGACACTATTCTGGAGAAAGTGGAGCATCTCGANAAGATGACGGACGTGGCCGATGTGGTCACTATTTTCCTCGATTCTCGCTTTAACAACAGCGATTTCTTCAACGAACTCTCCAAATTCCAGCATAACGAGGGCCGCAGCGGCGATCTCTTCATGGAGATTGCCGATATGCAGTCGCGCCAGAGTATCCGCATCCATTCGCGCAAACGCTATGACGTGTCCAAGGAACTTGTGAAGATGCTCGAGGAGTGGGGCGTCAGATTCCGCGTCTCCGACAGTTCTTCCCTTAGGTGACTGACCATGCTTGCCTTCTCCGGAATTGTAGCTCTCGTTTATTTTTACTAATTTTGCGTGTTTTAGGGACACTTTCGCCCCGGCTTANAACCGTGATTTTATGTTTACAGCTTCAGAAAAGAAAAGGGAAAATATTGCCGAATATCTGCTCTATATGTGGCAGATAGAGGATATGATACGAGCCTTCGGACTGGATATCGACAAAATTCAGGAAGGAATAATCGACCGCTATCAGAATCTTGAGCCGGAGCAGAAAAAGCAGCTTCGCGAATGGTATGAGTCGCTGATCGATATGATGCGGCGGGAGGATGTGGCTGCCGGTGGACATCTACAGCTTAACAAGAATGTCATCATTGCTCTTGACGATCTTCACCGCCGCCTCATGGCCGACCCGAAATTTGCTGACTATGCGGCTGAATATTATAATACGCTGCCCCTTATTGTGGAACTGCGGGCCAAGGCGGGCGATAAGAAAGCGGATGAAATAGAGACGTGTTTCAATGCTCTTTATGGCGTCCTTATGCTTCGTCTCCAGGGCAAACCGGTGTCTGCCGAGACTGAGTCGGCGCTGAAGCAGATCTCTCGCTTTCTTGCTCTCCTCTCAAAATATTATAAGAAGGATTTTAATAACGAACTCTTTGTTGACGATTGATTCCCATGAATATACTCGTTACAGGTGCCTACGGACAGCTTGGCCGTAGCCTGCGCAGGATTCTGGAAAACGATCCTGAAGTGTCGGCTGTATTCACTGATGCCGACACGCTTGACATCACTGACAAGAATGCGGTGGAGAAGGCTTTTGCCGACTCCTCGTTCGACATTATTATAAATTGCGCTGCTTATACGGATGTCAACAAAGCTGAGTCTGACGAGGTCATGGCTGCCTGTCTGAATACGCAGGCTGTCGGTAACCTCGCGGCGGCTGCCGCTCGTCATGGTGCCCGACTCATCCATGTCTCTACCGACTATGTGTTCGCCGGCGACAACTCTCGGCCTTATGTGGAAAATGATGAACCATATCCCCATAGTATCTACGGACGTACAAAACTGGAAGGGGAGGGCCTCCTCATGTCGCTTTGTCCTGAAGCTGTCATAATCCGCACAGCCTGGCTTTATTCGGAATTCGGACGTAATTTCGTGAAGACCATGCTTAGCGTCGGTGCCGAACGTGGCAAGGTGGCAGTCGTCAGCGATCAGATCGGCACTCCCACTTATGCCGGCGATCTGGCGGAAGCTATTGTGACTGTCATACGTGCTGACAAGTGGGTGTCGGGTATTTACCATTTCACAGACGAAGGAGTGGCGTCTTGGTATGATTTCGCTAAAGCTATTTTCGAACTCTCAGGTATGAACTCTGTGGAGGTGGCCCCGATAGATAGTGTGGATTATCCCACACCCGCTCGCCGTCCGCAATATAGCGTGCTTAGCAAGAATAAAATAAAGAATACATTCGGACTCAACATCCCCTACTGGCGCGACTCGCTCAAAGTATGTCTCGCCCGTATGAATAATGAATAACGCGATGAGCGACGAAATAAATAAGGAAATTCAACGTCGTAGGACGTTCGCTATCATTTCTCACCCGGATGCGGGTAAGACCACGCTCACTGAAAAGCTTCTGCTTTTCGGCGGTGCAATCCATGTGGCCGGGGCCGTGAAAAGTAATAAGATTAAGAAGACCGCCACCTCCGACTGGATGGAGATTGAGAAGCAGCGCGGAATTTCAGTGGCCACCTCTGTGATGGGTTTCAACTATGGTGATTATAAGATCAATATTCTCGACACTCCCGGCCACCAGGACTTCGCCGAGGATACGTTCCGCACCCTCACTGCCGTAGATTCGGTCATCATTGTGGTCGATGTGGCAAAAGGTGTGGAGACTCAGACCCGTCGCCTGATGGAGGTGTGTCGTATGCGTGACACCCCGGTCATTATTTTTGTCAATAAGCTCGACCGCGAAGGTCGTGATCCTTTCGATATTCTCGACGAACTCGAACAGGAATTGAAGATTTCAGTCCGGCCCCTCTCATGGCCCATAAACATCGGTGCCAAGTTCAAGGGTGTCTATAATATATATGAGAAAGGTCTCGACCTTTTCACTCCCTCCAAGCAGACAGTCAGCGAACGTATTGAGATTGACGATGTCAATGATCCTCGTGTCGATAGCCTCGTGGGCGAGGCTGACGCCGCAAAACTTCGTGAAGATCTCGAACTCATTGAAGGCGTNTACCCCGAATTTAATGAGGAGGCCTATCTCCGGGGAGAAGTCGCTCCCGTATTCTTCGGCTCGGCTCTGAATACATTCGGCGTCAAAGAGCTCCTTGATTGCTTTGTCAAGATTGCTCCCGCTCCGCGTCCTGTGTCGGCGGTGGAACGCACTGTCGATCCCTCGGAAGAAGCCTTCTCCGGATTTGTATTCAAGATCCATGCAAATATGGATCCCAACCATCGCTCCTGTATCGCTTTCGTGAAGATTTGTTCCGGCAAGTTTGAACGCAACGTCAACTATCGTCATGTCCGTCAGGACAAAATGATGAAATTTGCTGCCCCCACAGCCTTCATGGCACAGAAAAAAAATGTGGTCGATGAAGCCTTCCCGGGAGATATTGTCGGTATTCCCGACACAGGCAATTTCAAGATAGGCGACACCCTCACCTCCGGCGAACTGCTCCACTTCCGCGGACTTCCGAGTTTCTCTCCCGAGATGTTCAAATATATAGAGAACGCCGACCCGATGAAAGCCAAACAGCTTGACAAGGGCATCCGGCAACTCATGGACGAAGGTGTGGCGCAGATGTTCACCAATCAATTCAACGGCCGCAAGATTATCGGCACTGTCGGACAACTTCAGTTTGAAGTGATCCAATACAGACTCCTGCATGAATACGGCGCACAATGCCGTTGGGAACCGCTCAGCCTCTACAAAGCCTGCTGGATAGAGAGCGACGACGAAGAAGCACTCGCCGCCTTTAAAAAGCGTAAATACCAATTCATGGCAACCGACAAAGACGGACGCGATGTCTTCCTCGCCGACTCCAACTACGTCCTGCAGATGGCGCGCAATGACTTCCCGAAAATCCGTTTCCACACGAACAGCGAATTTTAACGATGCTCCCCTTGGGAGTAAACAAGAAACATAGTAGCCTTGGAGGGATGGAAGAGCACAGCTCTTCCATCCCTCCAATACCTTTCTGCTCTCGTAATCCTCTTGTTTGGCCACCGGCATTTAGAGAAATAGTTAAGAGATGATTCGCATCTGAAAAATAATGCTTAACTTTGCTGTATTGATGAGCAGGTGCTCATCTGTAGCGTAATTGATCTGACGGAATCTATCCCCGCGGTTAAGTAGCAAAGAAAATTAATAAATATGATAGATGCGCGATAATTTTGAGTCAGGTTGGCCGCGGAGCGAAGGAGCTTAACGACTAATTGACTGAGCGACAAGGTCAAGATGGCCAAAATTAGCCGCATATATCATATTAAGATACTTTCAAAGCTACTGAGTTATTATATCGTTTAATTTTTATTAGCTACTTGGCTACTTATGAATAATAAGTGTTTCGCTCTCTCTCTTGCCGTTCTTTGTTCGGCTGCTCCCTTCTCTTCGGTCGAATTCGGCCTTCTTCATGCTGAGTCTCCTCTACCCAGAGTTGAGATTCTCGGTAAGGAGTATTTNTGCTATGAAGTGAAAAAAGGGGAGTCTGTCTATGGCATAGCCAAGGAACATGGCTGGGATATAGAGGAGCTTGTGCGTCTCAATCCTAACACAGTGGCTAATCTTGAGAAGGGTGCACGTCTCTACTATCCTACGGGAAACGTTGTGGTGGTGAGAGAGGAAACTGCGGATTTCGAGCCGCTGGATCTTTCCACACTTCCTGTCGAACCGCTCACGCATATTGTGAAGAAAGGGGAGACAGTCTATAGCATTGCCCGTCAGTATAATATCCCGCTTGAGACTATCTATGCGTCGCATCCTTCTGCCAAATATGGCATAAAGGCAGGAGAGACTATCGTCATTGCCCAAAATCGTCAGGCTCTTTCCGAAGGTCGGGCGTTCCTTTATTATAACGTAAANCCGGGTGACACTCTTTTTGGATTGTCAGGAAAATTCAACACTACGGTTGAGGAAATTCTAAAGGCAAATCCGGGTGTCTCGGAGTCTAATTTCAAGGCTGGATCTACGGTGCGCATTGCTGTCAATTCCGCATCCCGGCGTTTGCACACGGAGATGGTGGAGGAGGAGACTGTCGCTGCTGTCGATAATTATAAGGTTAAGAAGAATGAGACGTGGAAGGATATATCCGAAAAAACGGGAGTGGACGAGGAGACCTTGCGTGAAGCTAACACGGGAGTCCGTCCCAGAAAGGATGAAGTGGTGGTGGTCCCGAAGATGGAGACTGTCAAGGTTGAACGCGAGGTGAAGACCGCCGACCCGCGTGAGACGACTGCCGAGGGCCGCGAGCAGATGTATGATTCTATCCATGGTCTTTCCGAATCCCGGCAGCTTAGCGAAGTGAATGTGGCGCTTCTTATGGATGAACCCTCGTCAAAACGTGATTTGGAATTTTCACGCGGTGTCCTGCTTGCTGTCGACAAATTGAAGAGATCGCCTTATAAAATCAATTTCCGTATTATTGACGGTCGCGCCTCCACCAATAGCGTGATCGAGTCTCTTGATGAATTCGAACCTCACTTGCTGCTGACTACGGCCGACCGTAATTTCCCGGCTTTCCTTGCTGATTATGGCAATGAGAACAAAGTGGAGATCATCAATGTGTTTGATGTGAAGAATGAGCTTTATGAGGACAACCCTTCAATGATTCAGCTGCTTCCCCCTTCAACACTCTTTAATGATGAGGTGGCTGACTATGTGGGACGTAAATTTGACGGTTACACTCTCGTGACGATAGGGGAGAAGGATGCTTCCGACGCCATAGGGGAGGCGGTGGCCGATCTCTTCGAGGGTTCGCCTGTGATCCGCTTGTCTGCCTCCGATCTTCCGGATTTCGATTTCTCTGACGGAAGCAACTATCTGATTTACTCTTACGCTCAGAAGCGCGATGATATTCTCCCGGTTGTCAATGCGGTGGCGGCGGCCAGAGAGTCATATCCTGTGGCGTCCATATCACTGATGGGGCGTCCTTCTTGGATCACTCTTGCTTCATCCCATGGTGAGAAATTTGCTGATGCTGATGTTTTTATCCCTTCTCGCTTCTATTATGATCCAGACTCTTTCGAAGGTAAAAAATTCCAGGACGAGTTTCAGAATATGTTCGGTCATGCTCCGGTCAAGAGTTTCCCTATGTACTCTGTGACGGGTTATGATGTGGCGACTTACTTCATTCCGGCTGTGGCAGCCACTCTTGGAGATCCTAATCGCGCGATGCCGGCGAGCCGTGCGTTGCAGACTGATATCAACTTGAAGCGTGTCAGCAATTGGGGTGGCTTCGTCAATCCTACATGCTATATCCTCAAATTCCTGCCGGGGGGAAGTATAAGCAGAATCATCCTTAAATAATGAGATATTCGAATAGTAAATGGAGTCTGAGACTGTCGGCCGCGATTGTAGCCTTGGCAGTTTCCTACTATGCAACCACGTCTGCCGATGCGCAGACTCACTATCATTCTAACGTTGCGTTGGGTGTAAGAGGAGGCTTTGATATGTCAAGAGTCTTCTTCAACCCATCCGTGCCACAGGGTTTTGCCCCCGGTGGGGTAGCCGGTGTCACTTTTCGATATATTGAGGAGAATCATTTTGGTCTTATCGCCGAATTGAATTTCACGCGCCGGGGTTGGAAGGAAAGTTTTGAGAATGCACCCCAATATCAATATACCCGCCACATAGATTATCTTTCTCTGCCGGTGTTCGCGCACATCTATTTCGGACGCAGAGGCCGCTTCTTCTTTAATGCGGGCCCTGAATTTTCGCTTTTCCTTGGAGAGTCCACCTCCACCAATTTCTCTCCGGCCGAGATTCCTGATCTTCCGGATTTCCCTATCCGATACCGCACTATCGCCCAAATGTCGACTCCTGTCTCCCAGAAGTTTGATTATGGCATCTCTGCAGGCTTAGGCGGGGAGTTCAACATCGATCGCCGAAATTCGGTCGCAATCGAAGCACGAGTTTACTACGGACTCGGCAATATCTTTCCGTCAGGCAGGCGTGACACTTTCAGCGGTTCCAACCAAATGACCATATCGGCCACAGCCGCTTACTGGTTTAAGATAAAATAAAAGACCCCTGCTTTTGGGGTCTTTCTACATTTATATGGAGTGGGTAAAAATTGTTCCCATTGAAGCCGGAGGTGAGTGATGCCGATCAATTAACCGTTCCCTTCCTCAGCCTGATATTCTCTCTCAAGAAACTCTTTCACTTCCTGGAAGAGATGCGACGCAAATACAAAGTCGTTGAGCGATTTGCTGGTGCTCCTGAAGATTGTGCGGTCATTGCCTTCCCAATCCCTATGGCCTTTGTTGATGAATACGATTTTCTCACCGATACCCAATACGGAGTTCATGTCATGAGTGTTGATGATAGTGGTGATATCGTATTCATGGGTAATGTCGCTCAGAAGTTCATCTATGAGTATCGATGTTTTGGGGTCAAGTCCGGAATTGGGCTCGTCACAAAAAAGATACTTGGGATTCAAGGCTATCGCACGGGCAATGGCCACACGTTTCTGCATACCTCCCGAGATCTCCGACGGATATTTGTCATCAGCCTTGTCAAGCCCTACACGATTGATGCAGAAGCGGGCTCTCTCGATCTGCTGCTTGTGGCTCTCTTTGCTGAACATCTTAAGAGGAAACATCACGTTGCCGAGCACTGTCTCATTGTCGAAAAGTGCCGACCCCTGAAAGAGCATTCCTATTTCCGTACGCAATGTCCGTTTCTCATTCGCATTCAGACTGCGGAATTTACGCCCGTCGTAGAGGATCTCTCCCTCCTCCGGCGTCAGCAGGCCGATAAGACATTTCATAAAGACGGTCTTTCCCGAACCGCTCTGTCCTATTATCAGGTTGGTTTTGCCGGTGTCAAAAGTGGTGGAGATATCATATAGCACTCTCTGACCGTCAAACCATTTCGATACGTGTTTTGCTTCTATCATTGCAGCAGGAGTTTTGTGAGTATTATATCGGCAAGAAGAATGAAGATTGAACTGGACACTACGGCATTCGTGCTGGCTTTACCTACCTCAAGCGCACCTCCCTTGACATAATATCCGTAATAGGCTGCGATGGATGTGATGATATATCCGAAGATTACGGTTTTAATTATGCCATACCATACATACCATTCGTTGAAGAAACTTTGGATGCCGAATATATAATTCTCCACAGAGATCATATCTGTGAATTGCGCAATAAACCACCCTCCGAAAAGTCCCATGAACATGGACAGCACACACAGCACAGGCACAAACAATATGAATCCGATCACTTTGGGAAGCACTATGTAGTTGGCGCTCTTGATACCCATTATGTCAAGAGCGTCTATCTGCTCTGTGACTCTCATCGTGCCAATCTCCGAAGCGATATTACTGCCTACTTTGCCGGCAAGAATCAGACACATCATCGTTGATGAGAACTCAAGAAGAAGAATCTCGCGTGTGGCAAGTCCGGTGGAGTAGGCGGGCATAATCGGGCTGACGATATTGATCGTCATCTGGATCGTGATGACTGCTCCGATGAATAAGGAGATGATTATCACCAGTGGGATGGAGTCAACTCCAAGCTTGCTTATCTCGAAAATGAGTTTCTCGAAGAATACTTTCCACTTGTCAGGTACCCGAAACACTTGCGTCATGAAGATACAATAGTTTCCGAATGATTTTATTGATGAAACGAGCATACGGCTGGCTGTGTTTACTGATTTATAGATTTCCGCAGTATTGCTACTTATCCTTTATTTATTTGAATGTGTCGGGAAGGTCATTCTCATACAACACCGTGTCTCCATGCTTCATTATGCCGGAGAGAAGTTTCTGAGCCTCCGCGAAACTTCCCACCTCATGCAGGGATTCTCCGGGCAGTCCGCTCTCTCTGATGCCGGAGCTGAGAGCATCGCGATTGTATTGACCCACGACTATCGCCACGTCTACATTCTTCCCGATATGGCGGCCGAGTTCTTGATTGAGTTCATATTGACGCTCTCCGAGCTCGATCATGCCGGGGGTTACTATTATTCTCTTCCCCTGATCCTTGAAGTGGCTCAATACGTCTACTGCCATTCTTGCTCCCGTGGGGTTGGAGTTGAAGGCATCGTCAATGATGGTGACACCTCCGGCGGTGCGTTTCATATTGAGCCTGTGCTCCACCTGCTCTATCCTCCCGACTGCCGTACGGATCTTTTCCTCCGGCACTCCGAGTTTCAGAGCTATCGCTATTGCAGCCACAAGATTGGAGATATTGCACTCTCCTACAAGGCGTGTCTGAAGCTCCAGGTCGAGTCCGTTGCGATCTTTCACCCTGAATGTCGTCCCCTCAGGTGTATAGCGTATCTCTTCGGCCCAGATATCGCAATCTTTATGGTCGGCCACTCCATAGCGCACACAGTTTGTATTGCTTACTTTTCTGGATGCGCAATATTCAAAATCGTTGTTGACTACCGCCAGACCATCGGCAGGCAGCGCGTCGGCAAGCTCAAACTTTGTGGCCTGCACATTCTCCATACTCTTGAACGACTCAAGGTGCATAGGCCCCACTGCTGTTATGATACCCATCTGAGGGTTCACCATGTCGCATATCTCCTTGATGTCTCCCTTCTGCTTGGCTCCCATCTCGCAGATGAACACCTGATTGTAGGGCTTCATCATCTCTCTGATAGTGCGTATCACTCCCATCGGGGTGTTATAGCTGCCGGGAGTCATCAGCACGTCAAAACTCTCCGAGAGGATGCGGTGAAGATAATGCTTCGTACTGGTCTTTCCGTAGCTACCCGTGATGCCGATAATCTTAAGATCGGGCATTGATCTCAATATCTCTACAGCTTCGTTGCGATAACGGGCATTAATGCTCTTTTCAACGGGAGTGAGTAGTATCACGGCGAGCATGACCGGAAGCCAAGAGAAGATGCATATCAGCATCATTATGGCAAGTGCGATATTCTTGCCTGAATAGAAGCCTTCCTGCGGATTGACGTTCCAGAGACCCAGAGCCGCCGCCACTCCACATCCGATAACGATAATTCCGGCCACTCCGTAGATGCGCTTTACCCTCGGAGTGAACACGAGTGGTTTTTTATATTTCTGTCGCAGCATCATTATAGTCATGACCACAGCGGCAATTCCCGTAATCAGAGCCGACGCAGCGGGAGCCATGAGGCTCGGAGCCATGAGTAGCAGAAGCAGGGCGATATCAGCGAGTTTCCAAGCATCGATGAAGTTGGGTTTCAGCCAGCGCCAGAAACGGTCAAGACGATAGCTGTTCTGCTGAAGCATCTGAATATCATGCTTGAGTGCCGCGGTCATGTAGATGCCGGTCATGACCATTATTATGATGTAGAATAGTGACATTTTCTATATATGTTATTTTATTTCCTGTGATGAGCTGTCTGATAAGCCTTTTTCCGCTGACCCTTTGGCTCTCACTTCAGTTCCTCCTTGAAGAAGCTTCTGAGCACAAGCCGGAAGGTGGCGGGATTGTCAAGAAATGAGTAATGACCGCATCCGGGCCAGCTGACAAGTCCTGCACCGGGGATCAGTCTTTCCATTGTCTTTGCATCGGAGAGGGGAGTGGCCGTGTCCTCCTCTCCCCATATCAATAGGGTAGGAGCCTTGATTGAGGGCATGACGTGCTTGAGATCCTCGTTCACACATTTGCTCATCACAGCTCTCATCATATCCGAGGAGTTTCGATAGTCGGCTGAGCCTGCTTTTCCTCTCCACCAGTCGATAAGCCGTTTTCCTCCCTTTTTCCCTAAAATTATCGGTGCGATGTGCTTCACGGTCTTGTATCCATACACCTTCACATACCATTTCAAGGGGCGTGAGGGCTTTATTCCGGCAGCATCCACAAGCACTACTTTTCCTGTGGCATTGCGCGAAGCAAGCAGCAGGCAGATTCTTCCTCCAAATGAATGACCTATCAGTGCCGGTCTGTCCAGTTTCATCTGTCTGATGAATGTCTCTACGAGGCGTGTGAAGTCGTCCACACCCCATACCGCCGGTGGCTCCGAACTCTTCCCGTGTCCGGGGAGATCGAGATTGAAGACGTGCATCTTATCTGCCAGAGATGAGGCTATCGACCTTACGGTGGTGGTATTGCAGCCCCAGCCATGCATGATTATGACCGGAAGCCCGTCAGGGTTGCCGGTCTCCTCGTAATGAAGTCTTACTCCCTCGATTTCTATATCTTTATCCATTGATTCCGGTGTTATTAGACATTCCCCTGTCTATTAGATGAGGGACTTATCCCCTCAAAGTGCAAAATTACTTAATTTACGCCATTAGGACAAATAAACAATTCATCCCATCGAAAATGTTTTCATCCTGATGCTTACATTTCCGACGGGATGCGCGTGTTTATCGAGTTGGAGTCTGAGAATTTTTTCAGTTTGTCTGTGAAGTGCTGACTGTAGGCACAACAGGTTCGTCGCCGCAGAGCACCACGAGCAGATTGCTCACCATAGCAGCCTTGCGATCATTGTCAAGGTCTACGACTCCATCTTTCTCAAGCCGCTCGAGAGCCATCTTTACCATGCTGACAGCCCCTTCCACTATCTTTTCGCGTGCCGTGATTATGGCGGATGCCTGCTGACGGCGAAGCATCACTGCCGCTATCTCGGGTGCGTAGGCAAGATAATTGATGCGAGCTTCCACCACTTCCATGCCGGCCATGGCAAGACGCTCGTTGATCTTGTGTTCAAGCAAGTCGTTGATGGCCTCTGCTCCGTCGCGAAGTGTCAGTTCGTCTCCACTTGCCTCGGTCTGGTCGTAGGCAAACTGGCTTGTCACCTCTCTTAGAGCCGCGTCGCTCTGTATGCGCACAAACTTGTCAAGCGCAGCATTGTTGATGCCTCCTTGTGCGCCAAGCGACTGAGAGTCAAGGTCGAAAACTACCTTGTATGTATCTTTGATACGCCATACGAGCACCATTCCGATCAGCACCGGATTGCCGATCTTGTCGTTGACCTTAATCGGGTCAATATCCATATTGCGGATTCGCAGCGAGAGTTTTACGCGCGACATGAAGGGATTGGTCCAGAAATAGCCCACGCGCCGGCAAGTGCCTTTATATTTTCCGAAGAACACCATGACCCTGGCCTGATTCGGTTCCTGAATGAAGTAACCGACACAGCCGAGCACAAATAGGATAAACGCGATTCCACTGACCACTCCGGCAAGTAGGGGAGCGGTCTCAACCCATCCCACAAGAGCCGCCACAATTATACCCGGCATCAGGATGAAGGTGAAGAATATCATGAGAAATCCGTTGAGACAGAATCCACCGTATTCATACTCATGACCGGGAGCCAGATGTCCCTTGTCTACTGCTTGTTTTGTATCCATTTTCCTCTATGATTGGGTTTGTAAGTCATTCCATTAGTTAGATGCAATTAAGTAGCTAAGAAAAATTAATAATATGATAGATGCGTGATAATTTTGAGTCAGGTTGGCCGCGGAACGAAGGAGCTTAGCGAGCTAAGCGACTGAGCGACAAGGTCAAGATGGCCAAAATTAGCCGCATATATCATATTAAGATACGTTCAAAGCTACTTAGTTATTATATCGTTTAATTTTTCTTAGCTACTTAGCTACTTATAGCATAAAATTGATAGTTAAAGAGTGGTGCTTTAAATATACGAAATTATATTTAACGGAGTTCAACCCTCCAGAGGAAGTTCTCGAACGCCTATGAAATTATCTCAGTGCGAGATAATTTTAACAATTTCGGCTCCCTTAAAGTAACCATTCTTTACTTAGTTAGTGCAAAGATAGCTAATTTCTGCGGATTACACAAGATATACTGTCTCCCCCTGAAAAAATTGACTCCTAAAATTGTTAACTTTTTTCAGGGGGAGACATTCTACGCTGCTCCTTTATATGTATGTTGTTAGGTTAATGACCTATGTTGGATTGGTTTTGGGCGTTGTAGCGGTCACCCTGAATGTGTATGGTATCGAGAAAGTCATTGATGCGTTTCATTTCTTCGGGAGTGTATGACACGTTGG
>JAAVFY010000011.1 GCA_014800515.1 Bacteroidales bacterium
TAGAATCAAAAAGCAGACTCGAACGCTGTAGAATCAGCGTTCGAGCCATACATTATTGCTCTATCTGAGTTTTATCGGACAGCAATAAAATAAATATCTGAGCGCTTCTGCGATAGAAAAGAGTGAGGATCTTGGAGTACATCTTGCGGTCTTGAAGGCTCTTCCGGAGGTTATCGGTGAGAGCGTGGAGGCTGNGGTGCATCNGGATTATCTGANAGGAGCTGACGGGAAACGCGGTCCGGAGAACGGATATAACCCGGACACTCTGGTGCATCGTCTATATGGGGCTGTGAATCTGGACGGAAAGATCTATAGGGTGAAAACCACTGTCAAGGAGACCCGTGAAAACAAAA
The DNA here is from genome assembly GCA_014800515.1 of Bacteroidales bacterium. Classification (GTDB taxonomy): domain Bacteria; phylum Bacteroidota; class Bacteroidia; order Bacteroidales; family Muribaculaceae; genus Lepagella. The sequence goes on from JAAVFY010000011.1 coordinate 354, forward strand.
TCGCACCAATTCCCCATAGCTATGAGGTAACAGAAATAGAGCTGTTGCCAGAAGACAACAGCTCAGAATTGGAGCCCACGGTCAGTCCGCAGAAAGCGGAGGCACCACATGGGACTGCAAAATTACTGAAAGATGTTGAGAAATCCTACGATCCTGGGGTAAAATTGCTTGAAAATCGCGAAATTGCGGATCCTTCTACAATGAAGGGAGCTGTGCAGAGGCTTTCAGAGAANCTGCACTCCCCTATCCGTATGATCTCGCGAAAGGAAGCCGAGGCCGAGGGCTACCNCCGTAAGAAAGGCTGGTATGACCGCAAGACCGGGCAGATTACCGTTGTGGCCGACAATCACCGCAACGTGGGCGACATAGCGGACACAGCNGTGCATGAGGCCGTCGGNCATCANGGTTTGCGTCAGCTCTTCGGCACCGAAGAAAANCTCAATAACTTCCTCGATGAAGCCTACAACATCAGCANNGACAGGATTNNGGCTGAGATCGACAGACGCACTGAGAAGATGATGGACGATGAGATCAGCCGAATACAGGAGAGAAAAAGGTTGGAGCGCGAGGCACGGGGAGAGAATCCGGAAGAGGAATACTATTCCGACATGGCGAAGGCCCGCATCGAGGCAGAGAAGCAGCGAGAGCAGATCAGGCGCGACGCTACGGAGGAATATGCGGCCGACCTCGGCATGAAGATAGGNGAAGAGGGATTTGAGCGCATGGACGCGGAGGAACAGACCTTCTGGGGAAAACTGAAAGGGATGCTCCAGAAGGCACTCGACCGCCTTCTTGCCGGTCTCAAACTTCCGAAGATGAGAGCGTGGACCGATAAGGAGTGGAGCTATGTGCTGTGGAAGTCATGGCGCAACCTCCGGGAAGGAAACCGCCGGTCATTCTTCACAGAGGCAGAGGACATCGTAAGGCGCGAGAACACCAATTTCGGAGCGAGCGAGAGCCGCCTCTTCCGTGACGGCGATCTGGGGCTGGAGGAGGCTATAACCAAGATGAAGGCCGACGCAGCGGCGGCCAACGGCGCGGACTTCAAGGCGAAGCAGGATGCAATGAGGGCAATAGGAGGCAACCTGAGCAAGCTACGCCAGGCAATGGCACGGCAGAGGGAATATGACATCACGACCGTAAAGTCAATGACTGACCTGTCGAAAATTCTTCTGGACGCAGGACTTCTCGACGACCTGAGCAAGTATGAGACAAAGCGCATACTTACGGCCATAAAGGACGCTGTTGGAAGGGAGGACACCTCAAAGCAGGTGCAACGCCTTATGGACATCATGGTTGACAATCAGCTACGCATGGGTGCGAACTATTTCGGGAAGCTCCTGAGCGTGAAAGGGNAGCCGAGTGGATGCAAGAGGNATCGAGGTNCAGGGCGAGCTTGACCCGGACGGCCAGAAGATTACGCAGNNAGTCAGGAGGCTTTGTCCGGAGATAGACAAGCATCAGAGGCTGAAAAGGAGACGGACTATTGTTTCGGTTCGCCGAATCTACGGAGGAATTCGATGAGATGCGGGATCGTGCTGTGGCGGAGCGCGGGATCGTGATGCCCAGCCTGAGGGAGAAGGAGGTCATGGTCGTGAATGTGCCGAGACATGATTTTAATGGAGNGAGACATATAGCAGAAGCGAAAGTATGGGCGAAGGAGAATCTTGTAGGCACACCTACGCTGACCGGCACGACAGCGANGGAAAAGAGATAGAATATGAGATACGCGGACGGCCAGTAAACAAATATCTGAGCGCTTCTACGATAGAAAAGAGTGAGGATATTGGAGTGCATCTTGCGGTCTTNAAGGCTCTTCCGGAGGTTATCGGTGAGAGNNTGGAGGCTGAGGTGCATCCGGATTATCTGAAAGGAGCTGACGGGAAACGCGNTCCGGAGAACGGATATAACCCGGACACTCTNGTNCATCGTNTNTANGGNGCTGTGAATCTGGACGGGAATATTTACAGGGTAAAAACCACAATAAAGGAANCACAGATTCTTAAAAATCCGATAATTCCCCATAGCTATGAGGTAACAGAAANAGAGCTGTTGCCCGAAGACAACAGCTCTGAAGTGGAGCCTACGGCTTCCGGCTACCAGGGCCGGCCAGCACATAGGACTGCAAAATTACTAAAAGATGTTGAGAAATCCTACGATCCGGGCGTAAAGGAACATCATAAATCACCACACTCTGCGCACCTACAATAGCTCCATATCCAATCCTGACACCGGGAAGGATGGTGGAGTTGATGCCGATCCATACTTATCTTCAATCACAATAGGACGGCCATACGTGGCACTGCGGTTATCGGGATTCGAGTCATGGTTGATTGTTATCAGGTTGCATTTCGGGCCGATAAAGACATCGTTTCCTATAGTTATACCTCCACGATCAAATATGCCGGGAGNATACTATGTAAGATCAGGCCGAATAAGACTTAGTACAGCTACTTGGGAGGAATAATTTTTATAAGTTTAGCCGGATTCCCCGCAACGATTGTATCGGGTGCCACATCTTTGGTAACGACACTTGCAGCTCCCACCACGGCATTATCTCCGACTGTCACACCTGGTAGAATTGTAGAGCCGGCACCAATCCATGCATTTTTACCGATATGAACAGGCTTGCAGGTAATCACCTGACGCTCGTAAAGGTCATGATTGTTGGAAATGAGCTGAACATTGGCGGCTATCATCGCACCATCATCTATGGTGATTCCACCCGCCGACATCATCAGACATCCGGGCATCACCACCACATTTTTTCCTATATTCACCATGTGAGGTCTCACAGCTGTCAATGGACTCTCCACACGACTGTTCTCCCCCATCATCGGGAATATCTCACGCATCAAAGAGGCATACGCAGCGGTGCCCGGCATTGTGTTATTAAACCGGAATATGAGCTGGGCATGTCGATTGGCCAGCGCCAGCTCCTCTTCCGACTGCTTGGTTACATCAATTCTGCTTTCTTTCATCTTTAATTTATTTTAGTTACCAAACAGGCACTTAACTACTTACAAACCAAATATTTAATTATTTTTATTCTTTCGAGTATATTTAATCCTGACAATTTCGTATGCCCGTCTGATGTATGAATATACCTCCTTATCCGAAATATCTTTATTGAGGTCTACCCTTATCCAAAACTTCAATGCAGGATTGATTGGCTTATGGACAGCAAGATGGTGCGATCTGATTCTATCGATCTCTTCCGGTGTAGACCTAAAACACACAGAATCAAAATTATTCATATCTATCATACAGAACATGTGTCCCAGGACATAGAACACAAGTGTGGAATCAAACCGTGGAGAAAACTTGCCGAAAGGAGTTTTCTCAGTCACATCGTTCATTACCAGGCAATAGTCTCGAAGTTCTTCTATATTCATTTTCAAAGGAAAAACTCAGCCTCCCGATGCCTGGAGTTTTGAGCGCAGAAAATTTTACTTACAGTCGAATACATAATTCCTTTGAATATCCGAGCGTTAGAATCGCAGACGGCTATGCAGCGGCAACACGTTATGCACACGTCTTTATCTGTAGACAAACTCATCGGGTCAATGGCACCGGTTGGACACTCACGAACACACACTCCACATGAGTGACAGCTTTTTTCATCTGTCTGCGGGCGCAGTGTTACAGTCCCCGGTTTCTTGTAGGGCCGATTTCCCTTTATCGAAGATATATCCAATAGCTCTGAGTCTTTAGCTTTTTTTATGAAATCGACAGCAATATCAATGTCAGATTTGTCAGGTCTGCCGGTTGCGACTTTTGGGAAAATACAGTGCTGCGCGATAAAAGCTCCGGCAGCAATGACCTCAAAACCATTTGTAGAGGCTATATCAGCCAGTTCAAGTAATGCATCATCATAGTCACGATTGCCATATACTACGGCGACAATGGCCTTCTTGCCGTGACCGTCAATCTCACGAAATTGCTTAGCAGCCATCTCAGGAATCCGACCGGCATAGACCGGGGATAGAAATAAAACTGTATCTCCATCCTTAAGATCATAGTTTGTCTTATCTGTCCTATGCGTCAGATCTATAAGCCCGGATTGACCGCCAAACGCATCAGTCATTGCCTCTGCATATTTTCGGGTTGTATTGGAAGGGCTGAAAAAGAATGTATGCAGCATTGTTGAGTAACCAATAAGCAGCTAAGTAGCTAAGAAAAATTAAACGATATAATAACTCAGTAGCTTTGAATTTTTCTTAGCTACTTATAATTAATCGATAGAATGACTATATTTTACTTCTTTTTCTTGGGGACAGGAGATTTTCCCATAGAATCGGAAGAATTTTACTAATCAACCTTTGATCGTATGTATAAGAATGTATGCTTCTTTGGCTCCATTGTAAGGACAGCCGGTCTCAGCATTCTTCATCAGTACATCCACACAAGGCAGTTTCTTTACGTAGGCAATATTATCACATGCCATAATAACGCATTTCCCATTCAAAATCACCCATCATCTTTCGGCAGCTATCCACTCCTGAAGATGCCTCCTCTCTTCAAGATTTAACTTCTTGAAGGTACAGACGTGGGCCTTCTGTAGGATATTGTTGTTTTGATCAAGTATATACATTTACTCTTACGAAGGGGGTGGTGTTAAAGTCTTTCCTTACATCAGATGTGAAAGATATGCAAATTTACGAAAAATCCGAAAAAAGGTCATAAGTAGCCAAGAAAAATAAATCGAAATAATCACTAAGTGCCATTAGCCGGCATCGGCTTCTTGATAGAGGTTTGCAATTCTGTTGGATTCTTTATAATTTTGCATCTTTACTCAGAGAATCAAGATATCTATCCTCACATCATATAGATATGGCTAAAGAAATAGAACGAAAGTTTCTTGTAATCGACAACTCCTATCTTCCACTGGCTGTGCAATCGTATGCGATTGCACAGGGCTACCTGTGTCGCGATCCGGAGCGCACCGTGAGGGTGAGGATCTCCGGAGAGAAAGCTTTTCTTACTATCAAGGGAGTCTCCATCGGAGCAGAACGGGAAGAATATGAGTATGAGATTCCTCTTTCAGACGGACAAAGACTTCTTTCTTTATGTGTAGGCCGTGTGATAAGAAAGCACAGACATATAGTGCCTTGTGGACAACATCTATGGGAGGTGGATCAATTTGAGGATTCACTTGCGCCTCTTGTTGTGGCCGAAGTGGAGCTCTCATCTGCTGATGAAGAGATTGAGCTTCCTGCTTTTGTTGGGGAAGAAGTGACAGGCGACCCTTCTTATTATAATTCTAATCTCTGATGAAATGAGAGAGTCGGCAGGTTCGGCACTCACCCGTCAGCGAGAATTGCTACGTAAGGAATATGACGAAGACCGAGAGTCTTTCCGCCGGCTCACGGGCAGAATCGGTGTGATCCGACTTGTAGAACAGGGGAATGCTTGGTGGCCGGTAAGATATACGGGAACCCGTAGAAATTCCTTAGACCAGATGGTCGTAGAAGTGAGGCGAGACCCTACGGAAGAATACATAGACCACAATTTTGAATATGGCAAACCCGTCACCTTTTTCAGAATTGACAGTCACGCTCAAGGAAAGATAGATTTCATATCTACCGGTATAGTCAGCTTTGTGGATGGCGACAGGATGTCAATATCCGTCGCTGATTCATTCGACCGGACTCATATATCTGAAGAAAAAGAGATCGGGATAATGCTTTCGTTTGACGAGACCACCTATCGAGTCATGTTTGAAGCACTCGACCGCGTCACGAAAGCAAAAGGTAGACTTGGAGAACTAAGGGACCTGATATATTCCGGCCAAAAGGCCGAAGAGATGAATATCCTGCCAAGAAATTATTTTTATCTAAATTCATCTCAAGAAGCAGCCGTCAACAAAGTATTGTGTACCAAGGATATATCAATAGTCCACGGTCCCCCCGGCACTGGAAAGACCACTACCCTTGTGGAAGCTATCTACGAGACACTCCATCGGGAATCTCAAGTGATGGTATGCGCACAAAGCAATATGGCAGTAGACTGGATATCGGAACAGTTGATTGACAGAGGAGTAAATGTACTGCGCATAGGCAATCCCACAAGAGTAAACGATAAAATGCTGTCATTCACTTACGAACGTCGGTTTGAGTCGCATCCTGACTACCCCACTCTCTGGAGTATCCGTCGAACAATCAGGCAACTTTATTCCTCTCGAAAAGGGAGCGATTCATGGCGTCGGAAAGTGGATCATCTGAAAGAGAAAGCATCCATGCTTGAGCTGAAGATTCGAGAGGAACTCCTTCGTGAAGCACGCGTCATAGCCTGTACACTTGTGGGGAGTGCGTCAAAGATTCTGACAGGAATGAAGTTTCCCACCCTATTCATAGACGAGGCAGCTCAGGCACTTGAGGCAGCCTGCTGGATAGCCGCATCCAAATCCGACAGGATAATTCTTGCAGGCGATCACTGCCAATTGCCTCCCACCGTCAAAAGTCTTGAGGCACTGAGGGGAGGTCTTGGCAAGTCATTGATGGAAAGGATAGTTGAGAATCATCCGGAGAGTGTGTCTTTGCTCACTGTCCAATACCGTATGCATGAAGATATTATGGATTTCCCGAATAGAGAGTTCTACAACGGAAAGATGAAAGCTGCCCCACAGGTGGCCTATCGTGGAATCCTTGATCTTGACACTGCTATCGAATGGATTGATACCTCTACTATAGCCTCCTCTCCCTCTGAAATGGAAAAAAAGGGAGCGACAGCAGAAGAAGAGCGCACGGAGAAAAAGATAGAATTTCAAGAGTATCTCACGGGAGAAGGAACCGGACGCATCAACAAAGGAGAAGCCTGTCTTACGGTCAATCTCATCTGTGATTATATAGAGCGAGTCGGAGCCGGGCGCTTTATTGATGAGAATATAGATATTGGCGTCATCTCTCCCTATAGAGCACAAGTGAGATATCTACGCAAACTTATCTCACGAGAGAAAAGATTGAAGAGTGTCTGTCATCTGATTTCCGTAAATACAGTAGATGGATTTCAGGGCCAGGAACGCGACATAATAGTCATCTCTCTGGTCAGAAATAATTCGGAGGGAAATATCGGGTTTCTTAAGGAACTTCGCAGAATGAACGTAGCCATGACGCGTGCCAAGAAAAAATTGCTGATAATTGGGGATGTCCCTACCCTCACACACACACCCTTTTATCATCGACTGCATACTTACATATCAGGAGAGACGGGAAAGAGAGAGTCTTAAAACAATGACAATCAGTAGAGTGGATTTATACTAAATGGCTAAGTATAATTAAACTATATAATTATCTAGTAGCTTTGAAAAGATCTTGATATGATATATGCAGCTAATTTTTGGCATCTTGCCCTTACCACTCAATCACTCCGCGGCAAAATAACTAAAAATTATCACGTATATATCATATCATTTATTTTTTTTTTTTTTTAATATTTCGGAAATTTAGCGTAATTTTGTAAGATAAGTTTTGCAGGCTCCCTCTTGAAATACTATCCTCTCTCCGTGGAGAGCCTTATAAATGAAAATAGTATGGATTTCAGCATAAAAGCGACAGCAAAAGACACAGCCGCTCGGGCCGGAGTGATAGCAACAGATCACGGACAAATCGAGACTCCTATTTTTATGCCGGTAGGCACAGTGGGGAGTGTAAAGGGTGTGCATCAGAGAGAACTGTCGGAAGATATAAAGGCACAGATAATTCTGGGTAACACCTATCATCTGTATCTCCGACCGGGACTCGAGATACTTGAGAAGGCCGGAGGACTGCATAAATTTAACGGCTGGACCAAACCTATACTCACAGATTCCGGTGGGTTTCAGGTGTTCTCTCTTTCAGCTAACAGAAAACTTAAAGAGGAAGGAGCATGGTTTCGCAGTCATATCGATGGCAGTAAACATCTATTCACACCTGAGGGTGTGGTTGACATACAGCGGATTATCGGTGCGGATATAATGATGGCACTTGATGAATGCGCTCCAGGAACAGCGGATTACGATTACGCAAAAAAATCGCTTGGCCTCACTCATCGTTGGTTGAAACGAGGCTGGGACAGATTCAACGAGACAGAAGGAAAATATGGCTATCGTCAGGCTTTCTTTCCGATAGTGCAGGGATGTGTGTATCCCGATTTGCGAAGAGAGTCGGCCAGATTTATCGCCGATCTCGGAGCTGAGGGTAATGCTATAGGAGGATTGGCTGTCGGCGAACCTACCGAAAAGATGTATGAGATGATCGAGGTGGTCAACGAGATACTTCCTGAAGACAAACCTCGCTATCTTATGGGAGTGGGTACCCCGGCCAACATACTTGAAGCCATTGACAGAGGTGTGGATATGATGGACTGTGTTATGCCAACACGCAACGGTCGCAACGGTATGCTCTTCACGCGCAACGGTATCATGAATATGCGCAACAGGAAATGGGCTGATGATTTTTCGCCACTGGATCCCGATGGCACAGCCTGGGTGGATGAAGTATATAGCAAAGCCTACGTGCGTCATCTTTTTGTAAGCAATGAACTTCTTGCCATGCAGATTGCCTCTATCCATAATCTTGCTTTTTACCTTGCTCTTGTAAAAGAAGCAAGAGAGCATATCCTGACTGGAGATTTCGCCGAGTGGAAGCGAAATATGGTTGAGAATGTCACCAGAAGACTATGAGACTCCGAAGAGACAGCAACGAGGACGCATCACAAGAGAAAGACGTCACCATACAATCTAAAAAAAAACACAGGCTATGGCGTCCGCTCCGTCGTATCAAGGTCTTTGCCAAGAGATGGCATGGTGCAGAAAGATGGGGACAGCCACGGCGAAAACCCGATTGGCATTTCGGATTAAAGATTCTGGATCTCTATATACTTAAGAAATTCTTAGGCACATACTTTCTTGCCACCATCCTCTTTCTGGCCGTCATAGCCATGTTTGATGTCACTGAGAAACTTGACGCATTTCTCAGTGCGCCGTTGAAAGAAACGATATTTGACTATTTCATGTCGTTTCTTCCCTATTTCGCCAACCAACTTTCGCCACTGTTCGTATTCATCTCCGTTATCTTCTTCACCTCAAAGATGGCAGGTAATTCTGAGATAATAGCGATACTTGCCAGTGGAGTCAGTTTCAACCGTCTCCTTCGTCCCTACATGATTGGGGCCACTGTGGTGGCAGCGCTCACCTTTGCTCTGAGCAATTACATCATCCCCCCGACCAATGTCCACCGTATAGACTACACCAACAAATATGTCAAGAATAAGGCAGTGGAGACGGGATTAAACATTCAGTTGCAGGTGACACCCGGAGTTGTAGCCTATATCGGCAGGTTTGAGAATAGCGACAAGGCCGGCTATCGGTTTTCACTTGACAAATTCGAAGGAAAGACATTGGTGTCTCGTCTCACAGCCTACATTGCACGCTACGATACAACCAAAAACTATCTCTGGCATCTGAACGACTATATGATAAGAGACTTCGACGGGATGAAAGAGAAGATAACAAAAGGAAACAAACTTGACACCATCATTCCGATCGAACCGAAGGATTTCCTTATCTCAGCCAATGACCAGGAGCTTCTGACCACTCCTCAACTGTCTGATTACATTGAAAAACAGAAGATGCGTGGAGTAGCTAATATAAAGAAATTCGAGATTGAGAAAGAAAAACGCATAGCCTCCACCGCAGCCGCTTTCATTCTCACACTTATAGGCATGTCGCTGTCATGTCGTAAAGTCAAAGGCGGCATGGGCGTAAATATAGGCCTTGGACTTGTCTTGAGTTTCAGTTATATTCTATTCAGTACAATAACTAGTTCGTTCGCAATATCCGGAATGACAACCCCCTTCATCGCAATGGAGATTCCCAACGTGGTATATCTTGCCATAGGCATCTGGCTCTATCGACGCGCAAGAAAATTCTAAATAAAGAGCGGGTCAGCGAATAAATACTTTCGCTGACCCGCTCTTTTATACCAATTTATTTGATGGAACTTTACAAGTTCTCAATAAACATGACGACCGGCTAGTCACACAAAACACACAACTACTGATGGAATATGGTGAAATAAGGATATTAAGTAGCTAAGAAAAATTAAACGATATAATAACTCAGTAGCTTTGAAAGTATCTTAATATGATATATGCGGCTAATTTTGGCCATCTTGACCTTGTCTCTCAGTCGCTTAGCTCGCCAAGCTCCTTCGCTCCGCGGCCAACCTGTCTCAAAATTATCGCGCATCTATCATATTATTAATTGTTCTTAGCTACTTACATTATTACTATACCTCACTCCCACTCTATGGTTGCCGGTGGTTTGGAGGAAATATCGTACACTACGCGGTTTACGCCGCGCACCTTGTTGATTATCTCGTTGGATACACGTGCCAGAAATTCGTAGGGAAGGTGAACCCAGTCTGCTGTCATGCCGTCGGTGGATACCACAGCGCGCAATGCCACACAGCTCTCATAGGTTCTTTCATCACCCATGACTCCTACACTCTGAACAGGAAGAAGCATCACACCGGCCTGCCAGACCTTATCATACAGTCCTTCTGTTCTAAGACCATCTATGAAGATCTTATCTGCTGCCTGAAGCACTCTAACCTTTTCGGGAGTTACTTCTCCAAGAATGCGTATGCCAAGACCCGGACCGGGGAAAGGATGACGACCAATCAGTTTATCATCAATTCCAAGGGCACGGCCTACTCGACGAACTTCGTCCTTGAACAACAATCTAAGAGGTTCTACGATACTGAGATTCATCTCTTTAGGCAGACCTCCCACATTGTGGTGGCTCTTGATAGTGGCAGAGGGACCGTTGACAGAACAACTTTCGATCACATCAGGATATATCGTCCCCTGACCAAGCCAGCGCGCACCCTCAATCTTCTTGGCCTCTGCATTAAAGACCTCGACAAAATCACGGCCTATTATCTTACGTTTCTGCTCGGGATCAGTCACACCCTTCAGATCTTCGTAGAATCGTTCGGAGGCATCTACACCTCTGACGTTGAGCCCCATATTGCGATAGGAATCAAGAACGTCAGTAAATTCGTCAGCACGCAGCAAGCCATTGTTGACAAAAATACAGTGAAGTCTGTCTCCAATAGCCTTATGAAGCAACACAGCGGCTACAGAGGAATCCACTCCTCCTGAAAGACCAAGAATGACTTTATCATCACCAAGTTTCTCCCGCAACTCAGCCACAGTCGATTCAATGAAGGAGTCAGGATTCCAATTGCCTTGACAACCACATATACCCATCACAAAGTTACGAAGGAGCTGTGTTCCATCTGTCGAGTGATATACTTCGGGATGAAACTGTATTCCCCAGGTCTGCTCACCATCAATGTGATAGGCGGCATAGTGTACGTTTTCAGTCGAGGCAATTACCCGGTACTGCTCAGGGGCCGAAGTAATTGTGTCGCCGTGTGACATCCAAACTTGGGTAGGCGAAGGAAGGCCAACCATAAGAGCGTCTTCAGGACACACTATAGAGAGCATGGCACGACCATATTCCCTACTGGGTGCCCCCTCTACTGAGCCTCCATATTCGGCGGCAAGAAGCTGAGCTCCATAGCAGACGCCAAGAAGGGGGAGTCTTCCCTTTATTGCAGAAATGTCAGGCTTGGGAGCTTCTACATCTCTTACTGAATAGGGAGAACCTGAGAGTATCACACCCCTCACGTCAGCATCAAGCTGCGGTATCTTATTGAAAGGATGAATCTCACAATATACGTTCAGTTCTCTAACTCGACGGGCGATAAGCTGAGTATATTGGGATCCAAAATCAATTATAAGTATTTTCTCCATAAATAGAAATATCAGGATGGAGGAGACCGAAGCCTCCTCCCCTATTTTATCATTACTGACCGCGGGTATAGTTGGGGGCTTCCTTAGTGATAGTCACGTCGTGAGGATGATTCTCTGCCACACCGGCTGAGGTGATACGCACAAACTTAGCATCATGCAGTGTCTCAATATCAGGAGCTCCACAATAGCCCATACCGGAACGCAGACCTCCTATCAACTGATAAACAGTCTCGGCAAGCGTGCCCTTATATGCCACTCGGGCCACGATACCCTCGGGCACGAATTTATTGGAATCTGTCTTCTCTGACTGGAAATATCGATCCTTTGAACCGGCTTCCATAGCCTCGATAGAACCCATGCCTCGATAAGCCTTAAATTTACGGCCGTTATAGATAATGGTCTCACCGGGGGATTCCTCGACACCGGCAAGCATAGAGCCCATCATCACGCAGTCACCACCGGCAGCAATAGCTTTCACAATATCACCGGAATAACGCAGGCCGCCATCGGCAATCACAGGGATGCCATGGGCATGAGCCACCTTGGCAGCCTCAAAGATTGCACTCAACTGGGGCACACCTACACCGGCCACAATACGAGTGGTACAAATGGAGCCCGGGCCAATACCAACCTTGATACCGTCAGCCCCGGCCTTTATAAGATACTCAGCAGCTTCCCCCGTGGCTATATTGCCGACAAGGACATCGATCTGAGGGAATTTCTCCTTAACAGCCTTGAGTGTGTTCACTACGTTGGCGGAATGACCATGAGCTGTGTCAATGACCACGGCATCAACACCTGCTTCTACAAGAGCCTCTACACGTTTCAGAGTATCGGATGTGACACCTACACCGGCAGCCACGCGGAGACGACCCTTATCATCTTTACATGCCAAGGGATAATCCTGAATCTTAGTAATATCACGATATGTGATGAGGCCTACAAGCTTGTTGTCCTTATCAACCACCGGAAGTTTCTCAATCTTATGACGGAGGAGAATATCAGCTGCTTCTGCAAGATTAGGATTGTCGGTCGTCACCAGATTTTCAGAAGTCATCACCTGGTTGATGGGAAGACTCATATCCTTCTGGAAGCGCAAGTCGCGATTAGTGACAATACCTTTCAGATAACCTTCTTCATCGACTACCGGGATTCCACCTATATGGTTTTCCTCCATAAGACGAAGTGCATCGCCTACGGTCTCTTCGCCGGAAATAGTCACAGGGTCATAAATCATTCCGCTTTCCGCACGTTTCACCTTGCGCACCTGAGCGGCCTGAGCCTCAATCGACATATTTTTGTGAATCACACCGATTCCACCCTGACGAGCTATCGCAATAGCCATATCAACTTCTGTAACTGTATCCATAGCAGCCGAAACCACCGGAATATTCAGGTTGATATTTCGGGAGAATCTTGTTGAAAGATTCACCATATTCGGAGTCACCTCCGAGTAAGCGGGAATAAGCAGGACATCATCGAATGTCACACCTTCCATCGCTACTTTTTCATCAATGAAAGACATATATGCTGTATTGATTTTGAAATTTTCAGAACTCCCTTAGTTTTTCATCTATTATGATGGTCTGCTTACGGTCAGGCCCAACAGAAATAATGCCGACCTTTACACCGGTGACCTCTTCCACCTTGCGAACGTAGGCCTTGGCAGCCTCAGGAAGATCATTGAAATCCTTCACATCAGAGATATCTTCCTTCCAACCTTCAAGTTCTATGTACACGGGTTTGCAGCGTGCAAGCATAGCGATAGTGGCAGGAGGATTATCAATTATCTTACCATCAAGCTCATAGTTGGTGCATATTTTTACCTTATCAAGTCCTGAGAGCACGTCAAACAGCATAAGTGCCCAGTTATCGATACCGGCAAGACGAGAGGTGTAGCGTGCTACAACGGCGTCAAACCATCCCACACGGCGAGGACGACCCGTGACAGTGCCATACTCATGACCTCTTTCACGAATCTCCTCTGCAATATGATCGTGGAGCTCTGTAGGGAAAGGTCCTTCGCCTACACGGGTGCAATATGCCTTGGCCACTCCAACCACATTATCAATCCATTTCGGGGAGATGCCTGCTCCTACAGGAACACTCGCAGCAGACGGAGATGAGGATGTTACAAAAGGATAAGTGCCATGGTCAATGCACAGCATCATGCCCTGTGCGCCCTCAAAGAGAATTTTCTTGTCAGGCATCACGAGATATTCGTTGATAAGTGCCGAAGTGTCACAAATACGCGAACCCAACACTGACGCAATCTCCATATAAGTGTCGTAGACCTTATCGAAATCATACGTCTCGAGACCCAGCATCCTGAGTTCCATATTCTTTACATCCATAGCAGCCCGCAGACGCTCTGCAAAGTATTCAGGATCAAGAAGATCACCCATACGCAAGCCGATACGGCTATACTTATCGCAATAGGCCGGACCGATACCCTTCTTTGTAGTGCCGATCTGCTTACCACCCTTCATATTCTCATAGGCACCGTCAAGGTCAGAATGCCAGGGCATGACCATAGCAGCACGATCGGAAATAAAGAGTTGATAATCGGTGAGCCCTTGATCATGAAGTTTCTGCAATTCTGCAATTACAGAAACAGGATTCACAACCATTCCATTGCCCATCACATTCACTGTAGCCGGATTAAAAATACCCGACGGAATGCTCTGCAAGGAATATTTGTGACCGTCAAACATAACGGTATGGCCGGCATTATTGCCACCCTGATAGCGAACCACCATATCAGCTCGGCAAGCGAAATAATCTGTAATCTTGCCTTTTCCTTCGTCGCCCCATTGAGAGCCGACGACAACCAATCTTTGTGACATCAGTCCTCTATTTTATTACGTTTGTAAATATAGTCTACGTTTTTCATGTAATAATCAAGCGTGAAGCAGGCGTCAAGCTCCTCTTCAGTCAGTGCACCCATAACCACCGGGTCCTGCTTTAAGAGGTCCTGATAATTAGCTCCGAGACTCATAGCCTTCATTGCTATAGGCTGCACGGTGTCGTAGGCCTTCTCACGGACAAAACCCTTCTCAATTAAGGCATTCATCACACGCTGTGCGAAGATAACTCCATTAGTGCGATAAATGTTTTTCTTCATCTGATCCTCAAACACCACAAGATTTTCCAAAATGCCCATCATACGGTTAAGCATATAGTCTACAAGGATTGTGGCATCCGGCATAAGGATACGTTCTGTAGCTGAGTGAGAGATGTCGCGCTCATGCCAAAGAGCCACGTTGTCGAACGAAGTAACCATATATCCGCGAAGTACACGAGCACAACCACAGATATTTTCGCTACTGATGGGATTACGCTTATGAGGCATAGCACTCGAACCCTTCTGACCCTTTCCGAAAGCTTCCTCAACTTCATGTACCTCGGTGCGCTGCAGATTTCTGATTTCAAGAGCCATCTGTTCAAGAGTTGCACCGATCAGAGCAATCTGAGCCAGATAGTTTGCATGGCGATCACGCTGAATCACCTGAGTAGAAATATTTGCGGAATCTATCCCCAGGTGTTCGCATACATAGTCCTGAACAAAAGGCGGGATATTGGCGAAATTACCAACCGCTCCAGAGATCTTACCAACCTCCACACCGCGCGCAGCATAACGGAACCGTTCAATATTCCGGCGCATTTCCTCGTGCCAGAGTACCCACTTCAGACCAAAGGAAGTGATATCGGCATGAATTCCGTGAGTCCTGCCGATGCAAGGCAGATACTTGAAACGGATAGCCTGTCGACGAAGCATCTCAGAGAAACGTTCCAAATCATCGAGGATGATTTCGTTGGCCTGTTTGAAAAGATAACCGTTAGCAGTATCGACCACATCGGTTGAAGTAAGGCCATAGTGTATCCACTTTCTCTCCTCACCAAGCGACTCACTCACTGTGCGAGTGAAGGCCACGATATCATGACGCGTCTGAAGCTCGATCTCCTTTATACGGTCAATATTAAAGGAAGCCTTTGCATTGAGTTTCTCAATATCTTCCGGAGGAACGACCCCAAGCTCACGCCATGCCTCGGCTGCAAGAAGTTCTACCTTAAGGTATGCGTTAAATTTATTCTCTTCGGTCCAGACGTTACGCATCACGTCTCTCCCATATCTTTCTATCATAACAGTATTATCTTCTTTATAAATATTTTCAATCGCTGATCATAGAGACCAGTGTCCTATGTCACGTCGGAAGAATAAGTTGTCACACTTAATGCTGCCAACAGCTTCAAGAGCCTTCTCATTAGCTTCGGCCAGGGTATCACCCTCACCTATCACCATAATCACCCGACCTCCGGCTGTGACAAGATTTCCTTCTGCATCAAGAGAAGTACCCATGTGGAATACCTTCTTATCTCCATCCTCCAAACCCTTGATAACAGAACCCTTGGAATATGACCCGGGATAACCTTTGGCCGCCATAACGATTCCAAGACACGCCTTATCGTTCCACTCCGGCTCAAAAGGACGCCCGTCGACTACGGCTTCTACAAAATCATAGAAATCACTGGTCAATCGCGGAAGTACCACCTCAGTCTCAGGGTCTCCGAATCGGGCATTAAACTCAATGACTTTCGGACCCTCTTTTGTGAGGATAAGTCCGCCGTAAAGGACACCGGTAAACTCCACGCCTTCATCAACCATTGCGTCTGCAACTCGCTGGAGGATTGTGTCAAGACTTGTTTTTCTTATCTCTTCAGTGACAAACGGCACGGGAGAATACGCTCCCATTCCACCCGTATTTGGACCTTTATCTCCATCAAACGCCCTCTTATGATCTTGAGCTAACGCCAGAGGATAAACCTTCCTACCGTTTACTAGACACATGAAACTGAATTCAGGTCCTTCAAGAAAGTCCTCGATCACAACTTTACCGCTTCCAAATTCCTTATCCAGCAGCATTGAGCGCAGAGCAGTCTCAGCCTCATCGTAGGTCAAAGCAACAACTACACCCTTACCCGCAGCCAGTCCATCATATTTAATGACAGCCGGCAACGGACGTGAGGATACATATTCCCATGCAGGATCAAACTCAGAAAAGACCTTATACGAAGCTGTAGGAACGTCATACTTCATCATCAGTTCCTTTGCAAACTCTTTAGAACTCTCAATACGAGTTGCTTCTCGTGTCGGGCCCAAGATTCTTAAACCCTTATCGCGGAAACGATCAACAATACCCTCTGCAAGGGCTGCCTCCGGACCCACCACCGTAAGGTCAATTCCTTTTTCCAGAGCAAAAGAAATAAGCGCATCAATGTCAGTCGCCGAAATAGGTAAGCATTCAGCCTGTTCGGCTATACCCGCATTGCCAGGCGCACAATAGATTTTTTCAACACGTTCTGAGCGTGAGAAAGCATCCACGATTGCATGGCAACGACCACCACTTCCGACAACAAGAACTTTCTTATCCTTAGCCATAATCATACATCTTAGCTGCTTAGCTTCTTAAATCAATGCTTGAAATGACGCATACCGGTGAAGAGCATCGCGATTCCCTTTTCATTGGCAATCTTTACAGATTCTTCGTCACGGATACTTCCGCCCGGCTGAACAATAGCAACTACTCCGTAGCGAGAGGCAAGTTCGACTGTGTCACCAAAAGGCAGGAAACCATCTGAAGCCAAAACGAGTCCCTCAGTGTGGCCGGCTGCCTTCGCCTCCTCCAAAGCTATTTCGGCAGAACCGACGCGATTCATCTGTCCGGCACCTACTCCAATAGTCATCCCATCTTTGACAACGACAATTGCATTCGATTTGACATGTTTCACTATGCGCCATCCGAAATTCAAATCATGAAGCTCTGACTCCGTAGGTTTTCTTTCTGTCACAGTCATGTCAACAGTGATTTCCTTGCAGGTCACGTCAGCATCTTGAACAAGAAGTCCGCCAGTCACACCGACATATTGCTTCTGAGGGTCGCGAGAATTGTCCATCTCCACTTCAAGCAAACGGAGATTCTTCTTGGAAGCCAATACCTCGAGTGCCTCCGGTTCAAATGACGGAGCCATTACGATCTCAAGGAAAATAGGTTTCATTAAGGCAGCAACCTCAGCGGTCAGCGGGCGATTCATAGCCACTATACCACCATAAATACTCACTTTATCCGCTTCGTAAGCCTTAGTCCACGCTTCCTTCAGATCCGCACCGACACCTGCACCACAAGGATTCATGTGCTTCAGACCAACACAGAAAGGTTCTGAGAACTCTCTCACAATGCTCAAAGCCGCATTTGCGTCCTGTATATTATTGTAAGAAAGTTCTTTTCCACCCAACTGACGCGCGAAAGCAACAGAATATGGCACCGTTTTTTCAGCGCGGTAAAACTTAGCCTGCTGATGAGGATTCTCTCCGTAACGAAGACTCTGCACTTCATCAAACGAGAGGAAAAGTTTTTCATCCAGCCCCGCAGCCTTTCTCATGTAAGCCGCAATATGGGAGTCATAAAGAGCCGTATGTGTGTAAGCCTTGGCAGAAAGACAAAGACGAGTCTCTGGAAGAGTGTTGCCGGTGTTGCTAATTTCCTCGATCACACGAGTATAATCATCCGGATCACACACCACTGTGACATCACGATAGTTTTTAGCTGCCGAACGCAACATGGAGGGACCGCCTATGTCAATATTCTCAACCGCATCTTCCATTGTGACACCCTCCTTGGCGATAGTAGCCTCAAAAGGATAAAGATTAACGCAGACAAGTTCTATTGTCTCGATCCCATTCTCGGCTAATTGCTCCATGTGGTCGGCCTTGTCGCGGCGACCGAGCAAACCACCGTGCACCTTAGGATGCAGAGTCTTCACACGGCCCTCGCAAATCTCAGGGAAACCGGTGATATCACTGATATTTATAATCTTCAGACCGGCATCGCGCAGTGTCTTCATAGTGCCACCCGTAGCAATGATGTCCCATCCAAGATTAGAGAGAGCAGTAGCAAATTCCACTACCCCCCTTTTGTCGCTTACACTTATTAAAGCTCTCATTATAATCTGTTACTATTTTCAAGCCTAAGCTGTCAATCACTTCTTAAGTCGCAGAAGTCAGACAACTCTTTACATTATAAAAATCACACCGTCAAAACATCAAAGGGAATATCATTCACAGAGAAGACACCGGACAGTATCCACATACAACTTATGCTCCGCCTTATGAATCATTGCCTCAAGTTCGGCGATATCGGATCCCTCATACGGGACTGCTACCTGTGAAATAATCTTGCCTCCATCGAGTGTCTCGTCGACATAATGAATTGTCACACCGAACACCTTCACTCCATAGCGGAAGGAATCTTCAATGGCATGCGCCCCGGGGAAAGCCGGAAGCAAAGCGGGATGAATGTTGATGATCTTTCCTCCATAACGTGAAAGCAACTCATCACCCACTATACGCATATAACCTGCAAGACATACAAGTTCCACATTCTCACGGTCAAGTCTGTCGGCAATTTCCTTTTCATACTCACGTTTCGAGGGAAAATCCTTTGGCGAGAGTACCAATACAGGAATACCTAACGATTCAGCACGCACAATAGCGTAGGCACGAGGCTTGTCAACGACACATACAGCAATGCGAGCATTCAGGGTCCCATCGGCACATGCCCTTGCGATAGCCTCAAAGTTCGAACCTGACCCACTGGCAAAGACAGCGATATTCCTTTTCATAGTCTACGGTTCACTTAATTGTCACACCGGCACCCTCTACTACCTTACCGATAACAGTAGCTTTCTCGCCATGCGACTCCAATATCTCAATAACTTTATCGGCATCCTCAGGCTTAACAGCAATAACCATGCCAATACCCATATTGAAAATATTGAACATCTCGCGATGAGGNACACCGCCTCGCTTCTCCAGGAAATTAAAGACCGGAAGTATAGTCCAGCTTCCCTCTTCTATTTCCACTCCCTGTCCATCCTTCAGGATACGAGGAATATTCTCATCAAAACCGCCACCAGTGATATGCGCTATTCCATGCACATCCACATTTTTAATGACGTCGAGCACCTGTCGAACATAGATACGTGTAGGTGTCAGAAGCATCTCTCCGAGAGTCTTACTTTCAGTATCTTCATATATTTCGTTAAAATCAAGATGGTTGTCAGCCACAATCTTACGCACAAGGCTGAAACCGTTGGAATGCACTCCGGAAGATGCGATTCCGACCAGGACATCACCTGCAGCCACTTTTGAGCCGTCGATCATCTCATCCTTTTCTACGGCACCCACCGTAAAGCCGGCAATATCATATTCTCCTTCGCCATACATGCCGGGCATTTCGGCAGTCTCTCCGCCCACGAGTGCACAGCCGGCCTGACGACAACCATCCGCCACACCGGAGACAATAGCCTCAACGACCTCAGGATGGTTTTTGCCTACGGCCACATAATCCAGAAAGACCAACGGCTCAGCACCTTGTGCCAAAACATCATTGACACACATTGCTACGGCATCTATTCCTATAGTGTCGTGTTTGCCGACAGCAAATGCGATTTTCAATTTAGTACCCACACCGTCAGTGCCGCTGACAAGAACAGGATGACGATATCCAAGACTTCCGAGATCGAACATTCCGCCGAAGGAGCCTATATTACCCATGCTGCCCTTCCTGACAGTGGAAGCCACATGTTTCTTAATACGGCTCACAACCTCATAGCCCGCTTCCAGATTCACACCAGAAGCCTCATAGCTTTTTGCCATTTTCTTTATGATATATAATCGAAGTCAAGCAGACTTCAAAAGTTTGTTATTTTTCTTTTCTGAAATATCTCACGGCATTTGCAAAGATAGACTGCCGCTTCTCTCCTGNGATATTCTTCATCAATCCGTCTGAATAGCGCTCCGTATGGCCCATCTTTCCAAGGATACGGCCATCAGGGGATATGATACCCTCGATTGCATCACAACTTCCGTTAGGATTGAAGGGAGACTCCATCGTGGCATTACCTTCCATATCAGCATACTGGAAAGCTATTTGTCCGTTACGGCGTAGTAGGTCGAGAAGTTTCTCATCACACATAAACTTACCCTCACCATGAGACACGGCAATGGAATGAAGATCTCCGACAGAGAACCCGTCAAGCCAAGGAGAGGCCACAGATCCGACACGAGTTGTCACAATCTGTGAAATATGACGGTTGATATTGTTTCTGAAAAGTGTAGGAGAGTCTGCTGTCAATTCTCCAATCCTTCCGAAGGGAAGCAGACCGGATTTGACAAAGGCTTGAAAACCGTTGCAGATACCCAACATCAGGCCGCCTCTATCATGAAGACGTATGATGGCTGCCTTCACTTTCTCGTTCTGCATCACTGAAGCAATAAATTTGCCACTTCCATCAGGTTCGTCACCGGCAGAGAATCCTCCGCTGACCGCCATGATATGACATTCATCAATCATTCCGGCCATGACCTCCACAGATTTATCCACATCTTCAGGAGTGAGATTACAGAACACGGAAGTAGTCACCACGCATCCCTCATTCTCAAACGCCTTGCGCATATCATAGTCGCAATTCGTACCCGGGAAAACGGGAAGATATACTACAGGATTCATTACCGGCTCTCCTTCCCACGTGGCCACATCCGGTCCGGAAGTAGCATTGACAGCTTCGCCGGAAGCAGGTGAGACATCAGGATAGATTTCGGTGAAATGCTTGCGGTTAGCCTCAAATAACTCAGCAATCTCCATGCCTTCACCATTAATCGTAATGACAGGCTCGGCAATTGTATGACCGATAAGTTCAAACGACGGGTCATCTATCTCGTCAACACTCTCCACAAGCACAGAACCATAGTTATAGTCGAAGAGATCATTCTCCGGAATATCAATATCAGCTCCCACTTCATTACCAAACGACATCTTGGCAATAGCTTCAGCCACACCACCGAATCCGAGGGCGTAGGCGGCCACTACCCTTCCATCCTTAATGAGGGATGTCAGCACAGGATAGATGCGACGAAGCTGATCTGTATCCGGCATATAATTAGCAAGCGGCTTGTGGCGGAGGAGATATAGATTATGTCCGGCATCCTTGAATTCCGGAGATATCACATTGCGGCTATCCACCGGAGCCACACCNAAGGCAATCAGAGTCGGCGGAACGCTAATATCGGCGAATGTGCCACTCATAGAATCCTTACCACCTATAGAAGGCAANCCAAGCTCCACCTGCATCCGGAGAGTGGCAAGCAGCGCGGCAAGAGGTTTGCCCCAAGACTCACGAGAAGTCATCTTCTCAAAATACTCCTGATAAGAAAATCTCATCTTATCGTAAGACGCCCCGGCTGCAACAGCCTTTGCCACAGCATCTACCACAGAATAAGCTGCACCATGATAGGGGCTCCAGCTCATCAGGTAGGGATTGAAACCAAAAGTCATCATCGAGGCGGCATCAGTGCGGCGACTGCCCACCGGGAATTTCTGAACCGACACCTGAGTCTCCGTACGCTGCGTACGGCCACCGAAAGGCATAAGAACGGTGGATGCACCGATAGAGGAATCAAACATCTCGATAAGACCCTTCTGAGATGTGACATTATTATCAGAAAGAATGGTTTTCATCTTACCTGATATTCCCTCACCCTTCACTTCACGGGAGAAGGGATTACGATCCTCAACAGCGGCCACAGACACGGAAGCAAAATGCGGAGCACCTGCAGAGTCAATAAACTCACGACGCAAGTCAGCCACAACCTCACCGTCATAATACATTCGCATACGTCCGGAGTCCGTGACATCAGCCACATGGACTACCTCAAGGTTCTCCTCGCGGCAATATTTTTCGAATTCCTCACGGTCTTTCTTATCAACTACGACCGACATTCTCTCCTGCGACTCGCTAATAGCCAGTTCGGTAGGATTAAGGCCGGAATACTTTGTGCGGACACGATCAAGATAAATATCCAATCCATCAGTAAGCTCACCGATTGCGACACTCACTCCGCCGGCACCAAAGTCATTGGATTTCTTAATAAGACGAGTNACTTCAGGACGACGGAAAAGTCTTGCTATCTTACGTTCTTCGGGAGCATTTCCCTTCTGCACCTCAGAGCCGCATTCTTCAAGCGAGGAAGTGGTATGTTCCTTCGACGAACCCGTAGCTCCACCAATACCATCACGTCCTGTGCGACCACCGAACATCAGAATGACATCGCCAGGTTCGGGACGTTCACGTCTGACATCAGAAGCTTTTGAAGCACCTACGACAGCACCTACCTCAAGACGCTTAGCCACATAATCAGGATGATAAATCTCTCTCACGTGAGTTGTGGCCAAATCCGATCTGATTTCCATAAGAAGAATAGCCGGCCGCAGCACGAAGAGATATGACGCGCTGCGGGAGTTTTCCCTCCATAGTGTCCGAAACGGGCATATAAATATCTCCGGCACCGGTCACTCTCATAGCCTGATATACATAGCTTCTACCACTCAGCGGGTCGCGAATGGCACCGCCAAGACAAGTGGATGCACCTCCGAAAGGTTCAATTTCAGTGGGGTGATTATGAGTCTCATTTTTAAACTGGAGAAGCCAGCGCTCCGTCTCTCCGTCAACGTCAATATCCACAAACACAGAGCAGGCATTATTCTCCTCACTCTGCTCCAGATCATCGAGTTTACCCTCCTTCTTGAGCCATCTTGCGCCAATACATGCGAGATCCATCAGACAGAGAGGTTTGCTTTCTCTTCCCAAATCCTTCCTTATCTCATGCCAACGATCAAGCGACTCCTTTATATCAGAGGCGATAAAAGAATCGTCAATCGTGATATTCTCAAGATTAGTGGTGAAGGTAGTATGGCGGCAATGATCGCTCCAATACGTATCAAGAATACGGAGTTCGGTCTCATTTGGGTCACGTCCTTCCTCACGGAAGTATTCTACAACTGTCATCAGGTCATCGGCATTCATAGCCAGACCCTTCTCCTTACAGAAAGCAGGCGCAGTCTCCACGGTTATCTCCCTGAAACCGTCAAGCACCGAGACAGGGCGAGCTTCGGCACGCTCCGGCGGAGCAAGGAGCGACAGATCCTTACGGCGAGATTCCACAGCATTGATACAATACTTCTCAATAGCCTTCATCTCCTCCTCTCCGACAAAATCATCAAAGATCATCAGGCGAGCGGAACGAATGTCGCCTTCTGCATCCGGCTGAAGCAGTTTCACACAATCAAGGGCAGAAGCGGCTCTCTGGTCAAATTGGCCTGGGAGACATTCCACGGCAAGATAAGGAAAACCTTTGAAGTCAACTTCAGAAGAGACTTCGTCTGTGGCACGTTCGCCGAAGACTCCGTAAGAAGCACGTTCTACCAAATCATCGGAGAAGCCGAAGAGATCATAGACGCACAAGAGCCGTAAATTCTTTATATTGAGTCCGAGATTAGAATTCAACTCATTGCGAAGACTTTCTGCCTCCACACGGAACTGAGGTCTTTTCTCGACAAAGACGCGATGTTTATTCATCACCATTATAGGTAATTATATGAGAAACATTATATTTCAGAAGAAAGCACCTTGGCTGCCTGTTCGGCACGGAAATCATCAAGGGCTTTTTTAATCTCAGGATCAGTCACTGCCAAAATCTCGGCACAAAGCAGAGCAGCATTCTTCGCTCCGTCAATACCGACAGTGGCAACAGGAATGCCGGAAGGCATCTGCACCATCGAAAGGAGCGAATCAAGACCTTCAAGAGAGCGAGATTTGATAGGCACAGCCACCACAGGCAGAGTAGTGAAAGCAGCCACTACTCCGGCGAGATGAGCGGCACCTCCGGCTCCGGCTATAATAGCGGCAAATCCACGTTCGCGGGCAGAGGATGCCCACTCTTCGAGCTGAGCGGGAGTGCGATGAGCAGAGAGAACTTTCTTTTCATATTCGATACCGAACTGCTCCAAAATGGCAGTTGCTCCCGACATCACGCCCCAGTCGCTTGTCGAGCCCATTACCACACCGATTTTCATAAGTGTATGACAGATTTAAAAATGCAGACCGCCCTGCATGTATGAAAGGCGGCCGCACACATTATATCACTAAGATGTTTATATTCACACAGAATGACCCTTTTATAGTCACGCGATTACCACATANTATCTCCGAGGCACCGATTGCGTGTCTCTGAACAGACATACCTTGTGGGATGTCCCTAAACTTTCTCCTTGACGGATTACAATCTGAAATCTCTTTTTTCACAATCATTAAAACTGCTTTTGAGGTTCAAGTGTGTTTGCGTTTAGAAAAGACTTCTTTGGCTCGGCGACTTAGTCTGGCCATTG
Organism: Bacteroidales bacterium; assembly: GCA_014800515.1. Taxonomy (GTDB): domain Bacteria; phylum Bacteroidota; class Bacteroidia; order Bacteroidales; family Muribaculaceae; genus Lepagella. The sequence goes on from JAAVFY010000011.1 coordinate 25,439, forward strand.
ATTAAAGTGCAAAATTACTCATAATTTCTCAATCTTGCAATATCTGACCTAATCTCACCGGAAAATAACACACCATCCCAATGATTCCAATGAAGTTGCTTATACTTCTTANGGCAACCATCAGCAAGTCCATTTGTTAGTCCCGCTCCCCTATTTCGTTGTATCATTTATTTCTCAAGTAGCTAAGAACAATTAATAATATGATAGATGCGCGATAATTTTGAGTCAGATTGGTCGCGGAGCGAAGGAGCTTAGCGAGCTAAGCGACTGAGTGACTGAGTGACAAGGTCACGATGACCAAAATTAGCCGCACATATCATATTTAGATACTTTCAAAGCTACTGAGTTATTATATCGTTTAATTTTTCTTAGCTACTTAACGAAACTTTTGAGACAACTTCAATCGGAGTTCAAGTTAAATCATATCAAAATTTCAGATAAAAATCCTTTCCCAGCATCCGATATGCGTCCGTAGGCACACCGGGCGCAGACTCAAGAGTGAGAATATCTCGAAAGCACTCTTCTTTCTTCTCTCTACGCAATGAAAATTCTAACAAGGCTCTCTTTATCGGCGCCCCTTCATGCCCCCTGACAAGAGTCATTCTTCTCAGACAAATTCCAAAGGATTTTGACTCTTCCTCAAGAGACTCCACCATATCTGCCGGAACAATCATGGCCAACAGTCCGTCGTCATTCAGCAGCGAGGGAGCCATAAGCAATAGGCGCGACGGCGAAAGCGAACCNTGATGACGGGCAGTAAGTCTACGGGAACTTTCGGAGTCTACCCCGCTGTCAAAGAATGGCGGATTACTGATTACAAGATCAAATCGGCCGGTTTCATGACTCACAAAATCATTAAAATCAGTCCATTCGGCATGTAGCCTGTCCGACCAAGGAGACTCAATAAAATTGACAGCAGCTTCATCTACTGAAGGTTTATCCTTGTCAATAGCAATGATTTTGGAGCTTTCGGAACGCTGAGCGCAGATAAGACTTATAATTCCGCAGCCGGTTCCTACTTCCAATATTCGACCGGAAAGAGGGATCTGACTCCACAGGCCAATCAAAACTCCATCCACTCCCACCTTCATTGTGCTCCTGGAATGAGCTACACTAAATCGCTTAAAATCAAAACGTCCGTCAGAGCGCGACATAAGNAANCANNTAAAAAAATCAGCTTCGACCGGTCATCGTTTTTCCATACAGACTATAAGCCTATTTTGAAAAAGATGCAGACGAATCTTCTTAAAAAACAAAAAAACAAAAGANANCNNNNGANAGNTATCAAAAGCTCTCTAACAGTTGCCTTGGAAGGACTCGAACCCTCACTAAAGGTGCCAGAAACCTGCGTGCTACCATTACACCACAAGGCAATAATAAATGTATCGGATAAGAACAGTAGCTTAACTACCAGCCATCCCGTCTAAGTCTCTTACTTTGACGTTGCAAAATTATAAAATAGTTATGACACCACAAAATTTTTGTGATATAAAATTTGAATCATTTTTTCCAGCCACCACATTCTAATCATATAACATCTTACTAATCAATACAATATGTCTTATTTCAACGATNTATTTATAAGACAATTCATTTACAGGTCTTACATAATCCTTCAGAACAGTGGTGAATATCGAAGATTTTTATTAACTTTGTCTTTTCTCCTGACATTGAGTCAGGAGAAAAAGGGATTTAAAGATCTCATCTCACAAAAAAAGCGGAACTATGAATGAAGTTACTAAGCCAATCGAAGCCACGGCAGAAGATTATGATAAGATAATAGAAGAAAGGGCACAAATCGTGTTTGACGCCATGGCTCCGCGAGAGAGTGCAGAGAATATGCGTAGGCTGCGCGAGGCATTTGAGTTTGCCAAGCAGGCACACTCTGCGCAAAAGAGAAAAACAGGAGAGCCTTATATACTTCATCCCATAGCAGTAGCCACTATTGTTGCTAAAGACCTCCGATTGGGTGCAGACCCTGTTATTGCGGCTTTCCTTCATGATGTTGTGGAAGACACACCATGCACAATCAGCGAACTGAGCAGAATATTCGGCACTGATGTGGCCATGCTAGTGAAAGTTCTGACCAAGCAGAAGAAGGATAAATACGAGACGTCAAAGCAGTTTGATAATTTCAAACAGATGCTCATCTCTATGCGATATGACATACGTGCATTGCTTATTAAGCTTGCAGACAGGCTTCATAATATGCGGACCCTCTCGTCCATGAGGGCAGACAAACAGATGAAGATAGCAGGTGAGACCGATTATTTCTTCGCCCCCCTTGCCAATCGGCTTGGTCTCTACAATATCAAGACGGAACTTGAGAATCTTAGTATGCGCTTTCGCTGCCCTCACGAGTTTGACGAGATGGTCAGGCTTACAGAGCTTTATAAAGCAAAGAATGGCAACCGTATTGAGAGTTTCAGACGCGGAGTGGCAGCGGCTCTTGCTTCGGCGGGTCTACCGGCGGATGTCGTTGTCACCTACCGACAGCCTTACAGCCTTCGCCGAATGATGGAAAAGACCGGAGAGGACTTCTGGCATCTCTCCAATCCCTACACAATTGACGTGACATTTCCAGATCCTCCAGTCGGGACATCTGAAAAAAAGACTGCCCTCGCCTACTATTCAGTTCTTACAGACAGATATAAAGAAAAACCCGGGAGTGTCGTGAATTATATCGATGCTCCTAAGGAAAACGGATATAGAAGTTTTCATGTCAAACTTCTNTCAGACTTCGGACAATGGCAGGATGTGCATATCTCGTCGGCCAAGATGCGCGAGCATGCTCAGCTGGGAGTAATCGCAGAGCATAAGCAGGGCGACACGAATCCATGGGTGGAGAAGCTCAAGAAAAGCCTGCATGATATGGCCTTGAGAGGAGAAGAGAAGAATATGGTGGAGCAAGTGGTGGAATCGCTCTATAATGATGACATAATGACATTCACGCCTAATGGTAAACCCGTCGTTCTTCCTAAGAATTCCACTCCTATTGACTTTGCATTCGAGATACATACCAATCTTGGCTACCATGCGCGTTATGCCCGCATAAACGGTCAGCTTTCATCGATCAAGACTAAACTCAAACGAGGAGATGTGGTTGAAATTTTCCCTAATGAAAGTTGCCACCCTACGCCTGATTGGGAAGGACACATCAAGAGTTTCAAGGCTAAGAAGGCACTTGCCGCATGGAAGGCAAAGAATATCAACATTGACATAGAACGGTGTCATGAGTGTAAACCGTTGCCCGGTGAAGACGTGATAGGCTATCGCGAAGACAACGGCAAGCTGCATATCCATAAGCGTGACTGTCCTATCGCAATCCGCCTGGCTTCACGATTCGGAGATAATATCTGCTCCGTGGACTATGAACCCTCTGACACTCTCTACAATGTCACCATTCAGGTAAGAGGCATCGACCGCCACGGTCTTATGATCGACTTGCTTGACAGCATCTCCAATAAGCTTGATCTCTCCATGTCCAAGCTTGAAACCTGGCGAGAGGATGCTATCGTCACTTCCGTCATCACCTTCGGCGTACATTCCTTTCAGGAACTTCAGACAGTCATAAATATCATCTCTGAGATTGACGGAGTAGATGAAGTGAAGGAAATCATATAAGCCAACAAAAATGTGAGATATCGGATATGAGATAAGAAAAAGAAAGCTGCCCTTCAAAGCAGCTTTCTTTTTCTGTTATAGAACGATAATTAAATGGCCGGTTATGCATCGGAAGAGGGTGTGTGAGTCTGACTCTCCGGTTCAGTAGAAGAAGGAGCTCCTGATTTATTTGAGCTGACAGACCGGGTTACCATACTCAGGAAAGAATCAGAGGGATTTGCAGTATGGCGTTTGACTGTGTCTGTCACATACACCGTGAATATCGGGAACATCATCATGCCCAAAGCCGCCAGCACTACCGACAATACACGCCCTACCGGGGTCATGGCGGTGATATTAGAACCAACGGTTGTGACATCCATACAAGCCCACCAGAGTGCGGATTGATAGTCCTTAACGAGAGGGTTGACACTGTGTTCAAACAGATAGAAGGCAAGAGAAGAAAAATAGACAGTAGCCAACAAAGTGATAATATAAGACCAGAAGAGAGAGGTAGCTCTATTGGATGTGAACCATCCCACGACTATTGCAAGGGCATATCCACCACGAATAAGCGGCATAAAACGGATAAAGTACTCCACCTGGGTCGGGAAATGCACATGGAAATGATTAAAAATAGCCAACCACGGAATTGAGACAAGTAGAAATATCCAGCGAGAAGCAAGATAATGTTTTTTATCCGGGGACAAGATGAGCTCGATGAAGAAGTCGCCGAGGAAGAGCAGACAAATCCACCATTGGGTCATTAGGAAACGTGGATTGTCGTAGAAGGGTATACTCTTGAATGTGTCNATCGATATACACACCACAAGATAGACAGACACAAGGAGTATGAAAACATGCAGCACGGCATAAAAGCCATACTGCTGTAGAACATTATTTAGTTTTTCAAGTTTCTTTCCCATAATTCTTTTCTAATTTCTGAGAGTTAATCCTATTTAAGCATAAGTAGCTACTAAGTAGCTAAGAAATGAATGTTTACTCTTCTCTCGGCATCACTTTGGGGGCATATAAGGCAGTCACAATTGCTCCGAGTACCATAATAGCGGCCGAGACACCCAGAACCAATACCACACCACCCCAACGCAGGAGAACCGGAATGATGAAAACAGCAAGCACAGCTCCTATCTTGCCTATAGCAGCAGCTATACCTGACCCCTGTCCTCTTACTTCAACGGGAAATATGGCCGGAGGAAGCAGATAGGTCACAAGATGTGGTCCCATATTGAGAAAAAGTTCAAACAGCATGAAAGAGGTGATTGAGATCCACACGGGCCAATGGTATTNATAAGCAAGCAGGAGAAGGATCATACTAACTGCACACGCCCAAAAGCCGATGGTCTGCACACGTGGGATATAAGCTTTGCGTGACACAAGCCACAGNCCCAGAAGGAATCCCGGAAGAATAATACAGCTGATCCAGAACGTAATCTCCACAGAGGAGGCTACATGCATCAAAGGAGATTCTTCTGAAGCAGTGGGTTCAAGTCCGAGCGACATTACCAGTACGGGTAGGAAAATCCCGATACCATACACTCCCANTCCTTCACAAGCCCATGGAATACCGGAAAGCATAACGCGGCTAAAATATGACTTAATAAATGAGAATACCCCTGTATCGGCCGTCTTCTTGGAAGGTTTTCCGGAATCAACATTGGCGAGAGTTACNTCAGGAAGAGAGACATCTGGCCCAAGAAAATTATGCAAAGCCTTCTCTGCCTCCTCCTTTCGCCCATGATTAAGAAGCCAGACAGGACTTTCCCAGAACCATATACGNCAGATAANCATGAGGGCGGCAATAGCGGCCACTATCCACATTAACGATGACCACGCATCAGCGTCGTTCCATGATGATACAATCCACCAGCACAAGCCGGCCACCGCTACATTTCCTAAAGCAGAGGCCGCCTTAGCCACGCCAATCATAGTGGGACGCCACTTCTTAGGGAGGAGAACAGAAATATAATCTGAATCAAGACTGTATTCTCCACCGATTCCAAATCCTATGACGAACAGACATACGATTAAGACCGAAACGTGAGGGAACAGCACTGACACNACTGCTGCGATAAGCATCATTGCCGGCCCGGCCCGAAAGTAAAAGAGATATCCGTTACGATCAGTCAGGCGTCCAAGCACCACCGACCCCACCACTATTCCAATCAGNTCAGATGCTCCGATCAGGCCTTGCATGGCCGACCCGAGTTCNGGATGATTTATTATGTTCANAAGAGGAATAATAATACCTGCAAGTGTGGCAACNCCGGTTCCAATCAACTGACCGAGAGACGACACAAATACAATCCACACGTGGCGCCAGCCAAAAGGCATGTCATCAATCGTGTATCGAGGAGCAGGTGTTGTTGAAATTAGATTATTGGAATTCGTTTCCATATTCTTCGTGTTTTCGATTCGAGATCCAATCCCAAAGATAAGAGACAAATTATTTATCTGCTACTGGCTTCGGACGGAAAAAGGAGTAATCGGGAAAGAGGAAAATCCATGTAGCGACACAGAAAGGTCCGGTAAGCGTAGGGAGCCCCATTGGAGAGAAGAAGGCATTCATGGCAGCCTGAATGAATACAGTCACCACAACTCCTATCACTGTCCATATCCATGTTTTCCAAGAATTATTGCAATATGTGGCCCCCAATGCTATACCGGTCAAGACAGCACTGAATCCATACAGACCATCAGCAATATCACCACCGGGGCCATGCCAGAAAAGCACTGTGGCAAGAGCCAGAGCAGAAGAGACGGCACACCAGAAGGCAGCCCGCCAACTGCTCACCGCAAGTCCTGCAAGGAAGAAGACTCCTGTCACCCACGAATTAATGAGGAACACCTGCGATATTCCCTTAAGCCAATACACCACGAGTGAACCGAAATCAAGATTGAGAGACTCCTGAATGCCATGTGCAAACTCCGGAGTGGACATGTGAACCGGCGGCATACCTGAGAAAAGTCTCGCTGCAAGCAGGAAAAACCATGTGGACATAACGAAAGGGAAAGTAAATGAACTTACCTTCCATGGCCGAAGAATATTGTCAAGACCTGTGCGAACCCATGTTGTCATGGCGGAACAGAGTACAAGAGCTATCCACATCCAGATTGTGTTACCCATAAAGGTCGGAAAAGCACATCCTACAAGCACTCCATTAAAACCCCAGAGACCATTAGCCCCCTTCTCATCGGGAAGACAAAGGATATAACCTGTAAGCGTGGAAACCACAACACCGATCAGTGCACCCCAGGCCACAATACCAAGATTTTCTTCATAAGCACCCCAAAAGATTCCACAGAGAAATAATAAACCGGTGAGCCAGTTGTCCTGAAACATTACCTGTCCGATTCCCCTGAAAAGTGTGCGTGGGAATTCCCTGACAGATGAAGTCAGATAGTGATTAGATGTAGTCATAGTATATTTTTAATTTTATCGTTTGATATCTACATGCAGCAATATGGGAGAGATACGGAACAAATGAACCACGTCCCGCTATATTGAAAACCGTCAGTAGGCGTGCATGGTTCACATCTCCCCTCCCCATACAGACCTGAAAGCCCCCCCATTGGAGTGTTATCAAAAAAAACGTCATGACATTGATGTTGTCATAACGTTTGATATAAGTAGTTAAGAACCGGGGAAATTCATCTCCATGGAAATTCTTCGGGTATGGGATGTCCCTTAACAGCCATACGCACACTCGAACAGAATTCTCGTATCAGCTTCTTGACCGGACCGCTCTCCATCCCCAAAACCTTGTACAGAAGGCCGGATCCTTCCGGCAAATGAGTAATACCGGCAGCGAGCTTTTTGTCAGGATCTATAAAAGCTTTCGTAGCCTCATATATCTCTTTAGCCTTATCAGGAGGAGTCATAACTATGACGTTGCCAAACACATCGTAGCCATCCATGACTCCAAGCTGTCGAGGAGACATAAGGGAGGGTTCAATGACATATTTTTCTCTAAAAAGAGGTGTGCCGTCAGGTCGCTCCCCATGAGCGCATATTGACATTATATCAAACTGATACAACTCGCCATCGCCATAATACTTCCTGCCCGCCATATAAATCTCTGAATATACGAGAGTGGCCGAAGAATGACACACTATGCGAGTGTCTGAAATAAAGCGCGCATGCCGACAGGGATAAACAGGCTCCGGAAGCATCTCAAGATAACAGTCTTTTTCCAGAACGATATTCTGAACAAGGCCGCAATAATTGCTTGTCATCTCCGCTATCTTTGTGGCCGCACCCGTAGAAACGAACGCAAAGGCCCCTTCTTTAAGGGAAATGTCCTGCTGATAACGGTCGCCTTCCATATATTGTCCCCCAGATGACAAGATATAAACACATGGCATCTCCGGCATCTCCTCATCAAAGTAGAGTTCCTGCTGCACAATGATAGGGACACGGCGCTCCAGATCGCGCATTATGCACTTTCCGCGCGGATCTATCTCAAACCCCATCCGGAGGTAGCCATGCTTTCCGGGAGCTCCCACATACATAGCCTTAGGAACCTCGAGATATGGAGCCATCTCCGCACAATGAGAGAAATCAACTTCCGGAACTGAGGCTGTGGTCTGATTCAACTGATAATCGAAACCCATAGGCTATCAGATACTTTCCGTCTTGTCGAATAAGGCCATCTTAAAGATGAGATCGACCAACTCCTGTATTCCCTCTCCTGTCATGCAATTGGTAAACACGAAGGGTTTTCCGGGACGCATCAGCTTAGAGTCATGATCCATCACTTCAAGCGATGCGTTGACGTAAGGTGCGAGGTCAGTTTTATTGATCACAAGGATATCGCTCTGAGAGATGCCAGGGCCATCCTTTCGCGGGATTTTATCGCCGGCTGCAACGTCAATCACATAGATGAAGAAATCTACAAGAGCCGGAGAGAAAGTCAGGGTAAGATTATCGCCACCCGATTCGATAAGCACAATATCAGTGTCCGGAAACTTCTCCTCCATCTCCTCGACGGCAGCGATATTCATGGACGGGTCTTCACGGACAGCAGTATGCGGACACGCGCCTGTCTCAACACCAATAATCTGCTCCTCTCTCAGAATTCCTTTGAGAGTCTTACGCACATGCTTGGCATCCTCAGTGGTGACGATATCGTTAGTGATGATAAGCACCTTCTGTCCGAGTTCAAGAAGACGCGGGGTTATAGCTTCTATAAGGGCCGTCTTTCCTGAACCTACAGGACCTCCGACTCCAATTCTACAAGTACTCATAATAAAGTGTCTCTTATGTGGCTAAGTAGCTAAGTAGCTAAGAATAATTAAACGATATAATAACTAAATAGCTTTGAAAATATTTTTAATACACTCCTCTATCAGTTCATAAACATACGCATATTTCCCTTCTCATGAAGAGAAGCGATTATATCAAGCTGCGGAAAGAAAGCCCTCATATCATCAATATTCATTAAGGCCGCTCTGTGATAGAGTTTCTCCACATCCTCGGACAGATCGAAAAGAATCTCCTGAGTATCATAATGACTGACCTTCACACAGCGCAAGGCTGCAGACAACACCATATTGATAACTCCATACTGAGAAGATGCGAAGAGAGCGCGGGCATCAATACCGGCAGCTGCAAAAGCAATCCCCTGTGACACCGGATAAGAGCCGTGGGCAGAGCCGTCGCGAATATCCTGAAGCCAGTGTTTCACAATTTCATCAGATGGGAACAATTTCACCGCCAGTTCGGCAAGCTTCTTTCCCATTCTTGAGAGCATCAGACGAGCCTCATCGTTCATTTTGAAACGCATCAGCATTGCATCCGCCTCCAACACCTTGTCATAATCGCCTTCCAGAAAAGCTCTATGGCTTATAAGAGCTGCCACACCATCGGAGAAGGCAGCCTGCACAGCCTGACTTTTAGTAAAAGCTCTCAGACTTTCAGCGTCATTAACGATCCTCTCGAACTGAGCCGTCTCGAGGCCGTTGGAAAAAGAGAATGTGCCTACCGGGAAAGTGGAATCCGTGAATTGCAGCAATCTCATCGCCGCCTTCATATCAAGCTCCATACAGCAGATTAATGATCGTGATGATGTCCGGAATGGGGATGAGAGTGACATGTGCCGTCAGCATGAGTGTGAGTATGGGCATGCTCATGGCCGACAACATGGCCCGGATCGCCATGCACATGAGAATGGCTCTCATGTCCGGCTCCTCCGAAGAGTCTTCTTATCTCATGAGGAGCAAGATAAGGGATGACATCTATACCGGTCTGGAATTCAAACGAG
>JAAVFY010000012.1 GCA_014800515.1 Bacteroidales bacterium
AGACAAGGTCAAGATGTCCAAAATTAGCCGCATATATCATATTAAGATACTTTCAAAGCTACTGAGTTATTATATCGTTTAATTTTTCTTAGCTACTTATCCTCATCACATTTCACCAAGTTCTCTCTGTGCGTTTCTTGCCTTTTGCTCATCTCGGAATCCATCCCATTTTTTCTTGAAATTTTTCCGGGATTTGAAAAATGATACACCGGTGAGCTGTTTCAACAAAAACAAAGCTCGGTTGCCTATTTTGAAATTTTTACGCCCCTCTCCGGTTCCAACATATTTTCTGTCGGGGACTGCGTCCAATCTGACAGATTCTCTGTCTACCTCCTCCACCCTCGCAATGAGTTTAAGCAGCCGGTCATCAAGCGGAGCGACGCCGGGCGGTTCGTAGATGCCTATTTCCTCGGTCTGAAGTCTGAGATTTTCCCATTGCCGGGCTTCCTTCACGCTGATATATTCCTTGTCTATGACGCTCACTTCGCCATGCGTATCCACATAGAATGACTGACCGGGTCTATTGAATCTGAATAAATCAAGTCCTCGTCCCGTAGACGAAATATCAAAGGAATAGTCTGTCAATTCGAAAGCGGAAATATTATCGGATATAACATTGTCATAGTTAAACCGCAGATGAAAACTATCAAATTCCAGTTTGTCATTGAAGAAGCCGCTTAAATTTGGCACCCATTTTCTTGCCCCATTGTCAGCGAGTACATTGACCGAGACTTTTACATTCTCTCCTTTCTTGCTCCATATCTCCGTCGGTCGCCAGCGTCCCTCTACAGTGTAAGAACCCTCTCTTACATTACGTAATTCCTCAGGCAGCCTCGTTCCTGAAATTCCTATCCAGTCACACCACGAAAAATGATACGTACTTGCATCGCTTACACTGTCAAGTCCGGAGGAGTTGGTGAAACGATAATACGATCTGCATGTAAGCACACGTGGAGTCTCCCATCCCTTGAACTTAACTTTTATATCAGGGACAATCATAAAATCCACCATCTTCTCGCGAAACATAAAGACAGTATCGGAATAAGTGGAGAGTGTTGAATATTCCCTTACATACGCCAGCACATGAAGTACTTTCTGGCGGGTGGCCTTAACCACATATTCAGGTAATTCCTCAGTTTTTTCGCTTAAGAAAACAGTATCGGAAGCTGCATTCAAAACAGTCTTTTCAGCAAATCCTACAAAACTCACTGTAATTGGGAAGGACTTCGAGGGAATAACCGGGAGTCGTCCCTTAGAATCACTGAATCCGACAGTATTACCCTTCTTATCAAACACCGAAGCGCGATTCAAAGGAATTCCGGATACGGAATCCACAACTACAATCCGCAACGTATTCCCTGACACCTCACTTCCGACTAAAGAAATCCAAGCAATAATTAGAGTAATTAATTGCAACTTCTTCATGCGTCATCTCTATCCATAGTTCATTAAAATATTCAAAGGCTAATAATCGACATCTTTCGTCAAGCCAATAAATTCTATGACAAGTTTAGCATTTAAATCCACAAATTATCAAAACTTATACAATTAAACATTCAAAAATAAGATTAGTCAATTCCACAACATACAAATTATCACATATACTTTCCTATATATTTTCAAATATAATTAATTACAAAAAAATTCGTAATTTATTAATTATATATCGTTATGAGTCCTTAAACTTATTATTTGGAGGAGGATTCAATCAGGGCAAGCAGCTCGTCGATGGCGTCATCGGTCGGAATATTCTTTTTTACAAGAGTTTTTCCTTTATAGAGACTCACCTTTCCCGGCCCTGCTCCTACATAACCGTAATCAGCATCGGCCATCTCGCCGGGGCCGTTGACAATACATCCCATCACTCCGATTTTCAATCCTTTCATACCTGCGGTGGCTTCTTTCACTCGTTGCAACGTGGTATGAAGATCAAAAAGAGTACGTCCGCAACCGGGACATGCTATATATTCCGTCTTGCTGAAGCGCAGTCTGGCAGCCTGCAATATGCCAAGTGATAAAGTTCTGACATCTTCGGAATCTATCTTCGGTGAGTCAATCCATACTCCGGAAGCATAGCCACGCAGAAGAAGGGCTCCATATTCTACTGAAGCTTCTATACGGAGGCGTTCAATGTCAGCAGTATCGTAACGGAATCTGACAATCACGGGATTCTTCCCTCCGGCGGCTACAAATCTGTCGATCCATGACATAGCCCAGGCCACACGGTTGGGACTGTCACAGCTCAGTATAAGCGGAAGTGTATCATCATATAATTGAGGCGTCTGCATTGCATCTGCCTCGTGCCAGTCTGACGGTATATCCTCTGTCTTCAAGTCGTCCCCTACGACAACAGGCCAATTTATCCCCTCAAATCCCGGGACAGGCAGTGCTAACGAACGGGCATCACAGTCATTATAAGGAGCGTCGGGAGGCTGAGGACCTTTTCTTGATTCTATAAAATCGCGAAGCATGGCGGCAACCGGTATCTCATTCTCCGGCTTCTCGCTGAGCGAAACCCTAATGGTGTCACCGTATCCTTCCAGCATCAACGAGCCGATACCCACAGCACTTTTCACTCTTCCATCCTCTCCGTCTCCGGCTTCGGTGACGCCCAGATGAAGAGGGAAGAACATTCCCTCACTCTTCATAGCTTCCGCCAAAAGTCTTACAGTGCATGTCATAACCACTACGTTGGATGCCTTGATAGAGATAACAATATTATTGAAATTCGCTTCGCGGGCAATACGCAGATATTCCATCACTGACTCCACCATTCCCTCGGGAGTGTCGCCATATCGGCTCATGATGCGGTCGGAGAGCGAACCGTGGTTGACTCCGAGACGGATGCATACGTCATTGGCACGACATTTTTCAAGAAAGGGAAGGAAGGACTCTCTGATGCGCTCAATTTCGGCAGCGTATTCCTCTTCCGTAAATTCAAGTTTACGGAATGTGCGGGCGGCGTCAACAAAATTACCGGGGTTAATCCTCACTTTATCACAGGTTTCAGCTGCAGCGAAGGCAGCCTGAGGATTGAAATGGACATCGGCCACAAGCGGCACTTCACATCCGGCCTCCCTGACCTTGTGCCGGATCTCTTTCATTGCCCCGGCCTCTCGCACTCCCTGAGTGGTGAGACGCACAATCTCTCCGCCGGCCTCTGCTATGCGTAGAATCTGAGCCACACTCCCGTCTATGTCAAGAGTGTCAGTATTGGTCATTGACTGGAGGCGTACGGGATTGTCACCCCCGATGCCGACACCACCGGCCATCGCCACGGAGGTGTGACGCCGGGGAAATCCGTAGGTCTTTTTCTTTACTGAATCACCTGAGGATATTCGGGAGGTAGTAGTCATAAGCAGGGGAATTGAATCAAATATATGTGATGAGTAAATAAACGCTCAGGAAACCTACGGCATACCCGCCCATCACCTGCCAGACAGTGTGACGACCGAGCCATACGCGCGCGGCTCCGAGCAGACCGGCAAGCATGATCCATATTATCAGCCATGCGAAGGCAGCGCCGTCAGGACGAAACCCTATGTGGGCCACCCGCACCATCATGGCTACAACGCCTGCAATGCCGGCGGCATGTGCGGAAATCTTCCACCGGAAGTTTATCACAGTGTTGATGACTGCTGCGAGGCCGCCGCCGGCAAAGAACATAGCTATCCATAGCGGGGCTCCTTTGACCGACATATACCATGCCGTAGTTCCCATACAGAGGGCGGTGATGATATAGGGCACAAGGCGTTCGCGACGTCCGTTGAGTCCATAATCCTGCACCACTCCCATCTTCTTGAGAAGGAGAATGAGAATCATCGGAATGACACAGTTGATGAAAAACACCACCAGAGTAAACATCCATTTGGAGGCCGAAGGGGCGTAGCTCAGGATACTGAGGTCAAAAAGCAGAATCATCCCATAGACGGGCATGAGAAGGGGCACGAAAATCCAGGACAGGAGGGTGGAAAGCATATCGAGCGGTCCACCTGAAAAGGAATCCTTGGAATCGAATCCTCCCCTCTCATCTATCTCATCAAGGATATTGTCAAGGGTATCGTCAGCCACATTGTGGGCAGATATATGATTCTGCACTGTCGTGTTGTCGTGCTTCACAAAGGATTCATCTTCCACAAAGCTTCCGCTATCTTTATCTTCGGGCGGAAGCAACGGCTCCGGATAATATGAGGATGTGTCAATTTTCATAAGTAAATAGCTAAGTAGCTAAGTAGCTAAGAAAAATTAAACGATATAATAACTCAGTAGCTTTGAAAGTAGCTTAATATGATATATGGGGCTAATTTTGGCCATCTTGACCTTGTCGCTCAGTCGCTTAGCTCGCTAAGCTTCTTCGCTCCGCGGCCAACCTGACTCAAAATTATCGCGCATCTATCATATTATTAATTTTTCTTAGCTACTTAAGAAAAATTTAAACGATATGACTAAGTGGCTTTAAAAATATTTTGATATGATATATCATTAATTTTTCTTAGCAGCTTAGTTGTTGTCTTTCTTGTCGGTTCGATTCTCCTTAACAAGACTCATGAACCGCGAAGGCACAGGGGTCTCAAACCGCATATCTTTTCGTGTCACCGGATGTGCGAAGCGAAGTGTGCGCGCATGAAGGGCAAGGCGGGAGAGGGGACTATGGCGTGCGCCATATTTGCGGTCGCCGACGATAGGATGTCCCAGATCCTTGCAATGCACCCGTATCTGGTTCTTTCGGCCGGTATCAAGCGAAAACTCGGCAAGCGTAAATCCGTTTGCTCGACGAAGCACCTTGTAATGAGTCACGGCAAGTTTTCCTTCCCCTTCTTCATCAGTGCTATATACCACGAATTGGGAATTTTCGGCCAGACGACTCTTTACGTAGCCTGAGTCTGTGCGCAAGGCTCCTTCAAGCAGGGCAACGTAAGTACGCTCCAGCACCATATTGTTCCAATTATGACGGAGTGTCTCTTGGGCGGCTTCATTCTTGGCAAACATCATAAGTCCGGAAGTGTCGCGGTCAAGGCGATGCACGACGTAGAGCTTATTGGCGGGATGCTGCCGCTTCACATAGTCGCGGAGAATACTGAATGCGGATTCCTCCTTACGATGACTCTCCGTGCCAACGGAGAGGAGACCGTAGCCTTTATTGACCACGATGACATCATCATCTTCATATACGAGTTTCAGTCTCGGATGACGAAGGGTGACGAAGGGACGGGCAATATTGAGTTCGACCCAGTCACCGGGAGTGACGGGAGCATCAAAAGCTGTAGTGACAATTCCATTGAGCATCAGATGCCCATACTTGAGCCATGTCTTCACGTCGCTGCGCTTCACATCAGGACGTTTACTCATAACGAATTCCATCAACGGAGATGTCTCCGTGCCCTCGTTGCGCCATGCCAATACGCGGTCTTCCACGGCTCCGCGATGCCGATTGTCTCTATTACGTGCCATCGTCTCGATTATTTCTCATGCCCGTTGTCTCTTGTCTTTATCCGGGACTCTCAAATGAGAGGGAGTATTCTCCGTGTAAGCCGTCGGACATGAATATATAACAAGTGAGATCTTCTTTATTATGCAAAATTACGAAAAAGTTGTCGGGTATACAACGGGGGGTAAATATCGAAAACAGATGGCTATACAGTGTCTGCAATATATTGTCGTCTATATTTTGTCAGAATTCTCGTATCGGGGCTTAGAGAAGAAGTGACTCAGGGAGTTTCGGCATCGCGCCCTGACAGGAACATACGAAAGCCGACACTTTCACCGCGTGTCGATGTGCCTCTTCCATGGGTAGTCCCCGGAGGTAAGCCGCTGTAAAAGCCGCCGTAAATGAGTCACCGGCCCCGACCGTGTCAGCCACCTCCACCTTGGGAGTCTCTACAAATGACTCACCGCCGCGTGTAAACACATAACTGCCATCAACCCCACACGTAAGTATGAGTATCTTGAGATCATATTTCTCCAGCAGCATCCTGCATTTATCTTTAAAATCTATAGCCGGATAGTCAAATAAACCGCTTATCAATTCCAGCTCTTCATCGTTTATCTTCAAGACATTGCATATCCGCATCGACTCTTCTATGAGTTCGGGGGTATAGAATTGCTGTCGCAGATTTATATCGAAAATCTTGAGTGTCTCCCTGTCTTCGGGCATGGCGTCCAGAAATCTATGAATAGTGGACCGCGACACTTCGCTGCGCTGGGCGAGAGATCCGAAACATACGGCTGTGGTCTTTGAGGCAAGTTGTTCGAGCGCGTCAGTGAACGGTATGTTGTCCCACGCCACCCCCTGCCTGATGTTATATGAGGGTATGCCGACTTCATCCACCTCTACAAGGACTGTCCCTGTCGGATAGTCTACCACCGACATCTCTGTGTTGAGAGACAGTTGCTCGAACTGCCGGATAAGCTCCTCGCCGAGAAGGTCGCGCCCAACCGCACTGATTGCGATTCCGGGCAACCCCAGCTGTGACACATGATATGCGAAATTCGCGGGCGCACCCCCGATCTTCTTTCCTTCGGGAAGAAGATCCCAGAGGGCCTCTCCTATCCCGACAACTATTTGGCTATTTTCCATCATCTTATTATAATTTGTAAAGACCTACTAATGATAACATATATTCGGCTTAAATAGATTAGAAATATTTGGCGGAGGCTTAGTATGAGAAACGAAGCCATGAAAAGAATTTGCGACGCTGCAGGATCAGAATCAGAGTGCTTGCAAGAGCTACACTCAGGAGGGTAATGGCAAAGTTATATACTCCCGATTCCGGCTGGAGGATACGCACCTCCTTGAAATGAATAAAAAGAAGACGGGCAATGGTGGCATGCAGACAGTAGATTATTACGCTGGCGTGGCGCAATAGGATGGTCCAGGAGAAAGAGACGCCGGGCAATGACAATATAGCCATGAAAAGTGCCGGAGCCACAACAATCAGACTCAGATAGCAATCATCTGTCCTCTCCCATCTGTTGGCGCAGATATATCTATGTTCAAGCCAGAGGAGTATGAATCCGGCAACCATAAGAACAAGATTAACCGGAAGGCGGAAAAGAGGTTTATCCTCATTCTCCCGACGGGCAATAATGGCGCCTGCACATATCCAGAGCAGGGAGGCCGGGAAACTGTTAGCCGGATTCCAGATAGGGAATGTATGGACAAACCATTCATTGAAAGATGGAAGGAGTTTGAAATAGTTGGTGAGCGAACAACATATCAGATAGCATAACAGAGCTGCGACGGTCATTATGCGGAGATGCCTTCGGGCTGCATATACTATGGATATTCCTATCACACATGCGGAGATGAACCAAGATGCCGGGAATGTGCCTCCAAAGAAAATATTGAAGGAAATTTTCCATAAGCCCTCCAAGACCCCAGCCGAGAAGTAGTGATATATCCGGCAGGTTGGAATTATCAATATTGCAAACCAGAAGAAGTAAAGGACGACACTTCGTTTCACGTAATGAGAGAAGCGTCCGTGAGAGCCGTAAGCAGAGGCATATACCGGACGAAAAAAGAAGTAGGACGATATGATAAAGAACACCGGCACCGCCGATCTCACCCAAGGACGGAATATCTCCGGATATAGCGTCGTGTGAAGGATGAGAATCAGGAGTGCCAGTATGAATTTCAGTATGTCAAACCTACTGTCAGTGGTCTTAGTCATGATTCCTGAAGAGGAGTTGCAGGCCGTTGTCTCTACTATTTGGCTCGCAAATTCGAGAAATAGAAATCAAGCATATCGCGCGCAGCCGTGAAGGAGGATTGCTCGTTGTTGAGAACGCGAAGTTCCTTCTGTTCGAGAAGTGTGCGAATTTCAGGAGTGTGGTAGAAACTGTCGCGCAGCTGTTCGTTGATGGTCTCTATCATCCAGTATTTCGCCTGCTCGTTACGCTTGCGCTCGAAATAGCCGGTCTTCTTTACATATTCGAAGTAACGGTCGATCATATCCCACACTTTGTCTATGCCGAGGTTGAAATATCCGCTGTAGGTCAGTACTTCCGGTCTCCAGCGTGACGGCGTCGGGGGGAACAGATGAAGGGCATTGCGAAACTGTGCCGCCGCAAGGTTGGCACGCTCCACGTTGTCGCCGTCACATTTGTTGATGACAATGCCATCTGCCATCTCCATGATGCCTCTCTTGATGCCCTGAAGCTCATCGCCGGTGCCGGCAAGCTGTATGAGCAGAAAGAAGTCCACCATTGAATGGACTGCCGTCTCGCTCTGTCCCACACCTACTGTCTCAACGAATATATTGTCATATCCGGCAGCTTCGCAAAGCACAATGGTCTCCCGAGTCTTACGTGCCACACCTCCGAGGCTGCCTGCCGAGGGAGAGGGACGGATGAAGGCATCTTTCTCCTGTGAGAGTTTTTCCATGCGGGTCTTATCGCCGAGGATACTGCCTCTCGTGCGCTCGCTTGAGGGATCGATGGCAAGTACCGCCAGCTTGCCTCCCTTTTGGAGTACGTGGAGTCCGAAGACATCGATGGATGTGGACTTTCCGGCTCCCGGCACACCTGTGATGCCGATACGCTTTGAATTTCCGCTGTGCGGGAGGCATTTCTCAATCACCTCCTGGGCAAGTGACTGATGAATGTCGGCGGTACTCTCCACAAGAGTCACAGCCTGACCGAGGATGCTGACGTTGCCTTTCAATATTCCTTCCACATATTCACCTGCCGACAGCAGGCGTTTACGGGCTCTATTAGGTTTACGGTAGGGATTGACGGTAGGTTGCGAACTCACTCCGGAGTTGACTGTGAGTCCTTTATATTCATGACTGTTTTCGGGATGTTCCATGGGAATGGGTTATATTGGGTTGAATAGAAATATCGGTTTATTTAAGTAGCTAATATAACTCAGTAGCTTTGAAAATATCTTAATATGATCTATACGGCATACGACTTTTATTCCATTTCTCCGCTCACGCTTATGGGAGCGATCGGGCGTAACGGATCGTCAGTAATTACTTCAATCTTGAAATTGAAGGGGCCGGCAGGGAATTTTCTGAAATCGATTACTGCCTCTACCCTTCCGCTCTTGCCAGGTTTAAGCGACGTGGGATAGCGTTTGAGCTTCATCGGCACTCCCTTTGCAACTATCCTCGCCACGTGAAGATCGGTATGACCTTGATTGGAAATAGCAAACGTCACCGGATATGATGCCAGATTCCTATTTTTATCCGTATTGAGGATTCCCGTTTCTATGCGGCGTGGAGAACATTCTACGCGCGGAGCGTTCTCAAGTTCCTCAGGAGTCATGTCCCGGAGATCGGGAGTAATATCCGCCAAGATTGAGTAGGTCACTGTGGAATCAGATCTTTCCGCATCCGGGGTGATGACAAACGAATATTCCAACGGGCCCATTCTCTCTTCGTCTCGAGTGTTGAGATATACGCTCATAGTCGTGAGTTCGCCCGGAGGTATGACATGATTGGACAAATCTATATCAACAGCTTCTCCGGGATTAGTCCAGACCGGCTTAAGCGGGGTGGATCCTTGATTGTAAAGCACTATAAAATGATGCCGGGATGTGCCGTGGCGCACTTTGCCGAAGTCTATCCTGCGGGAGTCAAGACGCAGCGGACCGGCTTCCACCGGATAGTCATTGGCCAGAGTCTGAGGCGCACCGATGACTGTGCCGCGCATCCGGACTGTAGTCAGATCATTATTCTCTCCGGTGTATACCTTTATGGATTTCTCAAACCGTCCGGGACGTCCGGCCGGATTGTACGTAAAGCTGACAATGGCGGTGTCGCCGGGATTCACAAGTCCTTCCGTGTGGCTTTCGGATGTGCATCCACAAGTCAGGCGTACACGGTTGATAGTTGTAGGAGCCGAACCTTCATTTATGAATCTCACCTCTCCCATGCGCTTTCCTCCGGCTTCGGGAAATGTGCCGAAATCATATTCTGTCGACAACCAACGCAGATTGTCGGCAGCAAATGACGCAGACAATCCGGTCGCGGCAATGACGACAAGAAGCAGCACAGTGTATACTCTCTTCGTAAGTATCATCCGAGGATATATTATTTAGGCACGACTGTGCCGCGAATCTTCAGTCGCACTTTGCGCGGATCGCCATTGGTGCGAATCGTCACTTGCTTCGTGAATGCTCCCGGACGTCCGATCGGATTGAACGTCACTTTTATCTTACCTTTCTTACCGGGGGCTATGGGTTTGTCGCTATATTCGGGACGTGTGCAACCACATTCGGCAGAGGCATCGGTTATCACAAGATTGCCGTTGCCTATATTGGTAAACTCAAATTCGTGAGACACCGGTCCTCCCTTTTCTTTGATATTTCCGAAATCATATATGGTCTCGGAGAATTTCGGCATGGCTTTGCCGCCTTCATTCTTTTTCTTGGCCATTGCCGGCACAGAGAGGGTGACGACTGTCAGCAATATCGCGATACAGGCGTAAAACAGTGTGGTGGTTCTTTTCATTTTATTGAAGTATTTGGTCAAGCTCCCTCTGCCCGGGGATGCTCTTTAATTTGCAAAATTAAAAAATCCTTATGTCATATCCTAAAGAAAAAACGCCGCATCGGATATATTCTTATATGCGATGCGGAGTTCTTTTAGATTGCAGGAAGACGGCTGTGTCTGATTATCTAAGAAAAATCTATGATATGATAGATGCGTATGATAAAATCAGATATTATCTTCAGCCGGCATGTAGTGTTGATAAGGATGAGCACATGCCGGACATACCTTCGGCGGCTCTACACCCTCAAAGATGTAGCCGCATACGAGACACTGCCATTTGATGGGTTTCTCACGCTTCCAGACAGTACCATCCTCAATGCGCTTGCGCATCTTCTCGAAGCGTTCGCGGTGATGCGCCTCGACTGTGGCGATGGCGCGGAATCTCGAGGCAATCTCGGGGAAACCTTCCTCCTCAGCCACCTGAGCACTCTTCTCATAGAGGTCGACACCCTCCATCTCCTCTTCTGAGGCAGCAATGGCAAGATCTGACGATGTAGGGCCGATCACGCCTGTGTCAACCGGAGTGGGAAGAGCTGTAGAACCTCCCTCGGTCAGGAATTTAAGATAAATCTTGGCGTGATGCAGCTCATTGTCGGCTGTCTCCTTGAAGATATTGGCATATTGATAATACTGGTCTTTCTCCGCCTGCTGAGCGTAGAATGTATAGCGTGTATAAGCTGTTGATTCAGCCACGTATGCTGTGGCGAGATTCACTTCGGTCTTGGTGCCTTTAAGACTTTTTGCAGTTGCCATTTCTTGATAACGTTTATATGTTTCAACTAAATTGTTTTCTGTGGTTGAAACAATACGTCCTTTCATTCGGTTCATTCCCCCCACCCCTTTATGGCCTCCTCCGGCATGTCGGATTATATGCAGATGCATTGCTACAGAAAGATTTTCCCTCCCCCATAAGGACAAAAAAAAGTCTATCCCTTTTCACAAAGAAATAGACCGAAACCTTAATCTTAATTTAATACTATGAAAAACACACCGCAAAGTTAACACTTCCGGATGACTTAACAAAGCCGAAGGCAAATTAAATTAAACCTTATTAACATTTATTATCATATTTATACTATCACAACAATGTTACAGTCCGGATTTTTGGTTGCTTCGCATAGAATGGCTATATTTGCAGGGAGGTATGATGGCTGAGGCCAACACGCACATGTCCGTTATCCTCCAGACTTGACTATATGGAACGGCTCTATCAATACCTATGGAAATCAAGCGTGGCAGGCAGGAGATTCACTCTTGTCGACGGAAGTCGGCTTGACGTCATTGACCCGGGACGGCTTAACAATGATTCCGGTCCTGATTTTTTTAATGCCAAATTCAAGATTGACGGAATTGAATGGGTGGGTAATGTAGAGATACATGTCAAAGCTTCGGATTGGCTACGTCATGGTCATGATCGCGACAAAACTTATGACTCCGTGGCGCTCCATGTAGTTGCCGTCAATGATTTCAATCCTCAGAGATCAGACGGTGCGCTTATTCCGCAACTCGAAATTGTCATGCCCCAGTCTTTTTATTCAAGATATGCGTCTTTGGAGGAAAAAATAAATGCCGTCAGATGTGAGCGATTTCTTGGGGAATTGTCTTCTCTCGTGATAACCGACTGGCTTGAGAGCCTGTCGATAGAGAGGATGCAGCATAAGGCGTCGAGAGTAATGGAAATACATAAGGCCACCGGCAGCGATTGGGATCAGACTTTCTTCATTATTCTGGCGCGCTCATTGGGGTTCGGACTTAACGGCGATCCTTTCGAGCTGACGGCAAAGTCGATTCCTCTAAAATTTCTTTACCGCCATAGCGACTCTCTGCATCAGATAGAAGCTCTTCTCTTTGGACAGGCCGCCATGCTTGATCCCGGGTTGCATCCTGCCGATTCTTACTTCCAGAGTCTTTGCAGGGAGTATATGTTTCTGGCGGGTAAATATGCTCTGCAACCGGTGCCACCGGGAATATGGAAATACTCAAGATCGCGTCCTCAGAACTTTCCTCATCGACGCATCGCTCTGTTGGCTGCACTTCTGGTTCGCGGATTGCCGTCCGTGGGCCGGCTGGCATCCTTCTGCTCGGATCCGGATTCCCTAATGCAGTTCTTCTCTACAGAACTTTCGGGATTCTGGTCCGGACATTTCAGTTTCGGTGATGAATCCGCATGTGCTCCAACCCGACTTTCCAAAACAAGCCTGCAACTTCTCCTTATCAATGCCGTCGCCCCGACGGTCTATGCCTACGCTTCATTTCGCGGGGACACTAATATGGCGGAGAAAGCCATCGACCTCTTGGAATTGCTGCCTGCGGAAAAGAACTCAATCATCCGTCAATGGGAAAATGCCGGCCTGAAGTGTGACTCCTCCTTGCGAAGCCAAGCGTTGCTTCATCTTCGCACCGCTTACTGCGATGTCCACAAATGCCTCTACTGCCGCTTTGCCGCGCAACTGCTCAGGAGCACCGTCAGACCACACCCTGCAAGCGGAATATGCTCTCTCTCCCCCTTCTCTCTAATCACTTCTTTCGGCAACTTATTCTGGGTCGGTGCTTATCAGTGAGTCCGTATCTATTCCGGCGGGTAGATGGTCAATGTATCGCTGCCCGATACGGAGGTTCACCGCTCTGTCTTTTACGTCTGCACACAGATCATCAGCCATTGAGACGAGAATGGGTTCAAGTTCAAGGTGATCCAGATAGTATGAGGGGATAGCGGAATAACCGAGTATGGCTCCGATTATATTGCCGGCTATTGCTCCTGTGGAGTCGCTGTCGCCGTCATGATTGACTGCACAGACTATACAGTCTTCAAAACTCTCTATGTGGCGCATGACAGCATAGACGGCTATGGCTATCGCTTCGTCGCCCGTCCATCCTTCTCCAAGTTCA
This sequence comes from Bacteroidales bacterium, assembly GCA_014800515.1. GTDB lineage: Bacteria > Bacteroidota > Bacteroidia > Bacteroidales > Muribaculaceae > Lepagella. Next base: position 13,386 of record JAAVFY010000012.1, read on the forward strand.
TGAATAGCCTCTTCATCAGGAATATCGCTTTTCCCAAGTTCCAGCGCACGGCGAATTAGAGAGTCAAACTCTTGAAGTTGAGAATCATGATCCGGAAAGTATTCCCTCATCATGATAAGACCGCCGGTGACTATGAAGAAGAACTGCATCCGGTCGACCATTTCATCATGAATACAATTCATCACGGTCGTGGCAAGTAAAGCTGAAGCAAAAGTGCTTGCAATGTGCTTATGAGTGATCTCAGCAGCCCAGCCGGCAAGCCGGGCGGTATCGGCGTAATCATAAAGATTATGATGCACAGCATTAAAAATTCCGATAGGAGCCACTCTCATCACACCTCCGCAACCTTTTGAGTCATTGACCGCAGATTGACCACGGGATATACTCTCCAATGCACTGAGACAAGTCATTCCCGGACATCGACGGGCCCAAAGCGGCCGGAGCTTGCTAATCCAGCTTTCCTGCAGATCTTTTGGGAATGAGATCTGGGTCTCATACCAGTTTAGATAAGCTTTCTCGATATATGGCAGTATGTCTTCCGTCTTACCGGCTTTTGTAGCAACCACACCGTTCATCATTCCTTCGAGAGTATAGAGAGTCATTTGCGTATCGTCAGAGAAATGAGCCTCTCCGGCCCGAGAGTCGTAACGGGTGATACCCTTCTTTCCGAACTGACTCCGTATTTCTGAAAGACTCATAAACTCGACACGAAAGCCAAGGGCATCTCCTACGGCTCCCCCTACAAGCGAACCGCGACATTTATCCTGTAATTTCTTATAGTCCATACTAAGAAGCTAAGTAGCTAAGAAAAATTAAACGATATAATAACTCAGTAACTTTGAAAGTATCTTAATATGATATATGCGGCTAATTTTGGTCATCTTGACCTTGTCTCTCAGTCGCTTAGTCCGCTAAGCTCCTTCGCTCCGCGGCCAACCTGACTCAAAATTATCGCGCATCTATCATATTATTAATTGTTCTTAGCTACTTATGTATATAATTTTTTAATCAGCCAAGTTATCAAGGGAGAGACAAAATTACTCAATTTATCGGTCTTTTCCGTCTTCTCCAGTTCCTTTTCATTTGCTTAAGGATAATCCGGCTATATTACACCCGTTATTCTTAATTCTGTAGAATAATCCACTCATTAAGGGCGTCTAATCCGATTTTCTCTAATTTTGTAACACGAAAGAGAATATTCCGACACCTCCTGCTTCATCATCGCAAGAAAATGAAATAATTCCGCTTTTTTTCGTATGGCTATTCTTTCAGACATACAAGAAACTTTGTCAAGATTCCTCGTGATTCTTTTTTCTTTACCCTAAGAAACCGATGTTCACAAGCCTGATTTTCTATGATACCAACTCGTTTGTATGGGTCTAGGTTTCGCCTATAATTTGTATGGGATAAAAATTAAATCCGCCGTAACTTTATGGGTTACAGCGGATTTGCTTTGGTTGGTGGCGGAGAGAGAGGGATTCGAACCCCCGGAGGTGTTACCCTCAACGGTTTTCAAGACCGCCGCAATCGACCACTCTGCCATCTCTCCAAAATTCTTTGCTCCTCTAAGCGACTGCAAAATTAGTGGTTTATTTTGAGTCTTCCAAATTTTTCTGTATTTTTCTTTAAATTTTTTCTTCGTGTGCGTAATGACAGGAGTGAAGTGGAGGCGGGTAGTTGCATCTTTCGCAAGAATTAGCTAATTTTGCACTCACGCGTTTTTAAGAAGTTCCGTTTACATGCTTTGTGTGCCGGAACTCTCAGTCACAATGCAGATTATGAAAAAAATCATCGACCCTATTGATCGACAGCTGATTGAGAGCGAACTGACTCCCGAGCGGCTGCTTCGCTATACTAACAAGGGTAATAACATGATTTATATCGTCGATGCCCATAATGCTCCTTACACTATGCAGGAAATCGGAAGACTTCGGGAGATTGCCTTCCGCGATGCAGGAGGCGGCACGGGCAAAAGCTGCGATATCGACGAATACGACACTATGACTCCGGCATGCCAACAGCTTATTGTATGGAATCCGGACGACCGGGAAATTACGGGTGGATACCGGTTTCTCCTCGGAGAGAATATAAAAGTAAGTGACGCGGGCATTCCGCGCATGGCTACGTCTCATCTATTCCGTTTCTCGGAAAGATTCGTCAAGGAGATTCTGCCTTCCACTCTGGAGTTGGGCAGATCTTTTGTCGCCCTCCCTTTCCAAAGCTCCAAGGCCGGCACGAAGGCTCTGTATACTCTCGACAACCTTTGGGATGGGTTGGGTGCGCTCACGGTGATATATCCTCAAATCAGGTATTTATTCGGCAAATTCACGATGTATCCGTCTTACGGGGAATATTGTCGCGACCTGCTTCTGGGTTTTATCCACCGCTATTTTCCGGATCCCGACGGTCTGGCCCATCCTATAAAGGAACTTCTTACCAATGCGGACTCCGAGGAGATACAGAAGCTTTTCACCGGAGATGATTTCCGGGAAGATTACCGCAGACTCAACCATGCCGTGCGCGAAACGGGACGCAATATCCCTCCTTTGGTCAATGCCTATATCGGTCTTTCCGGAACGATGCGCAATTTCGGCACAGCCATAAACCATGAATTCGGAGATGTGGAAGAGACTGGCATTTTCTTTAAGATTTCTGACATTTTCGATATTAAGAAGGAACGGCATATAGGAACTTACAAGAAGCCCTGACAGGACGGGGGCTTCTTCATTGCAGCTCCGACAACTCCTTCCTCGGAATTAATCAACTTTACCACAGACACACGTAAGATATATAAATGAAGAAAGCGGTAGTGACAGGAGCCGACGGGTTCATAGGAAGTCATCTCACGGAGGCTCTGCTTGCAGAGGGCTATCAGGTGAGGGCTCTGGCTCAATACAATTCATTTAATAACTGGGGCTGGCTCGAAGGCTTAACGCATCCGAATCTTGAGATTATGACCGGCGACGTAAGAGATCCGGATTTCTGCCGTCGCCTCGTGCAGGGAGCTGACATCGTTTTCCATCTTGCAGCTCTGATAGCCATCCCTTACAGTTATGAGGCTCCTGACAGTTATGTCGACACCAATATCAAGGGGACTTTGAATATCTGTCAGGCTTCGAGAGATGCCGGAGTAGGACGTATCGTCGTGACAAGCACTTCGGAAGTGTATGGCACAGCAAAATATGTGCCTATCGACGAGTGTCATCCTCGCCAACCGCAATCTCCATATTCCGCCACCAAGATAGGGGCGGACGCCATAGCGATGAGTTTCCACAATGCCTTCGGGCTCCCGGTCAGCATAGCACGTCCGTTTAACACCTACGGTCCGCGGCAGAGCGCCCGTGCCATAATTCCGACTATCATCACTCAGATAGCCTCCGGTGAACGCAAGATAAAGGTGGGTGACCTGACTCCTACACGCGACTTTAATTTCGTGACCGACACCTGTCGTGGCTTTATCGCTATAGCGGAAAGCCACCTCACAATCGGTGAAGAGGTCAATATAGCCACAGGCACAGAAGTCTCCATGCTTGAGACTCTCGACACCATAGCGCGAGTGATGGGCGCGGACGTGGAATGGCAGAAAGACCCTGAACGCATACGCCCCTCCAAGAGCGAGGTGTTCAGACTCTGTGGCGACAACACCAAGATTAAAGAACTCACAGGCTGGCAACCACAGGTCTCTCTTGAAGAAGGCTTGAAAATCACCGCTGACTGGTTTGCAGCCGGAACCAATCTCTCCAAATACAAACCCGATATCTACAACAGATGAATAATAATAAACTTGTAGTGCTCATGCTGGGAGGCGCGCGCCGCGTCTCTATGGCCGAACTTCTGAAACGTAGCGGCAAGCGTCTGGGTTACGATATAGAAATTGTCAGTTACGAACTTGACGAAAATGTGCCTATCGCCATTGTCGGCAAAGTGATTGTCGGGCTCCGATGGAATGACCCCGAAGTAGTGGCCGACCTCGAAAGAGTGATACGCGAATATGATGTAAAGATCGTTCTGCCCTTCGTAGACGGAGCGATAGAGATAGCAAGCCGCTTGCGCGACCTCTTGCCCGACGTTTTTATCCCGGTCAGCGACTTCGATCTTTCAAAAGCGATGTTCGACAAAGTGGAGGCTGCCGCTATGTTCAAGGAAGCCGGTATTCCGATTCCACTCACATATAGCGTCATCTCAGCCGAGATGCCGGCTATTGCAAAACCACGTCACGGCTCCTCCTCAAGGGGTATAAAGATTTTCCACAATATTGAAGATCTCATGCATCTTGATAATCTCAGTGATTATCTCGTGCAGGAATATATCGAGGAGAATAGTGAATACACCGTGGATTGCTTTGTGGACAAAGACGGACAGCCGATGGTGATCGTGCCCCGCAAACGTCTTGAAGTGATGGGAGGAGAAGTGACACGCACCGAGACTTGCCGCATTGAAGAACTCCACGAACTCTCTCTCCGGGTGCTGGGGACTTTTCCGCTGCGCGGTCCTGTCACACTGCAGTTCCTCCACGACCACAAGCAGAACCGTTATTTGCTAATGGAAGTGAATCCACGTCTCGGAGGCGGAGCTATATGCTCTATATACGCCGGCGCACCCCTTACGGACTACATAATAATGGAAGCCCTGGGAATCCCTATAAGCCCCTGCACGGATTGGGCCGATAAGACTCTTATGGCCCGTTATCAGAAAGAGGCTATTTTTTACGGTAATTGAGACGGGAGTCAGAAATGAATTCTGAAAGACAACACACCATTATCATCGCAGAGGCCGGAGTCAATCACAACGGCTCGCTTCAACGTGCGAGAGAGATGGTCAAAGCCGCTGCCCGCGCCGGAGCCGATTACGTAAAGTTTCAGACAGCCGTGCCGGAACTGGTCATCTCTTCCATCGCCCCTAAGGCTGAATATCAGAAACGCCTGACGGGGGAGGAGGAATCTCAGCTCGACATGTGTCGGGCCATACATCTCCCTCTTTCCGATTATCGCGAACTCAAGTCCCTTTGCGAAAGTGAAGGGATTGGCTTTATGAGCACACCATTCGATCTCGTATCCATCGATTGCCTTCGCGAATTAGGTCAGGATTGGATGAAAATTCCCTCGGGCGAAATCACTAATCTGCCTTACCTCCGCAAGATAGCGGCAGCCGGCATTCCGGTCATTCTCTCCACCGGCATGAGCACTATGGAGGAAATTGAGGATGCCCTGCTTGTCCTTACAGGACAGCATCCTTCATATCCCGCTGAATCTTCACTGACAAAAGATGACATAATCATTCTTCATTGCAACACCCAATACCCTACTCCATATAGTGATGTCAACCTCCGGGCGATGCTATCCATAAAGGAGCGTTTCGGCATCGAGGTGGGCTATAGCGACCATACGCAGGGACTGGAGATTCCCGTGGCTGCAGTCGCGATGGGCGCGAAGGTGATTGAAAAACATTTTACTCTTGATCGCTCTCTTCCCGGCCCTGACCATAAAGCGTCGCTCGAACCGGGAGAACTCAGCGAGATGGTGAGAATGATACGCAATGTGGAGCAAGCTTGCGGCGATGGCATAAAGGCAGTCTCCGGGAGTGAGGCCCCAAATAAGACAGTGGCCCGTAAAAGTATTGTGGCAGCCCGTGATATCAGGAAGGGTGAAATTCTCTCGGAAGAGAATATCACGGTGAAACGTCCCGGTAATGGAATCTCTCCCATGATGTGGGACAAAGTGATCGGCACGACCGCTATACGTGATTTCTTTTATGACGAACTTATAGAGACCACTCCCCTCCTCTGATGAAAAAAACTCCCGTAATAGCCATGGCAACCGGAACTCGAGCCGACTGGGGTCTGCTCCATCCGCTTGCTGAAGAATTGCGCCGTCGTGAAGCTGATGTCAGGATTATAGCTACCAATATGCACCTCATGGAGGAGTGTGGACTGACCGTTAATGAGATTGCTCAAGATGGATTCGGACCGGATGCCACAGTGCCTACGGCAGGTCGTGCAGCCGACGTCACCTCGGACGCACTCAGAGGATTCAGCAATATCCTCTCGGATATGAAACCGGATCTCCTCGTGGTGCTCGGCGACAGATTTGAAATTCTCGGAGCAGCTTCCGGAGCACTTCTGACAGGTATCCCGATAGCACATATTGCCGGAGGAACCATTTCGGAGGGTGCCTTCGATGACTCTATCCGACACGCGATCACCAAGATGGCATCGCTTCATCTCGTGGAGACAGAAAGATGCGCACAGAGGGTCAGACAGATGGGAGAGAATCCGGAAGATGTGATAGTATGCGGTGCGTTAGGGGTATATAACGCCCTGAATGCCCCGCTCATGTCAAAGCCGGAACTTGAGACATCACTCGGTTTTAATCTTGAAGGGAAGGTGGTGCTTGCCACTCTCCATGCAGCCACGCTCGACCCTATCCCTCCTATCGAACAGCTTTCCAATCTCATGGCTGCCCTTGAGGTTATGATAGAAAGAGAGAATCTAAAGATAGTGTTCACATATCCCAACAATGATGTGGACAGCAGACAGCTGACTGACACTATTGAGAAATTCAGAGCCCGCTTTCCTAAGAATGTGCTTGCCATTCCGTCGCTCGGACGCATACGCTATCTCTCATTATTACAATTCTGTGTGGCTGTGGTCGGCAATTCCTCTTCAGGACTGGTGGAAGTTCCGTCTGTCCATATCCCCACTCTCGATATAGGACGTCGGCAGCATGGACGCGAATGCGGAGAGTCTGTGGTCCATTGTGGAAGTAGTCGTGAGGAGATAGCCCGAGGACTCGAACTGGTTTTGTCAGACGCTTTCCGTCGAGTGGCGGCGTCTGCTCCCAATCCCTATTTCAAAGAAAACACTCCGGCTATCATGGCTGCTACCATTCTCTCACGCGAGTGGCATCCGTATCCTCAGAAAAAATTCTACTCCATTTAAGTTAAGACTTCATTGAGAACCGGGGGATACTTATTTCTTAATCGTATTTGACAATGAATACTCAAACTGATACTTTTAAGGGTTCTTCTCCCGTCATGCGGGACACCCTATATCTAATCCCCGCCCGCGGCGGGAGTAAGGGGGTGCCGGGTAAGAACATCCGTCCGCTTGCCGGACTGCCTCTGATCTCACATACAATCCGCCATGCTATCAAGGCCGGTGCGAATATTGAAGATATCGTCGTCAGCACCGATTCCGAAGAGATCAGGAAAGTGGCAGAGACCGAAGGCATTTCATTCCCCTTCATGCGTCCGGCAGAACTTGCCGGCGATAAGACAGGTAGCTACGAAGTCATCATCCATGCGCTTGATGAAATGAAACGTATGGGCAGAGAATATCAAAAAGTGATACTTCTGCAACCCACCTCTCCTCTTCGCAGTGCCGACGACATAGTCTTGGCTGCAAAGCTATGGACACCGGAAATAGATATGGTGGTCGGGGTGCGCCCTGCCCGCACAAATCCCTATTACAACGCCTTTGAGGTGGACTCCGAGGGGATGCTCCATATTTCAAAGGGCGACGGTCTTTTCACCCGGCGCCAGGATGCTCCAGAAGTCTGGGAATATAACGGGGCTATCTACGTGATGGGGGTACGCTCTCTCAGACGCTCCCCCCTCTCCGGATTCAGAAAGATAATACCTTATCCCATGCCTGAGGAACGGAGTATAGACATCGATTCACCTATCGACTTTGTCTTAGCCGAGACAATTATAGAAAAGACGAGACCCTGAAACTTCTCTTTCCTAAAATATCCTAAGCAGCTGCTCAATTTCACTAAAGAATTGCTAAGCCTCCGGTGCTATCAAGCCGGAGGCTTAACATTTTTTACAGTATGCTTACATAAATTCACAAATATACCAAAACCTTCCTGATACACCTTTCCGTACACTCCCTATCTTTCACTTTGCAATAGTACAATCTATATTCTTTGCCATACTCCATATTTTTACTTACATTTAATCATATACATAATTACAGGATTTAGCCTTATATTCTAAATTATTTTAAAATTTTACCCAAATATATTTGGCAGTATGAAAATAATTAAGTACCTTTGCTACCGCTTTCAAGTCATAGAGACCTCTCAACAGAATGACAGCCGTCAAGCCATTATGCAAGACATCTCATCATTCATAAGGCACTAAAAGGAGAAATCCCTGTCTCTTTGACACAAAAAGCTTATTAGTGATCTGAATTTAATGTGGTTTTAGTGACAAAAGTTTTTTCATTTTATTTTGTTTTACTGTTTAAAAAATAGTTTTTCGAGTTATTTTGATAAGTGGTAAAGATCAGGTTCTAATCAATAGTTTGACTATCAAGACTTTACTATAATATGACGGTGTCCTTCGAAGAGATGGACACCGTTATTATGTCATGTCTTCTGTCCTGGCATACAAGCTGATAAACCTCACTATCAATCTCTCTCCATCTCTTTCTCACAACTTTGATCACCACTATCTTGTTAAAAATATATAAGATCGGCCGAGTGGAATCCCCCCGGCTCATACGCTTTATGCTATCAAATCGCCATGAAATCAGAGAATACTATATCGCAAAATAAGAAATCAGCAAACACCAACGAGAACTCCCGAATAAAAGAACTCGCCACAGGAACCATCTGGAAACTTTTGCTTCGCTACAGTCTCCCGGCGGTTGTCGGCACAGTGGTGATGGCTCTATATAATATCATTGACTCTGTGGTCATCGGCCATGCGATCAATGACCCGAATGTAGTTGCCGGTATTGCAATTACATTTCCCGTAATGAACCTCGCCACGGCACTGGGTATGCTGATTGGAGCAGGTGCGGCCACGAGAGTGTCTATCGTCATGGGCCAACGCGACCATCAAGCTGCAGAACGGATACTCGGCAACTCAGTAGTGCTGACAGTAATCATCGGCATAATTTACGTGACAGTATTCGCAATTTTCCTTGATAAAATCCTCTACCTCTTCGGAGCATCACCCAACACCCTTCCCTATGCGCGTGAATTTCTAATGTGGGTCATGCCGGGCATGGTGCTGATGAATCTTACATTCTCCTACAATAACGTGATGAGAGCCACAGGCTATCCCGGCAAAGCCATGTATACCAATCTTATCGGAGCAGGTCTGAACATGATTCTCGCACCGACCTTTCTATTCGGTCTCCACCTCGGCATCAGGGGAGCAGCCATTGCCACCGATATATCTATGGCGGTGACAGCCACATTTGTCATGAGCCATTTCTTCAAAAAAGACAGTCTGCTACATTTCGTAAAAGGTACATTCCGGCCTACCTGGAAAGTGATAAAGCCCATTATCTATATCGGCATGGCTCCATTCCTCATCAATGTAGCCGGCTCGGCAATCAATGCCATTATCAACAATTCTCTTCTCGAATATGGAGGAGACAACGCTATTGCGGCCGTCGTGGTCTTCAATCGTTATGTGACCGTCTTCGTATTCATAGTCATCGGCATCTGCCAGGGTATGCAGCCTATCCTGGGCTATAACTATGGTGCAGGCCAATACAATCGTCTTTTCGCCACACTCAGGCTTGCCGCAATCTGTGCAGTATGCTTCACAACAATCGGCAGTATCGTAGGGGCCATCAATCCCGGAATGATTGCCCGGATGTTCATGCAGGACCCGGCTCAGATACTTTGTGCAGAGAACTGTCTCAAGATCACGACCCTCACCTTCTGGATGGTAGGATTCCAGATTGTGGCCACCAATTTCTTCCAGTCGCTCGGCATGGCAGGCAAAGCCGTATTCCTTTCGCTCACGCGTCAGGTAATATTCATGGTGCCGATGCTTCTGATTCTTCCTCCCAAATTCGGTCTTGACGGAGTCTGGGCAGCCTTCCCGATATGCGACTTTGTCGCGACACTCGTTGCGACCGGTATGCTCATCTATCAGATTCGTCTTATCAGACGTATGAAGCCAGCCATACCCGACACCAACATGACCCCCTCCGATTCATCATCTCAGAGCAATTAACACCCGGCGTCTCAGCTCTTCCGATTCATTTCGAGCAGGAGTTCCATCATCTCCCGATTGTTGGAGAGGCGGGGCACCTTCCTTTGTCCTCCGAGTTTATGTGTGCCGGCACTGCTCAACCAGCGGTTGAAAAGGCCGGGCACGGCTGTCACAATCTCCGGAGGGTCAAGAAAAATAGTGTGACTTCTCTTTGCATCATAATCCGAATTAAGCTTACGCAATTCCCGGTCGAGACAAAGCGCAAACTCATCAAGATCTGACGGTTCGGTCTCCCATTCCACAAGCCACTGATGACGTCCGCGGTGATTATCCGACGCAAAGACCGGAGCAGCTGTGTAATTGAGTATTGAAGCCCCCATGGCACGCGCAGCCTCCGCCATCGCTTTTTCGGCATTATCCTCCATGAGTTCCTCTCCGAATGCATTTATAAAACTGCGTGTCCGTCCTGCCACCCGAATCCTCACAGGGTTGACGCTCTCGACAGCCACCGTGTCTCCAAGCCTATATCTCCATAAGCCGTTGCTGGCGGATATTATCATTTCATACACTTTTCCCTGCTCAAGTTCCCAGACCGGTAATGCCGTTTGACCTCCCAGAGGAATAAACTCATAATATATGTCAGCATCAAGTATGAGCATCATTCCGGATCCTGAAAGATCGTCCTGAGCTGCAAAAAAGCCTTCCGAAGCATTGTATGTCTCTACGAAACGGGTATTGAGTCCCCCACAAAGCCGACGATATTCCTCACGGTAAGGTTCAAAGGAGATTCCTCCATGAAAGAACACCTCGAGATTAGGCCACACCTCCTCGAGTGAAGACGCACCGCGCTCTTCAAGCACTCCTTTGATTACAGTAAGAAACCATGACGGCACTCCTGAAATATTGGTGACGTCGGAATATGCAGAAGCCTTTATGAGGGCCGGAAGTTTAGTCTCCCAATCGGGCATCAAAGCCGTCTGCTTATCCGGAATCCTGAAGATATTGGCGAGTGGATTAATCCTATTGATAAGAGTGGCCGAGAGATCGCCTATTCTCACCCCGGCATCCTTCGGACGCAACTGAGACGCGAACGACCCGCCGAGAATAAATCCCTTTCCCGAGAAAATACGGCTTTCCTTTACATTATCAAGATAGAAAGCCACGGGACATGCCGCTCCTTTATAATGGTTGCCATGTAAAGAATCAGGAGTGACCGGAATATATTTTGATCTTCCGCCGGATGTACCGCTTGACTGTGCGAAATCACGACACACACCACGCCAAAGCACATCAGGCTCACCCTCCACCATTCGCATCACATCCTCACGGATATCCTCATACTGCACTGTAGGCACTGCTTCTGAATATACAGATGATATCTCACCGGCCCTAAGCATGGCGGCAAAATTATTTTTCCGTCCGAACTCAGTGGCCGCGGCTCTCTTTATCAATGACTGCAAAACAGCTTTCTGGGCTGCTGTCGGATCAGCAGCTGCCTTGCGTACTTTTCCGGAACGCACCCGGAATATCGGACGGGAAAGGGGGGTGAAATCTATAGTCATAACCACATATTCTCATGTTGTGGGGAGGGACACATAAAGCTCTTGACCCTCTAATGCAAAATTAATAACATATTCCACATCTTACAAGTTTAAGCCCCCTTTCCACAAAAAAAAGTATTAATTTTGCACACATGAAAATCGTTAGAAAAAATTGCCTTATATTTCCGCTGTTGCTTCTTGCGGCTCTTATATTTCCCGGCAAAGCATACTCACAGATTCTTGGTGTGCATGATCAGGAAGAATTCACTGATTCCGTTAAGCACGAATTGGATTTTGGACCTTACTTCGGTCTCTATAAGGACAATTACTTCACTGTCNGCACGGCATTAGGAAATAAGCCCACCAGAACCAACAGCGATGTAAAATTTCAAATATCACTTGCCATACGTCTCACGAATGAGGTGCTCCCCTGGCACTCCTATCTGTTTTTGATGTACACGCAGAAAACGTTTTGGAATGTTTTCGAGAATTCCATGCCCATGCGTGATCTGAACTTCAATCCGGGTATCGGCTGGAGCAAACCCTTCTTCAGTAAAGATCGTTATCTTGGAAAGATGACAATCCTCGTGGAGCATGAGAGCAACGGGCGTGATTCAATCCAATCCCGATCCTGGAATAAAATCTCGCTATCCGGTTCGGCCATGATTACCGACTGGCTTCTCGTGCATGCAAAATTCTGGATTCCTATCGTCGACGGACAGAATAACCGCGATATTCTTTATTATTCCGGAATATGGCAAACGGGATTTCAGGTATCCACCTTCGACAAAAAATTCTGCTGGGCTCTTACTCTCGTGAAACGAAAGGGTTGGAATCTAAACTTCAATACCATTCTCGACTTCAGCTGGAGAGTAAATAAAAAATCCAATCTCTGCCTGTTCGCGCAATACTATAACGGCTATGGCGAGAATCTGCTTGACTATAATGTGTTTCATTCCCGGCTGAGGGCAGGCATAGTGTTCAAGCCTAAATTCTTCTCGGAATTTTAAGGATGAATCTTTATCTTTAAGTAGCTAAGAAAAATTAAACGATTTAATGACCAAGTAGCTTTGAAAATTACCGTACATCTATCGCATCATTGATTTTTATTGGCTGCTTATTAATCCTTTTTCTGTCATGACGATATTCAATCTCGATTTCTCCATTATCTCGATTGTCGCGCTGTGCATCGCTTTCATTGCGGCTATGATAGCTCTGGGTCCGGGAATGTCTCCTCAGCGTCGTACCGGAAAAGAACCCCAATACATAGAGCCTGCCGACCCGTCTTACATAGACGAGACGGATAGTGAAGACCAGTCTCCAATCGACTCTGACAATCCTGAATCCCCTTCTTCTCAAGAACAGCAGGTGGCTACAGAAGTTAAAAGCGTAATAATTGAAAAAACTAATAGTAAGCAAATTTCCAATAAGAAAGCACCTCTTGTGTCGGTGATAGCTTACACTCCGGACTACTCTGAGTCTCTGGATGAGTTTATCGATAGCATCTCTAAACAAGATTATCCGCGATTTGAGCTCATTCTGGTACTTGATGCTGGTGTGGAGGTCAGGGAGATGCTTGTTGAGAAATATTTGAATGTGCCCGGACTTTATCTCACTTTCATCCCCCCGGGCAGTCAGAATCTCAGCCGCAGAAAACTCGCGATCACCATCGGGATGAAAGCTGCCAAAGGCGAAGTGGCAGTTCTCACATCGTCCATTTGTCATATTCCCTCAGAAAAATGGCTTAGTGGAATGATGAGCCAATTCATAGAAAATCAATATCTTGAAGTTGCACTTGGCTTCTGCCGGACACACAATGTGGGAGCCCGGGGGCTTAAGGGACTCTGGCGACGCTGGTTCTCGGCCAATACCGCAATGCAGTGGATTGGCTATGCCCTCGAGGGGAAAGCATATCGTGGAGATGGCTATAATCTTGCTCTTCGTCGGTCTACCTTCTTCAATCATAAAGGATTTGCACAGACCGTTAACATCCATTGCGGTGAAGAAGACCTTTTTGTCAACGAGATTACAAATGCAGCCAATACACGTATGATTCTTGACTCTGACACTATTCTGACAGTAGACTGGGGAGAGGCCGCTTCCAAGATGTGGATAGACCGTCGTGAAAGTCATGATTTCACATCCCGTTGGCTCCCGCGAGGTCCTTTCCGCCGGAGCGCCATGCTTTCATGGTGTCAATGGCTAATGCTTCTTGGATGTGTGGGCGGCGCCATAGCCTCACTCCCCAACCTCCTCCCCGCCGCTTTAGCTATCCTTCTGTTTGTCTTAGTCTATATTACAGAAGTATACGTATGGAGTCGTGGCTATAGGGCGATTGCACCCTTCAAAAAATGGTGGAGTACACCGTTCTTCATACTCTGGAAACCAATCGGCAATCGTCTTTTCAGATGGCGTCATCGCTCCGAACGTCTCAAAAATTATACATGGCAGAATAAGCGTCGCCGTGGATAAACCCGCAGTTCAGAATTATCAAACGCTACCATAATAAATTTCCCCTGCAGATATGCGTTAGGTTGCAGACTGCAGGGGGTTATTATTTCTATCAGAAGTCAAGATCAATGTGTCTGCACAGGTGCGGACGGGGGAAGAGTCTCATTGCGGACCTTGCACGCCTCTACAAGACGGTCGGCAAGCTTGACAAAAGCCTCGGATTCAGGATTTCCACTCTCCTCGCTTTGACCGGTGGCTGCCGCAACTGCTGATAGAGCAGCCGGAGTGCCTTCGTCGGCTTTCTGACGAATCTCGGCCACAAGAGGAATCTGGGCAAGAAGTTCCACTCCAAGTTCCTCGGCAAGACGTTTTGCGCCTCCCTCTCCAAAGATATAATACCTCTCATCAGGATGTGGAGCCGGTGTGAACCACGCCATATTCTCTATGATTCCAAGCACAGGGACATTGACAGAGGGATTTCTGAACATCTCAATACCTTTTCTTGCATCAGCAAGAGCAACATCCTGCGGAGTCGACACGACAGCAACTCCGGTGATGGCGAGTGTCTGAACCAAAGTCAGATGAATATCGCTCGTGCCCGGAGGCATATCTATGAGGAAATAGTCGAGATCGCCCCACCAGGCTTCGCTGATAAGCTGTTTCAAAGCATTGGAGGCCATTCCTCCACGCCACATCACAGCCTTATTCTTATCGACAAGGAAACCGATGGAAAGCATCTTCACTCCATATTTCTCAATGGGCTCAATCCAATTCCGTCCTTCCTGATTCACCATATAGATAGACTCATCCTCCACTCCGAACATCTTGGGCATGGAGGGGCCGAAAATATCAGCATCAAGCAAGCCTACTTTATATCCTTTAGCCGCAAGAGCCACAGCAAGATTGGCAGAGACGGTAGACTTCCCTACCCCCCCCTTACCGGAGGAGATACCTATAATGTTCTTAACACCGGGAAGTAACTTTGCCGGAGGCTTTGGCAACTCGTTGCGGAAAGTCGCAGTGATGTTTCCCTTCACTTCCACTTCCGGGGAGATATAAGTATTGATCGCGGTCTCTGCGGCACGTACCACTGACTTTACAAACGGATCAGTCGGCTTGTCAAATACCAACGAAAAACTAACTTTATTGCCGTCAATACGTATATCGTCAGCCACCATATCATTCTCGACGAGGCTCTTGCCATTGCCGGGATAACGCACGTTGGAAAGCGCGTCAAGTATTAATTTGGGATATAATGTCATGTCTATGCAATTTCTATTTCATACAGTCTTTTTACGGAGTCACTTCCGGAATTTCTAACGCAAGATTATTCCATTTAGTTCATGGTTGGTAACGAAGGCTCAATCTTCACAACCCTTCGTCTCACATTGGATTCGGTCGGCACAACGCGCGATAGTCATCCTTCGGTATGTCATCCTCCCGCGGCTCCAGAAAACCGCCTTCCGGCATTG
The DNA here is from genome assembly GCA_014800515.1 of Bacteroidales bacterium. Taxonomy (GTDB): domain Bacteria; phylum Bacteroidota; class Bacteroidia; order Bacteroidales; family Muribaculaceae; genus Lepagella. The sequence goes on from JAAVFY010000012.1 coordinate 28,807, forward strand.
CGGGAAGACGGAAACTGATAAGTTTTATCGTCTTACCGCGAGAAAGCCACTGGGCTTCATAAAAAGTCTTGATGGCAGTCGAGGCATCCTCACGCCCCGAACCATAGAGATCATCGGTCAAGGCCAGTGTCTCAAATCCATTTAACTCCACCAAACGACGCGTATACTCATAGAGAAACGGAGAATCAGTCTTCAGATTCACCACTCCCCCCGGACGTAAGAAGCGGGAGTAGAGACTCAGAAAACGAGTGGACGTAAGACGTTTGCGAGTCTTCTGCATCTGAGGGTCGGGAAATGTGATCCAAAGTTCCTCAACCTCTCCCGGAACAAAAAAATTATCAATATTTTCTATTTCAGCACGAAGGAAGCCTGCATTGGTAATCTTTTCCTCCTCCACGGTCTTGGCCCCGCGCCAGATACGCGCACCCTTCACATCAACGCCGACAAAACTGCGTGTCGGATCAGACTTGGCAAGCCCCACCGTGTATTCTCCCTTTCCACATCCCAGTTCAAGCACAAGCGGGCGGTCAGCCTTAAAAAAGTCATTGCTCCAGCTTCCCTTATATGGGAACCCTTCTGACACAAGACGTTCACGCGGATATTCCAACACACACGCGAACTCTTTCATCTCCGCGAATTTCTTCAGTTTGTTCTTTCCCATTTCTTTTTTGTCTGAAACAGCCGCCGTCGGGGCTACTTCATCTTGAGTTTTAAGACTTTAATATTCTTTCCTCCCCTCACCGATATTATTATGCACGCATCGGCTGCCACCGACGAAGTTGAGAAGCGAGCTATATCAATTTCCGCTGACGTGCCGTCAAGCTTTTGTTCCAATAGCACACGTCCATCGGGAGCATATATCGCGATAGCTGACAATCCTTCATCACAATACACCCTGAGATGGTCGCCGTCGGGATATATAAGAATGTCCCGACTATCCGTCATATTCTCCTCAACTCCGGCTTGTGAGACCGGTATTATATTGAAACGTCCCCACGTGTCATGCACACGCCAAAGAGCTTCCGAACCGTCATTCACAATAAGCATCACAGACGCCGTGTCAACTCCTGCGAAAGCTTCGGGATGAACCTCCGGTATCTCCTTGTCAAGAAGATGCATATCTATTCTATTAAGGGCACCAATATCAGCAAAAGCCCCTTCTTCCACCATACGCAGCGAATTGAATCTCAAGTTCTCCGGAGCTGTCCCGGCAAAAGCAAAAGAGCCGATTGCCTCTACGTCGTCGCTCTTCATATCTATATCAAGCGATTCGCATCCGGCTGCGAACAACGAAGGCACGACGACAGGAAAGCCATTGAGAGTAGCCAGGGCCACATCACCCATCAGTGTCCCCTTTCCAAAAGTAGCCTCCTCCGACAATGAGAGGTCGGTCAGAGTCTTCATGCCGGCCAAAGCATAATCGTCATAAGCAGATACTGAAGGGATTGAAAGCTCTTTTATGGCCGTGTTGCGAAACACCTCGACTCCCAAGGAATGTAGTGAAGTCGGAAATGTCACACTCGAAAATAGCGTGTCATCAGCAAAACAATAGTCGGGCAGATGAGTGATCTTTGTTGACTCCAACGATATGCCCGCAAGAGATACGCATCCTGAAAAAGAGCTCCTTCCCAGAGTGTTCAAAGTTGAAGGCAAGATGACATCCTTGAGTGCAGAACAGCCATAAAAAGCATAATCACCTACAGCCTCGATCCCTTCGGGGAGTGCTATTTTCTCAATAGAGGAAGCAGACATAGCTCCCTCGCCTATACTGACAAGCGACCTTGGAAGAATCAACTCTTTCACCGGCAGAGAGAACAACGACCATGCAGGGAGCTCATTGGCATAAAAGCAGGTCCGACCATCGGACTGAGGCCGCAGATAGACGTAAGCCTCTACTGTCAGCTCCGACAAATCGAGCTTTTGGACTCCGGAAGGAAGAGAGACGCTCAGATAACGAAAATCACGGACATCTGCCGCTCCGGATAATCTGAGAGTGGAGATTCCACTCCCGATATTATCTATAAGCGATGACAACTCACCCGGCGAGACAACGATATCAACGACTTTCATACCATCGGAAGCATCGGATGCCGCATATATAGGCTGACAGCATACTGCGGCCAACAGTGCGAATAAATATGATTTTCTCATAATAACAGCAATCAATTGACCACAAGCACTTTACCCACATTAGAGAAAGATGTGCCATCCGGGCCGGAGGATGCAAGAATATAATACACACCGGTCTTGACTCTCTTATGAGAGAGATTGGTGACATCCCACTTCACTTCTCCTCCCGAGGCAAGATCAAATTCCTTCACGAGATTACCATGAGTATCCACGATCTTCACGAGAGCATTGTCATTCAGACCGTCGATCGTAACATATCCGAAATAGTCGGAATGCACCGGATTGGGATAGGCTCTCACTGATTGTGAATCCTCTCCTTCTGCTCGCACGCCGGAGGGGAAATATTCAGCAAGTCCGGAAGCAGTAGACATCATCACGGAGTTATTATCGTTATTCCAGCAGAGGGAATAGACGATATCCGAGGGAAGCAGACTGTTCCCGGTAGTCAGTTCAAGAAGCACACGGCGTCCGTCGGCACTCGTGCAGACCACACCGCCCCCATTGAGCGAGAACCATTTCCGCCCTTGAGGATCTGAGATTATGTCCGTGACATGCGAACCGTTGAACAGATAGTCAGCGAGATCTGTACCATCCTCTCTCGACACCTTGATATTAGTAATCGACGTGGGATTCTGCATGATCTTCACAGGATCGAAAGTGAAAAGACCGGTAGTGGTGCCAACCCATACAAGGCCGGTGTCGGTGTCCTCATAGACACAGCTGACACGCTCCAATTCGAACACAGTGCCGTCCTGATTACTCGGATTCTGTATCTTTACCATCTCGTCATCCGCAGAGTTATCAAGCGTACCCTTATGATCCAACACGATTATGGGGGCACCATACTCATTGGGAGCATACACCACCGTATTCTTCGCATCTCTGCTCACCAGGGGATATACAATCTCCATCTGAGTCGGAGAGACATCTTCTATCACAAGCTTATTCCACGGACGGAATGAGGCAGCATTCTTCGATGCTTTTCTATCGGCAGCAGCCCAGAACCATAATTGTCCCTGAGGATTCTTCTCCTCAACCGAGGTCTGGGAATCAAAATACGCGCTCCACATATTGCCTGCACTATCAAATCGGGGTGCGGAAAACTTAAAATGCTCCGGCCACCAGGGGTTGCCGGGTCCCATCTGCACATATCCCTGATTTCCGGCCGTAGGGTCGTAGGGAGAAGCGAGGTGAAGTATGTCGGAAGGATCGGCAAGATTCATACGGAGTATACCGTTGAAAATAGAGCCGAAATATATGAGGTCGGAATTATCCGGGTCAACCGCAAGTCCATTGGGATTATACAGCACATCAGCCTGCGAAGGATTAACGTATGGCAGACCGAGGCGCACCCATCTTCCGCGATCAAGAGCTGAAAGCAGGACGGGGGTCTTGAGATTAAAACTCTCGAATATCAGGTCAATGCCATGATTGGAGACAAGAAGACCGTAGTCAGGATGCCACACCATGTCGGAACTTCTGTAGGCAGACGAAGCATCGGGCATCATTGCGCCTCGGGTAAGGCTCCATTTCGTGTCCGCCTGACGATCGAATCTCTTAGAGAATACACCTTCCCGCCCTCTTGCAAACCAGAATTCACGCATATCCCGCGTAGAGCCGAGAGTATTGAACTCAGATTCCTGGCGTGTCACAGTGTCAGCCACACCGTCGCCCTTTACATATATGAATTGAGCTCCCGAACCTACTATGAATCCCTCCGGAGCATATTCCACGTAGTCACGATTGGAATTGGTGATATCCGAAAAGCTCCATCCGTCAAGGTTGATAAATCGATAATAGGTCTTTCCATCTTCTCCCGTGCTTTTCAAGGCGCATCTTGAGACGGAGACAGGAAGCAACTCTACAGCTCCCGCCACATCTGCCACATTCTCGAAATCATCCATGGTATATTTATGGCGCGATGAATCGCCGGCATAAAGAATATCGTCCTTGAGAAGCAGGATGTCATTACCGAGGCGAGCCACAGATTCTACCGGCTCGTTGATGATAAAAGAACGATCCACCTCACCCTTGGCAGCATTCAGCACCACATAGCCGAAATCAGTAGCCAGATATATACGGTCAAGATCATAGTCGAAAGTAATGTCATTCACCTGTCGGGAAGAGGAAATATCTGCATCCTTCAACCCCGGAATATTCACGACATGACCGTCGTCATATACCAGGTCGATGTTATAAGACGTATATACAATCACAAGATAGCCGCCTACAGGATTATATTCCACTGTAGAAATCAGTGTTTCCGACAGAGGGCCAGCATCAGAGAGAAACTCAAACTCCTCGGCATCCTTATCATATCTATACAGAAATCCCTGACGCTCGGCATTATCGGGAAAAGCCGGACGCCAGGCCTGAGCAAGTCCGAAGAAATAGGCTCCGAAAGGAGTAGCTATAATTCTCTCAGGATCATTATCAAACGAGGGATAAAGCCTCCAATTCCCCGACTGAGCTGCCGCGGCATGAGTTTCAATCGAGAATATTCCGGCAAGCGTCATCATCACTACCGGCAAGAATCTTGAAAGAACTGAGGAAAAAAAAGAAAGGAAAGAGATGTTGTGTTTAATCATTTGCAATTATTTCAGATTAAGGAAAGAAAAGAGTTTCCTGACGGCACGCCCGCGATGGGAAATACGATTTTTGTCGTCAGCCTTCATATCGGCGAAGCTTACACCCGTCTCATCCGGGATAAATATAGGATCATAACCGAATCCGTTGGAACCGGAACGCACTTCGGCAATCTGTCCGTCCACACGTCCTTCAAAGATACGTTCCTCCTCCCCCATACAAAGCGCAATGACAGTGGAGAAATGTGCATTCCTGTCGGCATGCCCCTTGAGATTCTCAAGCAGAAGAGACATGTTCGCCTCCGAATCATGACCATTGCCGGCGTAACGCGCCGAATATACTCCCGGCTCACCGTCAAGTGCGTCCACCATCAGACCCGTATCATCGGCGAAACAGTCGAGACCATATCGCTCTCTCACCCAGCGAGCCTTTATGAGAGCATTCCCTTCAAGTGTAGACGCAGTCTCAGGAATATCATCATGACATCCTATATCTTCAAGCGAAAGGATCTGAAAATCCGATCCTGCCAGGGCGCGTACTTCCGCCAGCTTGTGGGCATTATTTGTGGCGAATACTATCTTCTTCATTTTCTTAGCTACTTATATCAAAAAATCATGAAACCTGCGAGAATCATGGATACAGCGAAGTCTGCATCATTACTTAGGCCGTCTCTATTTTTAGAACGTAATCCGAGTCTCTATATTGCCATCCCCTGTAATCGGACAATATAGTCCTCTTTCCATAACAAATGTTGACGCCGAGGCATATCCAAAGCCGCAGCGCCAACATTTCGTATGAGTTTAGGGAATGATTCTTATCAGTTGAATCACACCACAATATTTACGATTCGTCCCGGCACCACAATGACCTTCTTAGGCTGTCGGCCATCAAGCCATTTGGCCGCTGCCGGATCTGCCAGGGCGGCCGCCTCAACAGCTGCTTTATCGGCATCAGCCGCCACCTCAACCGTGTAACGGGTCTTTCCGTTGAAACTGACCGGATATTTCACGCTATCCTCCTTAAGGGCATCCTCTGAATATTCCGGCCACTCAGAGTCGACAACACTGCCGACGACTCCAAGACGCTCACGGAACTCCTCGGCGATATGAGGAGCGAAGGGCGCGAGGAGACGTGTGATGATCCATAGCGCCTCGCGGCTGTCGCTCTTCATGGCCTGAAGTTCATTAAGAGCGATCATGAAAGCGGCCACAGAGGTATTGAAGCTGAAATTCTCGATGTCAGAAGTGACCTTCTTTATAAGAGAATGCACAGTCTTTCGTTCAGCCTTTGTCATCTCTCTATTGTCAGAGAAGTTTACTTTATCCGCCCAGTTCCACAGCTTTCGCAAGAAGCGGTTGACACCGTCGATACCGTTGGTGTCCCAAGGCTTGGACTGCTCCACAGGACCGAGGAACATCTCATATAGACGAAGTGTGTCAGCTCCATATCGCTCCACGATATCATCCGGATTCACAACATTGAACATAGACTTCGACATCTTCTCCACGGCACTGCCGCAAATATAGCGTCCGTCATCCTCAAGAATGAATTCTGCATCGGCGAAGTCGGGGCGCCAGCCACGGAATCGTTCAGTGTCAAGCACATCGTTGTCTACCATGGATATATCGACACGAATGGGAGTCACATCGTAGGCCTCTTTCTTGCCATGACTCACGAAGGTATTGGTGTCCTTTATTCTATATACAAAGCTACTCCTACCTTGAATCATACCCTGGTTGACAAGTTTGCGGAATGGCTCCTTCGCAACCACAAGGCCGAGGTCATACAGGAATTTATTCCAGAAGCGGGAGTATATCAGATGGCCCGTGGCATGCTCGGCGCCGCCTACATAAAGGTCGACATCCTGCCAATATTCATTCTTATCCTTACCGACAAGAGCCTCGTTGTTGCGCGGATCCATATATCGGAGATAATATGCCGAACTGCCGGCAAATCCGGGCATCGTGCAGAGTTCGATGGGATAACCCTCCGGAGTGGTCCATCCGGCGGCACGTCCGAGCGGCGGTTGTCCGTCGGCTGTAGGGAGATATGAATCCACCTCGGGCAGACGGAGCGGAAGATCGCTCTCCTCCATCACGTAAGCAACTCCGTCCTTGTAATACACCGGGAAGGGTTCGCCCCAATAACGCTGACGCGAAAAGATCGCATCCCTCAGGCGGAAGTTGACCTTTACTTTACCCAGATTTTCTTCCTCGATAAATCGCTTTGTCCGGGCAATAGCCTCCTTCACTTCCAGACCGTCGAGGTCGAGCTTCGGACCGGCGGAATTAATCATTTTTCCCTCCTTGGCGTCGAAACTCTCCTCAGACACGTCGGCTCCTTCGATAAGAGGGATGACGGGAAGATCGAAATGACGCGCGAAAGCATAGTCACGACTGTCATGAGCCGGCACTGCCATAATCGCACCCGTGCCATAACCGGCAAGTACGTAATCACTCACATAGACAGGCACCTCCTTACCGGTCAGCGGATTAATGGCATAGCTGCCGGTGAACACACCCGACACTTTCTTGTCGATCTGTCGTTCGCGTTCAGTCTTATGGCTGACTTCTTTCAAATATGCCTGCACAGCCTCACGTCTGTCGGGAGTTGTGACCATATCTACATAGGCCGATTCCGGTGCGAGAACCATGAAGGTGACTCCGAAGATTGTATCTGCACGGGTTGTGAAGATTTCAAGTTCCACATCACTTCCGGCAATCTTGAAACGCATCTCTGCGCCTTCGCTTCGTCCGATCCAGTTCTTCTGCGTCTCCTTCAGGGAGTCGCTCCAGGCCACATCAGCCAAATCGCGGAGCAGACGGTCGGCGTATGCTGACACACGAAGACACCATTGATTCATGAGACGTTGCTCCACAGGATAGCCGCCTCTCACCGAGACACCCTCGCTCACCTCGTCGTTGGCAAGCACAGTGCCGAGTTCCGCACACCAATTCACCATCGTCTCGCCCTGATAAGCTATGCGATAGTTCATCAGAATCTCACGCTGCTCTTTTTCCGACAGCGCATTCCACTCGTCTGCGGTGAAGTTCATCTCCTTTCCACAGGCGGCATCCACGCCCTCTGTGCCATGTTCCGAGAAGTGTCCGATGAGTGAAGTGATAGTCATCGCCTTATCAAGCGCGCGATCATAATAATGATTAAACATCTGCAGGAAAGCCCATTGTGTCCAGCGATAATACTCCGGGTCACAGGTGCGCACCTCCCGGCTCCAGTCGAAAGAGAAGCCTATCTTGTCAAGCTGTTCGCGATAGCGTGCTATATTGCGTGTCGTAGTGATTTCGGGATGCTGACCGGTCTGGATGGCATATTGTTCGGCCGGAAGTCCGTAGGCGTCATAGCCCATTGGATGAAGCACATTGAAGCCTCTCTGACGCTTATAGCGAGAATAGATGTCGCTGGCGATATATCCCAGTGGATGACCCACATGAAGGCCGGCTCCGGAGGGATAGGGGAACATGTCGAGAACGTAGAATTTCTTCTTATCAGGACGTTCTACTGTCTTATAAGTCTCGTTGTCACGCCAATACTGCTGCCAGCGTTTCTCTATTTCCTTGTGATTATAGTCCATTGTATACTTTTGTAATCCGCCGCTCGGCGGACTGTTTCTACTTGAACTGCAAAATTAATAAAAACTTTGCGAGACAACAAGAGCCTGCGGCAACTCCGCAGGCTCTTGTTGGATGGGGGGTTTATGACCCGCTGTTCTGAATTTTGATATGGAGAGAGATTTGTCAGAGAGTCTCGGGAACCGGACTGTCGGCCACAGATCCCGCGAGCACCACATATTGCCAGGGAGAAAGCGAGGTGGGAAGAACGGCCGGTGAACCTGTGAAGATATCGGTCAGGTCATCCACTGTCGGAGCCTCCCCTACAAACGTCAGGGAAGATGCGTCGGCCGACAGATTCACTGCCACTATCACACGGTCATCACCATTCGTGCGCTCGAAAACCACTATCTTCTCATTATCGACCGGAAGAAATTCCGTCTTGGCTTCAGCATCCCGTACATTCAGAGCTGTGTTGGAATGACGCAACGAGTTCAGAATCTCATAAAAACGTGTCATTTCGTTTTCCTCTCCGGAGGGGATTACAGGATCTGTCTCGAAAAACTCAAATGCGTGGTTGAATCCTGTCTCCTGACCCGTATACATCATAGAGAGTCCTGGCAGTGTGCCGCTCAATACGGCAAACGCACCTGTCGCCTCTCCGTAACGGTCAAATTCCGTTCCTTCCCATGAATTTAAATCGTGGTTGGTGACCATATTCACATGCACCGCGCCCTTTGGATATTCCTTATTCTGTCGTTCGAGCAATTTGCGTAGGNATCAGCAGCCGATGCCTTCGGAAGATTCTGTTTATGAGCCACGGCATAACTATTGACACCCTCTGTGGCCGCAATCGCGTTAAACAGATCCTTCATCGGCCATGCGTAGTCCGCGTCAAAAGCGGAGAGAAGAAGTTCGGGCTTAGACGCCTCTGCGAGCATGAATACAGGCTTAATTTCCTGCAATCGCGGACGCACCCACTCCCAGAAGTCGGTAGGAACCTCCATTGCCACATCACATCTGTAGCCATCAATATCCGCCTCCCGAATCCAGAATTCGAGAGCGTCGGCCATTGCCTCACGGGTAGCCGGATTAGAGTAGTCGAGTTTATAAGTGTCAGTCCAGTCAAAAGGTCCGTACATCTCCCCTTTCTCATTACGGGCATAGTATTCGGGATGCTCTGTCACCCAGGCATTGTCGCAACCGGTGTGGTTGCACACTTCATCAAGAATCACTTTTATTCCATGATGATGGGCGGTGCGTACAAACTCTTTAAGATCCTCCATGGTGCCGAACTCCGGGTTGACAGCCTTATAATCCTTCACAGCATAGTATGATCCCAGAGTTCCTTTACGGTTCTTCTCACTGATGGGATGGATAGGCATCAGCCACACCACATCCACTCCCAGATCGCGCAGACGCGGCAACTCACGCTGCAGGCCCTTAAGGTCGCGTGTGGGGGTGCCCTGACGGAGATTGGCTTCATAAATCACGGCATTTGAAAGCCATTCCGGAGCAGGTGATGAGGCCTGCTTATCGCCAAGCTCCACCGATAGTTTTTTATTCTTTTCGCCATACATCGGTTGAGGCAACGCAAGCACGAGAGCAGCTAAAGCGGCTCCCGCCAATAGTGTCTTGAAAATGAATCTCATCTTAGCTAAGTCTTTTTATTCAAGTAAAGTCGGTTATATTATATCAACAATTCAGAATAAAAAACTTCCATACGAAAACCGCATGATATGTCATAGTGTTGTATTTTGTAATGGTTTATGGGAGATCATGGCCGACCGACTTCGGCTACTCCTACAAAGGCAGAAATAGAGAAAGCGTCATTTATGGAAAAGCTTCAAGGTATAGTGCTTGAAAATAGAAAACACAGTGATTCGGCCAATATCGTCACTCTCTACACTCGCTCACGGGGAAGAATATCCTTTATTTCCACCACCGGAAGCGGAAAGGGAGCCCGACTGAAAGCGGCCCGGCTAATGCCATTGGCTTTGGTGGAGACGGAGGTGAGATTCTCTGAAAATAAGGAACTTCAGCGACTCGGCACCGTCTCCTCCCCGCATTCCTGGCAAGATCTCTATTTCCACCCTGTCAAAAGAACATTGGCAATATTCCTGACAGAGTTTCTCAACAGAGTGTTCCGCTACAGCTCGGGAGATCCTTATGCATGGGATTATCTTCACCACAGCATCCGATTTCTGGATGAGACCGACAATAGCATCGCAAATTTTCACATCGCTTTCCTTGTAGGTCTTCTTCCTTTTGCCGGAATACGGCCCGACACAGCTTCATGGCAACCCGGTGACTGGTTTTCAATGGATTCTGCGGAATTTAGCCCGTTGCCCACCGGAAGAAACCAGTGGATTTCTCCGGAAGAAGCAGCCTCTATCCCGATATTAGGAAGAATAACTTTTGAAAATATGACAAAATTCCGTTTCTCCGGAGAGCAACGCCGGCGTGTACTTTCAGGGTTGCTACGTTATTATGCCTCCCATTATCCGGGGGCAGACTCCCTCAACTGCATCGATGTGCTTAGAGAGTTGTTCGAGTAATCTCCAGCCGCGTGCTAAGACTGATTCCACAGAAACGAGTCTCGTTTATTCAGCTCAACAGCCACGAAGATATCCAACGACATAATCCTAATAACGACATAATCCTAACAAGGATAAAAAAAAGATTAATTGTCTCCCGACAACTAATCCTCTAAACCTTAAATCTAATACCATGAAAAACACTATGCAAAGATAGCATATCCATATATCATTTTCCAAATTTACATATTATTCACTTATATGTTTTATTATTGTTTAACTATTGTAAATAATATTTTATCTATCAAAATAATCTTTTCAATCCTTCAAACAGAAGCTTAAAACCAATATCAATTTTACATAATGACAATTATCCCTATTATAATAGAACCGGGATATGATTCCGCATTGCAAAATGACAGAAAATCATATCCCGGTATTCTATATCCCTATTTCTCAAGAAATGTTAATGAGAGACAAGGAAATTTTCGACTAACTCCTATCAACGGAGCACAAGCATGGCATCTCCGTAGGCTCCGAACTGGTATTTTTCTTTCACAGCCACGTCATACGCCTTCATCACAAGGTCATAACCTCCGAATGCAGCCACCATCATAAGCATGGTGCTGAGCGGCATGTGGAAGTTAGAGATAAGAGAGGTACAGACAGAGAAATCGTAGGGAGGGAAGATAAACTTATTTGTCCATCCGGAATAAGTCATCAGATGGCCGTTCATACAGACAGCAGTGGCAAGCGCACGAAGCACCGATGTTCCGACAGCACAAACATTGCTCTTTCTATCCTTGGCGCTATTGACAAGATTCACGAGTTTCTCATCCACAATCATCTCCTCGCTGTCCATACGATGCTTGGTGAGATCTTCCACGTCAATATCTTTGAAATTGCCACGTCCGGAATGCAGAGTTATAAACCCGGACTCCACTCCCTTTATTTCAAGACGCTTAAGCAACTCCCTGCTGAAGTGCAGGCCGGCCGCAGGAGCCATCACCGCTCCCTCTTTATCTGCAAAGATACATTGATAACGCTCGGCATCCTCCGGTTCCGCCGGACGCTTTATATAGTCAGGGAGCGGCGTATTGCCCATTGAATAGAGAATCTCCTTAAACTCATCGTGCGGACCGTCATAAAGGAATCTGAGTGTGCGGCCGCGAGAAGTGGTATTGTCGATTACCTCCGCCACCAACGACTCATCCTCACCAAAATAAAGCTTATTGCCGATACGGATCTTGCGGGCCGGCTCCACGAGCACATCCCAGAACTTGTTATCGACGTTAAGCTCCCGAAGCAGAAACACCTCGATTCGCGCACCGGTCTTCTCCTTATTGCCATACAGGCGTGCGGGGAAAACACGCGTGTCATTGAAGACCATTACGTCGCCTTCATCAAAATATCCGAGCACATCCTTGAATGTGCCATGAGTTATCGACCCGCCACGCGAGTCAACTATCATCAGGCGACATCCGTCGCGGTCAGCCGAAGGATACTGCGCTATCAGCTCCTCCGGAAGCTTGAACTTGAATTGTGAAAGTTTCATGTTTTGTAAGCTTTGTCCTCATCCTTGTCTCCGGGCAGACGATAATCGTCGGGAAACTCCAGAGGACTGGTCGATATTTTTTCCACTGCCTCGTCGACAGAGAGACAGCGGTCGATTGTCATTTCTCCTACTCTCGTGCGCCGCAGCCCTATCAAATAGGCTCCGCTTCCAAGGCGTTTGCCGATATCGCGGGCAAGCGCACGGATATAAGTACCTTTACTGCAGACAATCCGCAGAGTCATCTGTGTCTGCGAAAAATCAAGAAGTTCCATACTGTCGATGCGGAGCGGCTTTGCCTTAAGCTCCACCTCCTTGCCGGAACGTGCCATCTTGTAGGCCCGCTTGCCGTCAACCTTTACTGCGGAAAAAATCGGGGGCACCTGCATCACATCGCCCGTAAACTCCGGCAACACCGACTCCACAAGATTCCTATCTATATGCTCGTAGGGATATGTGGCATCCTCCTCTGTCTCAAGGTCAAAGCTCGGGGTGGTCGCTCCAAGCTTCATCGTGGCCACATATTCTTTCGTCCCGTTCTGCAATCTTTCTATATTTCGGGTGGCACGTCCGGTACAGACTATCAGCACTCCCGTGGCCATAGGATCCAATGTGCCGGCATGGCCTACTTTGAATTTCTTAAGATGAAGACGTCGCTGAATAGCTCCGCGTATGCGCTTGACGGCATCGAAGGAGGTCCACCCCAACGGCTTGTCAATTCCAATTATTTCTCCGCTGATGAAATCCATAGTCTCTGATTACTGTTATTGCCACAACAGGCATATCACACCCATAAGCACGCAATAAGCCGCAAACCATATCATCTTCCCTTTGTTGACAAGGGCTATCATCCATTTGCAGGCGGCACATCCAACAAGGAAAGATGAAACGAATCCTATCAGAAGCACTCCGGCGGAAATAGGGGCTGTCTCTCCGGGTGTGGCTGTCAGCATATCCTTAACGTCAAGAAGTGCCTCTCCAAGAATGGGAATAATAACCATAAGGAACGAGAAGGAAGCCACTTTGTCTCGCTTGTCTCCAAGCAGAATACCGGTGGCGATTGTAGTGCCCGAACGGCTCAGACCCGGAAGAACGGCAAGCGATTGCGCACATCCTATCACGAATGCGTCAAGCCAGGTGATATCGCGCCCGCTGTCAGCCTTCCTCATCTCTCCATCACTCTTTTTTCCGGAAAAATGGGCGAATGAGAGTAGGGCCGCCGTGACTAACAGACATATTCCCACCACCGTCAGACCACTGCCGAAGAAGCTCTCCACATAATCCTTGAAACAAAGACCTACAATACCTATCGGAATACATGATAGCAGAATCTTGCAGACGTAATAGAAATCATAATCTCGTTTGAATGTGAAGAAACTCTTGCACAGACGGAAGAACAGAGGCCATAACACCACAATAGTGGAGCACACCGTGGCCGCATGAACTATTATGTCAAACTGCAATATATTCTCCGCGGGGAGGTCAATACCCAGTATCTGACGGAAAATCTCAAGATGTCCGCTTGAACTGATCGGAAGATACTCGGCGAGTCCCTGCACAATGCCAAGAATAAGGGCGTCTAACCATTCCATGTCTTTATATATTGTCAGTTGATGTCAGTCTCGCATATTTGATTCTCCCTTCTTCCTCTTTCCGGGAGTGTAGATTATGGCGAAGGCCATGCAAAGAAAGCCGAGGAAAGCCATCGCGGGACCCACCACAATTCTGCGGGTAGAGAAAATGTCGGGATTGAATCCGGTCTGCTCGCTGCTGCCCGCTCCGCTCATGAGCACGAAACCAATGATTATCATTGCCAGACATCCGCACATGAGCAGGATATTGGTGCGGGAAAACGGCCGCTGTGATTCGGAAATAGGTCGGAGTGTTTCCTTTTCCGTGCGTGATTCAGGACTTGAATAATATTTTCTTGTCTGTGTCTCCGGGGCAGTAGTCTGTCCCGAAGAGGGTCTGCTTTCGAGGTCCATATATCGAAAAGAATTGTCTCTTAAGTTCTGTCGATTGAAGTAGAAATTATCTGAACAGCTGATCGTAGTCCTTATGCAGATAGCGAGATGTAGCGATCAAGGCTGCCATTGAGCAAAGCAGGGCGCCGATGAGCATCAGGCCCGCGGCCACACCTGCCATATCTAACCAGGAAATCACATCATAAATATCACTGAATCCGGCTCCGGGAGCAAAAGCGAGCACACATGCCAAAAGTCCGGAAGCGACCACACCGGCAATCAGGCCGGACAGCATGTTATTGAGCACGAACGGACGACGTATAAAGCCGTCTGTGGCTCCTACGAGCTGCATGGTGTGGATAGTGAAGCGTCGGGAGTATATGGTCAGATGCACCGTATTATTGATAAGCACGAAGGAGATTAGAATCATCACCACCGCTATGCCGCCCAATATCCAGAACAAGCGGGTGATATTGTCATTCATAGTGTCTACAAGCCGGGCTTCCGGGAGAACCACGGCCTCCACTCCGGGCACAGACACAAGGGCCGACCTCACATTCTCAAGACTTGCGGGAGATGCATAATCGGCCTTAAGCGTAAAGCTCACCTCCGGAGAAAGAGGATTGACTCCGAAAATCTCCATCAGATCCTCTCCGGTGTCTCTTTTCCAGTTTTTAAGAGCATCAGCTTTGGTAATGACCTTGACCTCCTTGCAATACGGCTGCGTCCGGATCACCTTGGCCAGCGAATCGGCAGTGGCATCCGCCACAGAATCACCCATGACCACGTTCACTTCCAGTTGCTCCCGCAATCTTTGTGTCTCCTTGGCCGCCCCTATTGACATAAGGGAGATAAGCCCTATTATAACGAGCACAAGCGTCACACTCACTATCGTTGTGAAGTGTGCCGCCCAATATGAGATTTTAGCCTCTTTTTCCTGTTTCATGTGTCTTATTGCGTTTCCATGCGTCCCGCGCATGACCATTTACGCAGTCCCTCCACAAGGATCTTCCTCAGGAGCGGACGATAGACAGCCTCGGCCGTCGTGGGTGCAAAGATAATACATTTCCCTCCCTTTGTCAAGTACTTCGTGTTTTTTTCCTTATTTTACCCATATACGGGCACGAGACAGGGTGCCTATCCCATAGAATAGAGCCGCATATCCGATATACCTTCTTTAAAATAGAGGAACCACGAGAGCTTCCGTTTCACTTGGCAGACTCACTAAATATTGCTAACTTTGCCCTCATGACCGACAACTCCGAAATTCTTAAGGCAGCTTATTTCACACTCGGCTGCAAACTTAACTTTGCAGAGACCTCTGCCATAGGCCGTCAGCTTATCAATATGGGAATCGAGCGGGCAGCCTTGGGTGAGAAACCTGATATTATCGTTGTCAATACGTGTTCCGTGACCGAGACGTCTGACAAAAAGGCCCGGCGGCTTATACGCAGTCTTCACACGCGTTGGCCGCAGGCCAATATCATCGTGACCGGATGTTATGCTCAGCTCAAACCGCAGGAGGTGGCCTCTATCGAAGGGGTCGACATCGTGTTGGGTTCGGGCGAGAAACTCCATGCAGCCGAATATCTCTCCGAATGGTTGGAGAAGAGAAAAAAAAGTATAAATGTCGGCCGAGCCATGGATATAAAGGAATTCGTTCCTTCATGCCAGCGTGGCGAAAGAACCCGATGGTGGTTGAAAGTGCAGGATGGATGCGATTATTTCTGCACATATTGCACTATCCCCTATGCTCGCGGACGCTCACGCAGCGGTAATATCGCCGAGCTGACTTCTCTTGTGCGTGACGCCGCCTCCGAGGGGGCGAAAGAGGTCGTGATCACAGGAGTGAACATCGGGGAATTCGGATCTGACACCGGAGAAAAATTCTTTGATTTGCTCCGAAGTCTGGATTCTGTGGAGGGCATTCAGAGATTTCGCATATCATCCATTGAGCCAAATCTCCTGACGGAGGAGATAATCCGCTGGATCGCGTCTGAAGCAAGAGCTTTCATGCCTCACTTCCATATTCCGCTTCAGTCCGGTAGCGACCGCGTGTTGAAACTCATGAACCGTCGTTACGACACGGCTCTTTTTGCTGATCGAATATCGCTTATCAGGAGTCTGATTCCGGATGCCTTCATTGGTGTTGACATAATTGCCGGTGCCCGCGGAGAGACCCCCGAGGAGTGGGAACGTTCGCTGGCCTTTGCGGAGAGTCTCGATGTGACCCGTTATCACGTTTTTCCTTATTCCGAACGTCCGGGCACGGCGGCCCTCGCGCTCGGAGATATTGTCAGTCAGCAGGAAAAGCACCGGCGTGTGAGTCTGCTCACAAGTCTTTCTGACAGAAAATTGTCGGCTTTTATCAAGAGTATGGAAGGGACAATAAGACCCGTGCTTTGGGAACACCCTGTCGGCAATGACCGTATGAGCGGTCTGACCGATAACTACATTCGTGTCTCAGCTCCGCTCGAGCCGCAAATGCTCAACACTGTCACCTCCGTGATGCTTGCGCCTCCCGCTCCTGAAGAACCGGACACTCTCACTGTCAGGCTCTGAGATGATTGCAGCCGGACTGCCGGACGGAGATATTTTTTTTCTTAGCTACATATCCACAATTTGCAGATGGAATTGAAGAAACTTGGAGTAATAATCCTCAACTGGAACGGCCGGAAACTTCTTGAGGAGTTCCTGCCTATTGCCGTGCGATACACCCTTAATGAAAATGTGGATCTTGTTGTCGCTGACAATGGAAGCACTGATGGGTCGCCCGACTGGATTGAGACTAATTTTCCTCAAGTAAGACTTATCCGATTTGATCGCAACTATGGGTTTGCAGAAGGTTATAATCGCGCGATAGAGTCCACACGCTATCCCTATACGATCCTGCTCAACTCTGATGTGGAAGTGACTGAAGACTGGTGGCGCCCGCTTCTTCAGACAATGGAAAGCAATCCGGACATCGGAGCATGCCAACCTAAAATACGCTCTTATAAGGAGAGAGACAAGTTTGAATATGCAGGGGCAGCCGGGGGTTATCTCGACCGATTGGGATACCCATATTGCAGAGGACGTCTTTTTGATTCGATCGAGACCGACCATGGACAGTATGATTCGGAGCTTTCCGACATTGCCTGGGCCTCCGGGGCCGCTCTTATGGTGCGCACCTCGGCATATCTTGAAGTCGGAGGTCTTGACGCCGATTTTTTTGCCCACATGGAGGAGATCGATCTTTGTTGCCGGATGTATCGCGGAGGCTGGCGAGTTGTAGCCGACCCTCGGAGTTTCGTATACCATGTGGGAGGGGCATCCCTCAGTCAGGGCAACCCTCAGAAGACATTTCTTAACTTCCGCAATAATCTCCTGCTTCTTCATAAAAATCTTCCGAAGGCCAAAGGCCGCCGTATTCTTTTCCTGCGCCGTCTGGCCGATTCACTGGCATGGCTCATGTTTGTAGCCAAACTTGATTTCGCAAACGCCCGGGCTATCATTCGGGCCCATAATGATTTCAGGAGAATGCGAAAAAAATATACCGACCTGCCTGCTTCCGACTATCTTTCCACTCTGCCGGGTGCCGACCGCCTTATCGTAGTCGACAGGTTTCTACTCCGGAAAAAGAAATAGTGACACCGGATTGCAGGTCGCTGAAAACTCTCAAAAATATATTCAACCAAGCAGCTACTCAGTTATTCTATCGTTTAATTAGCCACTTATGAATAGACCATTAATATTAGTCAGCAATGACGACGGATATCAGGCCAAGGGTGTGAGAGAACTCATGAAATGCCTCTCGTCCAAGGGGGAAGTAATCGGGGTTTGTCCTGACGCACCAAGGTCAGGTCAGTCCATGGCTTTGACAGTAAACGCCCCCTTACGCGTCAGACGCGAAGATGATGTGGAAGGGATGGAAATGTATAGCGTCAACGGCACACCGGTGGATTGCGTAAAACTGGCAGTCTACTCCGTGCTTAAGGGGAGACGTCCCGATCTTGTGGTTGCCGGTATCAACCATGGAAGCAATGCTTCTATCAATGTGGTCTATTCGGGCACTATGGGAGCGGCTTTCGAGGGTTGCGCCTTTGGCATTCCTTCTATCGGGTTCTCGCTCACAGATCATGACCCGAAGGCTGATTTCGCTCCCTGTCTGCCCTTTGTCGACGCCTTATGTGATGCCGTGCTTTCCAACGGCTTGCCCGGGGGAGTATGTCTGAACGTCAATATCCCCGACTCCAAGATTGCACCCGAGGAGATGCGCCTCGTCAGGGCATGTAAAGGCAATTGGAGCGATGAATATAGCGAATATACCGACCCTCAGGGTCATAAATTCTATTGGCTGACCGGAAAATTCCGCAACGACGAACCGGAAGCCACCGACACCGACCAATGGTGTCTTGATAATGGGATAGTATCGGTGGTGCCATGTATGCTCGACCGCACGGCTCCTGACGTGATTTTGCCATCATGGCTCAATAGTTTTCTCCCATATAAAGCTTGATTTAACTAAATTTAACACATATATCGCGATAAATCTGCCAAATTGTACTGAATTACTCTTTTTAAGATAAGAATATTTTGTAATTTTGCAGTCGGAAACGAGAGAGCAGGCTTAACGTAGCCGCGATAAGAGTTCTCTCAGTTTCGGAGGCTTCGATTCTATTGGAGATATTCCAAAAAACAAAAGCCTTGTTTCTCCTAAAAAAGGGGAAAACATGACATTAAGAGACTAAATAAATTCTTCTCATAAGACCAAATAATCGTTTCATTGACAAAATTATTGTTGCATTAGTAAAGTTATGGATTAATAGTTAATTAGGATTAGGACCTCCAATCTCCTACGAAGGATTTCGTGGGAATTGGGAAAAAACAGGTGCGTAGTGATACGTGCCTGTTTTTTCATTCAGACTCCCCGAAAGTTTTTTATTAATTTTGCATTATGATAACATCAGTCCGCGACATATCCACCCTTGTCGGCAGCAGTGAGCCGGTGGCCGACTGCAATATTGACACTCTTCTAATTGACTCCCGTTCGCTGACGGCCGCGGGGGGCACTCTCTTTTTCGCTATCCAAACTTCCGGAAATGACGGCCACAGATACGTCGAATCTCTCTATCGCAGAGGGGTGAGAAATTTTGTAGTCAACCGTATCCCCGAAGGTATGGAAAGCGTCTCTGACGCTAACATGCTTCTTGTTGAAGACACAGAAGAGGCTCTGATGAGGGTCGGCGCTATGTGTCGCCACCGTTTCCGGGGGAAAGTGTTGGCCATTACCGGTTCGCGAGGGAAAACCACCCTTAAGGAATGGCTTTTTCACCTCATGGGCAATCTGACCGATATAGGACGCAGTCCGCGAAGCTATAATTCTCATATCGGAGTGCCTTTATCGCTCTGGAGAATCGATCCGGAGTCCGATCTCGCCATCATTGAAGCCGGAGTCTCTCACGAAGGAGAGATGAAGCGTCTGGAGAGAATTATTCAACCTGATGTCGTCATATTCACCAATCTCTCCGACGACCATTCCGGAGGCTTCTCTTCAGAAGAAAAGAAAGCTGAGGAGAAAGCCCTCCTTGCTGCCGGAGACTCGACCAAAGCCATCATCTATAATCTTGACTCCCCTCTGCTTCGTGAGGCTATTGAAAGGATTGGTGGTGGGAAGGAACTTATTTCCTGGTCTGCTTCGGATTCAAACGCAACTCTTTTCCTCAGATACGAAAGATTGGATTCGTCACATCATCGGGTAATTTATACTTACAAAGGACAGACCTCCTCTTTCCGCGCGCCTCTCTCCACTGCCGAAGATCTGGAAAACGCTTCCAACACTCTGGCCTTCATGCTCTACTGGGGTGTGGGGCGCGACGAAATAGCAGACAGTTTCGCATCCATGCCCAAACTCGATATCAGAATCAAAGTGACGGAAGGGGTCAACGGGTGCAGCATAATATTCGATCCCTACACGGCCGACTTCTCATCGCTCACTCCCGCTTTGGACGTAATGCGCCGCAGAGCCATGCCCGGCCAGTCATCCACACTTATCCTCTCCGATCTCAGTCATGAAGGGAGCGAAGGGGAAGATATTTATGCCGAGACAGCCGAGGCTGTTCGCCGTGCCGGTATCACGCGCTTTATAGGAGTAGGCAGAAAACTGCGTGAGACGGGAATGGATTTCGGGAAAAACGTGGCTTACTTTGACACTACCGACCAACTTCTGGAAGTAATGTCTCCGTCAGATTTCAGCAATGAAATTATTCTGCTTAAGGGAGCCCCTGACTTCGGATTCAAGAGAATCCTCAATATGCTTGAAGCCCGCACTCATGAGACAGTGCTTGAAGTGAATCTTGACGCCATGATGCGGAATTACAATTACTTCAGGAAGCAGGTGCCTCCCGGCACGGGTATTGTGGCTATGGTCAAAGCATCCGGCTATGGCGCCGGCAGTCGCGAGATAGCCAAGACATTGCAAGACTGCGGAGCGGCTTATCTTGCCGTTGCAGTGCTCGACGAGGGGATTGACCTGCGCAACAACGGAATCACCATGCCCATAATGGTGATGAATCCGAAGGTGGTCAATTATAAGGAGATGTTCGCACATCGTCTCGAACCGGAGATCTACAGCATGGAAATGCTCCACGATGTGATTCGTGAGGCCCGCAAAAACAATATCCTACACTATCCCATTCATATCAAGCTCGACACCGGCATGCACAGGATGGGATTCATTGAAGAAGAACTTCCAGAACTCATGAATATCCTGGAGAATCATGAGGAAGTAGAGGCTCGCTCAGTGTTCAGCCACCTTGCCACAGCCGATTGCCCTGATATGAATGATTACACGCAGCTTCAGCTCTCTCGTTTCAGCCAATGGACGGAATATATGCTTTCTCGAAGTAAGAATCCTATTTTGCGTCATATCCTCAACACGGCCGGCATACTCCGATATCCGCAGTATCACTACGACATGGTGAGACTCGGCATAGGTCTTTACGGGGCTAACACACTTCCACCGGAAATGGAAGAACCGTTGTCCGTAGTCTCCACCCTACGTACAGTCATCATCGCTATACGCGAATGGGAAGCCGGAGAGAGCATAGGATACGGGCGCCGCTCCATCTTGCAGAGGAAATCAAAGATCGCCACGATTCCGATAGGATATGCCGACGGCATGAACAGACACTTCGGACGCGGAACAGTCACCGTCAAGGTCAACGGTCATGACTGCCCCACAATCGGAAATATCTGTATGGACGCGTGTATGATCGATGTCACGGGAGTGGATTGCCAAGTAGGCGACTATGTAGAGATTTTCGGTGAAGAAGCACCACTCCAGCGCCTCGCCGATGTGCTTGACACAATCCCCTACGAAGTACTGACCTCCGTCTCCCCGCGTGTCAAACGAATATACTATCGAGAGTAATATCTTCTATTCGGCCGCCAGCTCCGACAGACATTTCTTCACTTCCTCGTCTGTCTTGAAAAGCTTATTCTTGCAATGTTTCAACAGGGCAAGGGCAGTTGCCGTCTTTTCTGAAAGCGAGTCAATATCACAGTTGCCGTCACGCATCTCGGTGAGTATGGCCTCCAGACGGGACATAGCCTCACCGTAATTCAAATTCTTAATATCCTCCATAACATCTTTTTATATACAGGAAGTCGCAATAAATCCGGGCGACTTCCGACACCGGAATCTCAAAGTTAAATATTATCAGCCATACCACAAAATGAGACTGCATGATTTTGAAAAAATAATCTCCAACTATTTATTTCAAAGTAAAACATTATCCGGCACTCCGCTACTTNCCAAGTAGCTCTGAAAAAAACTTATCCGGCCGCCGGTCTCAGAGTCAGTAAAGAGAAAAAAATGGGATAGGAATGAAACGTTACCGACATAAAGTGTGATCGGACGCTACCGCACCACTACTGTCCGTGAGGTAGTGCCTTGCGGCGACCAGATTCCGTATCCGCCCCGGATATTGCAGGGCAAGGATTCGTCAGTGGCGATAAAAGGGGAGGCGGAAAAAACAGTCATGTTGTCGTAGGCACTCCAGAAATCGTATACCTCCTTCTCCACTCTATTGAGCGATACGGTCACTATCTCTCCCATTCTGAAGTCTGACACATACTCTTCTCCGGAAATACGCTTTCGAGGCCGGAACACGGGCAACGTAACATTCTCTCCGGGCCGGTCGGTCTTATAACATCCGAGCATACATGGGGCCTCGGCTTCTCCCGAGTCATATATTTTTACGGATAAATAATAACAGGCTGGCACATCAGGCGGTGAAGTGAAATGCACGATAAGCCGGCGAAGGCTGTCTACATCCGAAGGAACAATCCTCAAACTGTCTATTTCCGTGGGATAAGGCATTCGGGCCACAGCCGACACTGAAATATCCCCGTAGTCGGCTGTCACTGTATATGTCTTGCCGGGCTCTCCGATCATGTCATACGTATAATATCTGAAGGGTGGCAGACGCGTCTCATCTATACGCCCTGTCATGACTACTTCTCTCTCGCCGTCGTTGACAGTCACCTTGCCCCAGTTTATGAGTATGTCAGAAAGCAGTCCGCCTTGTTCCGGCACTATCGTCTTGGAGAATATGACCTCCGGATACCCTCCGCTGTTAAACCGGCCTTCCAACACCCCTCGTTGCGGTTCAACACTCACATACTCCTCCTTGCATCCCGCAGCGGAAAGAATGATCGCCACAGTGGCTATAAATATCGATGGGGTCTTACGCCATCTTCCATTCCAATTAATCTTCATATCAGAACTCCAATGTGTAGCTCAATGAAGGGATGAACCTGTAGAGCGAATATAATCTTTTCAATTCATAGCTTTCTCCACTCAAAGTGAAATACTGCATCTCTACATTGCGGTGGCCAAGTGCATTCAGTAATGATAAATTCACCTGATTACGAAATCTTACTCTTCCGATTCGGNCGGGAAACATATAGGTAGCTCCGATATCAAGTCGGCTGTATGCAGGCAGACGGGCTGAATTCCGTTTGCCGTATGCCATTGCAATATTCCCTGTGATAATGTATATTTCCTTTACGGGAGTATAAGGGCGTCCGGAAGAATATACATAGTTTGCGGCGAGTGTCCACCTTTGGTCGGGATGCCACGAAAGAGATGCTTTTAATGTATGGCCACCGGCATGAAGGGCGCGCCACGTCTCTTTCTCATCTTGCGGTTTATGGCGTCTTCCCCAGGAATATCCATAACTCACCGAACCGGTGATCGNGCCGAATTCCCTTCCGATATTCAACGATCCTCCGAGATTATGACCATCGGCAACTATCAGATGCCGAAACGGATCATAATCATTATCTACCACTTCCAATACGCGGCCGCGATACTCCACCTGATTACGCACTCTGCTCCAATATCCCTCAACACCGACATCCAGCTTCCACAGAGGCACCCTTCTTCTCCATCCCACATCAAGACTCAAGGAAGTCTGTACCGGAGCNCTTCGGGCGGCTCCGATGGTAAAATCAGAAGCCAGTCCGAGTTCCGAGAATCCTACCTGATGAAGAGGCTGCTGATAGAAACCGAAAGCTATGTTATAATCTCCCGAACGGTCTTTCCATAACATCTGCATGACCGGAGAACAGAGCATGGCATTCCACCATCCTTCCTCCCGCACGGCATAAGCCGGACTCTCCCCTATCCTGCGATAAGATCTGAACAATCCTACGGAAAGCGAGAGGTTGAGACGAATTCTATCAGGAACCAACCAGACACCGATCCGTCCGAAACCAATCCAGGTCTGTAAAGTCTGAGGACTGCGTTCGGAGGCTCTGTCTCCATTTATCCCCGATATTTCCGACATCTCCAGAAGTGCATGTTGCGGCACAGCCTTTCCGAAGTCTACCCGTGTTCCCACCTCCCAGATATCTACCATTGCAACAGAGGGCCGACGATGAATAGAGATCCTCGCCCCGCCGGTAAGGAAAGAAGCAGGTGCCGTCAGGTGAAATTGAGTCATGTCAAGCGACAGTCGATCGGCAAAGTCAGCCACCCATATCGAGCCGTTAGCCCCAATATCTCCTTCATGTGTCCAGCTTATCCCACCCGAAGTGTTATGCCAGTTCAGCCGTGTGGCCATCAGATAATTGGAGTCGTCATAAAGTACACGGTCAGAGGAATGAAGAAAGCTAACTCTTATCATATCCCCCTCGGCCACCCGCCATCCCAAAGTGGCGTTGCAGTCAGTGAAAGCAAACCCAAGCGTGTTTCTTTCACTGCTGAGGAATCGTCCGTATAGCTGGTCGATGTATGACGTTCTGGCAGAAAGGGATAGGGAGATCCTGTCGGTGAAAGCGGTCCTCACTGTGGCCGAGGATGATATTATACCCACATTTACACTCCCTTCCACACCCGNGGATGTGCGTAAAGCCGACTCCAGTTCTATCGCTCCCCCGAGACGGGGATAGAGTCCGGCGGCAGACTGACGTGAGAATGCAAGTCCTGAAAAATGAGGAGTATTGAACGTGGAAAATATTCCCCCGAAACGAAAAGGGAAAATCACCGGCACTCCGTCAACCAGATACTGCATCTGTGAAGGGTCACGACCGTCAGCACTGACTCCGGATCCGTAATCGCTACCCCTCTCCACTCCTGCCAGAGACTTTATGTTTCCTATAAGATCCGCCTCCCCGAATGCGCGTGTAAGCCGAAGAGATTCGGCACTTCTCACTTTATAACCTCCATCCTCGTTCCTGCTTATATTGCTTCTTGCCTCTCCCCTAACCTCCAGGTCGGGAAGAAGCATAATCAACGAGTCAAGATTATCAGAAGTTTTCTCCGGCTCCCCGGCCCTCAGACAAGCGGAATAGAATATAATCATCAGATACACGATCACCGCCCGTCGGAGATTGCCATCAGGCAACCTCCGGCAGGCGGCAACGGTATTTTCAGATGACACTGTGATGCGTGTCACGTCCTTATTATCTGAGTTCTCTTATCCGATTATAATTACCTGCGCACACTTTCCCACATCTTCTCGTAAGAATTCAGGAGAGTCTCGAACTTATTTGAAACGTTAGTAAATTTCTCGAAATAGCTTTCGATAGAATAAGTGGTCTTGTCGGGGAAGAGGAGCACTGCCTCAGGATAGTATTCCCATCCATAGTCAGAGCTTGCATCCCACTCATCATAATAAGGCTGGAACAGAATCGAAGCCTGATCTGTCTTAGTATTGTTGTAACGGATCTGAGCCTTTATGTTCTTGTTGAGACGGTCGCACAAAGCCTGGCATCCGAGCTTGGCCACTTCCTTGGTGTTGGGATATTCGAAGCTGCTGTCCATATCTTCGAACATATCTTTATAGTATGACACCTGACCATACACCTGCACCTTGCCGAGTACGTCAGTGGCGCATTCTCCCTTGTCAAGCATAGAGCTGAGAAGAGTTGCGATCTTCTCTTCAGATTCCGTATTGCCGAGTTGCTCGATCTTCTCGATATTGCAGAGATCACGCCCGTTGACAACAGCCTGTGCGGAAGCCACCTTGTTGCCATTCATGTAATATGTGCTGTTGGCAGTGATTTTAGAATCGGAACCCTCCACTTTTGCAGTGAGTGAAAGATTGCACATTGTAGCCGAGACATCTGCAGAGAGAGTATGTCCCTTAGTGTCTATGCTTGAAACGACAGTAGAAGCGGAAAGCTGTTTGCCGCCCTCTGTCAGCGTCATATTTACAGTCTTGGGAATGGAGAGATAGTACTCATACTTATCTGTCACATCATACCAGTCGTATACACCCGTGGAAGGATCCGCGAAATAGTCCTCATAAGTGTCCAGGAAAGTATATTCCACCTCGGAAGTGCCACCGCTCTGCGCCACTTTGAGCTCCACACGCTCTCCGCTCTTATTATTGAATCGGAAAATCAGATCAGAAGAGTCCGAAGTCTTCACCCATGCCTCCTGACGGGTATTGGGCTCATAAACACCGGCAAAATTCTTGAAGTCGATTCTATAGGTATATACCTCGGCAGCACGCGTCAGAGCATCCATATCTCCGCGGGCGGCCTGTCCAAGAGCCTTGATATAATTATTAGGAATGCCGGGAGCAACAGGATCGAGCTCTTCTTCATCTCCGAAATTGAAATTTTCAGGAAGTTCATATTCCGCATATTCCTCCTCAAAAAAGGCGGCAAGAGCGATTATATCCTTCTGATCAGCCGGTTTGAAAAGATCAAGAACCTCAGTGGCGGTGTTCTGAAGATACTCCTTACTCTGCGTGGGAGTCATGACTTCCATATCTCCCTTAGGTTCCTCCATTCCGCCGTCCTCATCCTTTTTGTCAGAACAGCCGGTCAGAACGCCTACTGCAAGAAGACCATAAAAAAATTTCCTACTTAGCATATCTATAAGTTGTTAGTATTTTTTGCAAAATTACAAAAATATCCTTAAACGGTCTTCCTTATCGCATAAAAAGTAAGGAGACCGAAAGTTTCATTATCCACAAGTGACTTAAACGCTACAGGATCCTTTAGGATATCGATTTATAACCGGATACCAAGTAGCTAATTCCAGCCATCTGTCATCTTATTAAGTAGCTAAGTAGCTAAGAAAAATTAAACGATATAATAACTCAGTAGCTACTTAAATTCTTCTTGGTTACTTATTTGGAGATAGAGGTAAGCGTTCCGGAATATAGTCGTGTCTCAAGTTCGGTTCCAGGCTGAATCCCGGAAGCATCGGTGACTGCTCTGCCGCCGACCCGCGTGATACTGTAGCCTCGGCGCAACGTGGCTGCCGGGTCAAGAGCTTTAAGGAGAGTGCCGGCTGCCTCAAGACGTTCTGACTGTGACCTTACTATACTGACGGGGAGCATTTCGAGTTGACGAGCAAGGGAATCAAGCCGCGAGTGCATGGCCGCGGTCAGAGATGCCGCCGCACTTTCCACGGCGTCAGCTTTGCGCAAGAGATTGGCTCGCGCTGTGGCCGTAGCTCCGCCGGCAAGGAGCGGAAGAGATGTTGTGGCCGATCGCAGACGCTCGGATGCCAAGGCAAGAATATTGGTGACACTCGCAGGNACAGCGGCGCCCACATGCGCCAATCGCGTGGATTCTCCCGAGATTCTGGCCGCTGCATANTCCATAATATCTTTCACGATCTGNCGGGTGCGGGAATAGGTGTCCGCCATTCGCTCCACAAGCCACGCACCGACGGCAGTGGGAGTCTTACATCTCACACATGCTATCTCGTCAAGTACGTTTCTGTCTCGTTCATGCCCTATCCCGACGATCANCGGCAAGGGGAATGTAGCCACTCGCCGTGCGAGCTCATAGTTGTCAAATCCCGTTAGGTCGGTGGTGCTTCCGCCTCCTCTTACTATCACCACACAATCCCAAAGATCAATAGTCTGTTCCACTCTTTCAAGAGCTGCGAGCACCGAAGGGGCGGTGCCCGCACCTTGCATCACAGCTCCGAAAAGGAAAGGATAGAACTTGAATCCATATCGGTTGGAGTCAAGCTGATTGATAAAATCGCCATATCCGGCGGCTCCGGCCGCCGAGATCACGGCTACTCTCCTGACAAGGGTCGGCAGCGTTAAGGATTTGTTAAAGCCAAGTATTCCCTCATAGTGGAGTTTATAGAGTATCTCACGCCTTACCCTCTCGATGTCGCCGAGTGTATACGACGGATCTATATCAAAGATATTGAACGTGAGACCGAACTTGGGGTGATGGGCCACCGATCCGCGCAGCATCACCTTAAGTCCCGAAGCCAGTTCACGCCCTGTGGCCTGCAGGAAGCGGGCACGCACCGGGAAGAAAACGGAAGCCCAGCAGGTGGCTCTGANTTTAGCCACATCATTGCCGGCGGCATCTTTCTCCACAAGCTCTGTATAGCAATGGCCTCCAACGACNCTCAGGTCGCTCAGCTCGGCCACCACCCATACATTCTGAAGCGACGGAGCCCGCTGGATCACTGNCGTGATATTCTCCGTCAGCTGCCGCAGCGTATAGGTCCCCGCACGCATCTCACTTGCAGGCCGGGTCTGATTATTGTCCCACATTTCCTATCTCTTTCAAAGCACCGGTAGCAGCATCGAATATGGCGTAGCTCTGCTCCTTCTTTGAGCTGAACAGAGCGGGATTCAGACCGAATACGACTCCAAATTGCGACATCTCCATCTCGCCTTCCCACAGTTTTTTATCAGCAACGGAAAGACGTATCCTCGCCATTCCGGGGATGCAGTAGGCCACTCCGTCCTTCGGATATTTCTTTTCCTCCCCTTTTGCATCTGCCGGCAACACGCCCTCGCTCAGCATATCGACCGAGAGAGTGACGGGCACACCGGAATAATCGTCAGAATCCACCAATCCGGCGAAATCGCTCATACGGAAAAGCGTTGTCGTTCCTTCATCTTCGGGCAGATATGTATATGTGCGTGTCAGGGTGTCGGTATATACATATCCGGTGAAGGCCTGAGTCATTGATGTCTCCTGATGGCCGAGTGATTGCAACATAAGCTCAAGCTGGCGTCCGTCGGTAGGCATAGTCTCGGCTGTGCCGCGCGTCAGGGCAATGCGGGCATCTCTTATCTCCATCAGATTCTCGGCCAGCATCTGCGCGCGCTTGGCGGATGACTGCGAGGCGATGAAGTCTTCGTTGACATATTGCAGATACTCCTTGTCGTTAAAGACAGGTTCGCCGGGAGTTTTCCTGACCTCCGGAGCGACCCGGCTACTCTTTTCCGGTTCTGCGTTTATGGACAACAACATCCCGTCGGAATCGACTCCGATGAAGGTGGTGGCTCCCGGTTTCAGCTGCATGAGATAACTGTTCTCTCTGTCAGGCACACCATAGGGAGTGATTTTCACTTCCGTTATGCTCCACACCTCGCTATCACTTTTTATCACCTTGTCCGTGCCAAGATATTTACCGGCATATTGATAGTAGGGGCCGGCCTTACTCACAGTCCGCGATGCTGTCACTTCAATACGAAGTGCGGTCAAAGGGAGAGAATACACGAGTCCGTATTCATTATGTTTGTCAGCAGTAAGGATTTTAGTCTGCTGTGCGTCAGCCACTATTGACGTGAGGCAAAGCAGCCCTGAAAGGAGAGTTAACTTCATTATGTTCAACATCGTCTGAGTTTTTTCAGGAGATGAGTGAAATATGGAGTCGGAGATGACTCACTATTATCAAAAAAAGAATTAAATATGGGTTGACACCGGGAGCACGACGATTAAAGCTGCAGTCGCGAGGGTATCCGTTCGTTATTGACCACGATGCGGATTGCCTTTCCTACATTTGCGGTGATGTCGGAGGCTACGACTCCGTATTCACCTCTGTCTTCCGCGGCGAGATCTCCGGCGAGCCCATGAATGTAGACACCCATAGTGGCTGCTATATAAGGAGAATATCCCTGGGCGAGGAAAGCCGCTATTATGCCTGTAAGCACATCGCCCGATCCGGCGGTTGCCATTCCGGGATTTCCCGTAGAGTTGAAGCATACGCGGCCTGTCGGACTGACTATGGCCGTGTAATGCCCCTTCAATACGATGATGATATTGTAGTAGCCCGCCACTTCTATGGCCTTGCGGAGACGATCTTCTGATGTAGACTGCTCTCCGAAGAGTCTGTCGAACTCGCCGATATGTGGGGTTATGACTGACTTTGCAGGGAGAATATCAAGAAGCTCCGGACGTTTGGCAATACAGTTGAGAGCATCCGCGTCAAGAAGCAGAGGCTGCTTTGACTGCTTGAGCAGCGATTCAAGGGCGTTGATGGTCTGTTCATGGCTTCCGATACCCGGTCCCACAGCCACAACCTGATGAGGATGATGCACCTTCATATCGGTGATGAAGTGCTCATTGCGGTCAGGCTCAAACATAATCTCCGGCATCGACATCTGCACGATACTCAAGCCTGAATGGGCACTATGCACAGTCACAAGACCTCCTCCGGAACGTAGAACGGCACCGGCACAAAGCACGGCGGCTCCCATCATGCCGGTAGAACCTGCAAAAAGCAGCGCCGACCCGTAGTCACGCTTCCCGGTAAAGGGGCGCCGGGGGATGAGACGCGACCTCACATAACGCGCCTCCAGCAGATGGTAATTACTTTCCATCTCCCTCTTGGCGTCGCGATCCAAATCTATCGAAAGCAACTTCCATTCTCCGAGCACACTCTCATTCTCGGAGAAAAAGAACGCGAGACGCGGGATTTCAAAGGCAAGCGTGAGGTCGGCATGGACCACATCGCGGCTGTTAACGTTCACATTCCACTCGCCATAAAGACCTGACGGAATGTCAATGGCTATGACATAAGCACCGGAGTCATTTATAAATCGAGCCACATGGATAAATCCGCCCTGGAGCGACTGGCTCAATCCGGATCCGAAAAGACCATCGATCACCACATCGTTGGGCCCCAGATAGGGAGGGGTGAACTCACGTTTCACCTCCGTAAAGTCAACTCCGTCAATTGTAATCAACTTCTTTCGCTCCGCATCACAATCAGGCGCAAGATGTCCTTTGACGTTAAACAGGAATACCTCCACCTTCTTATATCCCTGCTCAATGAGAATACGGGCAACGGCCAGAGCGTCGCCACCATTGTTGCCCGGTCCGGCTATCACTACAATTCGCTGGTTAAGGTCAAAACGTGATATAATTTCATCAGCCACGGCATTGGCCGCCCGCTCCATCAAATCAATCGACTCTATGCCCTGAGCATCACAAGTAGCAGTATCTATAGCCTGTATCAGGTTGGAAGTGAATATCTTCATATATATTTATATTGCTCTATTATCTGATTCACCAATTTAATACTTAACAAACCTCGGGCGGAAGTTGTTATCTCCAAGGTGTATTTTTTTAAGCATCGCCACAAAAAAATTTCCTTGTCATGGGAGATGCAGATGAATATCCGACCTACAAATTTAACAACTTTTCACAACATCTGCAACTGCAGCCCCCATCTGTGACAAAATGCGGGCACAACTTCTTTGGAAAAGAAAAAAGCACCTCCGGCGTGAACAATGCACGCATTATTATCATTCTAAAAGAAAGAGGAGTGAAGAGGCTCTCCCGTAGGACTGCCCTTTGTCTCGGACTACACTGCTGAATATCAATTAAAAAATAGATAAAATCATATAAAAATGGTAGACTACAAAAAGCTCGGCCTTGTGAACACAAGAGAGATGTTCGCAAAGGCAGTACACGGGGGCTATGCCATCCCCGCCTTCAACTTCAACAATATGGAGCAGCTTCAGGCCATCATCAAGGCAGCTGCCGACACCAAGTCGCCTGTGATCCTGCAGGTGTCCAAGGGGGCACGCAACTATGCCAATCCTATCCTGCTCCGCTACATGGCGCAGGGAGCTGTCGACTATGCGAAGTCTCTCGGTTGGGAACATCCCCAGATCGTGCTTCATCTTGACCATGGCGACTCTTTCGAGCTTTGCAAAGACTGCATCGACAATGGTTTCTCTTCCGTGATGATCGATGGCAGCCATCTTCCTTTTGAAGAAAATGTGGAGCTGACAAAGAAGGTGGTTGAATATGCTCACAAATATGACGTGACCGTAGAGGGCGAGCTTGGTGTGCTCGCCGGCGTTGAAGACGAGGTCAGCGCAGACCATCACACATATACAGACCCGGAGGAGGTGATTGAGTTTGTGGAGCGCACCGGTTGCGACAGCCTCGCTATCTCTATCGGCACCAGCCACGGAGCCTATAAGTTCACTCCCGAACAGTGCACGCGCGATCCTAAGACAGGCCGTCTCGTTCCTCCTCCGCTTGCTTTCAACGTACTCGAGGCTGTGGAGGCCAAGCTTCCTGATTTCCCCATCGTTCTTCATGGTTCATCTTCAGTGCCGCAGGAATATGTGGAGACCATCAACGCCAACGGAGGCAAGCTTCCCGATGCTATCGGCATTCCGGAGGATGAGCTCCGCAAGGCAGCCAAGATGGATGTATGCAAGATCAATATCGACAGCGACTCCCGTCTGGCCATGACTGCAGCGGTGAGAAAGGTATTCAACGAAAAGCCGGGTGAATTTGACCCGCGTAAATACCTCGGCCCGGCCCGTGATGAAATGGAGAAACTCTATAAGGAGAAGATCATCAACGTGCTTGGCAGCGAAGGCAAGGCAGAGTAAATATTCTTCTGATCGATTGAAAGGAGATACATAAAACCACAAACTGAAGACCGGGTGTGCAGACTACCCCGGTCTTCTTTTTTATTAAGTTGCTAAGAACAATTAATAATATGATAGATGCGCGATAATTTTGAGTCAGGTTGGCCGCGGAGCGAAGGAGCTTAGCGGGCTAAGCGACTGAGAGACAAGGTCAAGATGGCCAGAATTAGCCGCATATATCATATTAAGATACTTTCAAAGCTACTGAGTTATTATATCGTTTAATTTTTCTTAGCTACTTACCTCTTTCTAAGACCGTATTTCATGACATAGAAGGCCTGAGCTTGGCGGGGTCAGCCATTTTTAGTAATTTTGCAATTATAACCGACCGGAGGCCCCTCTTCTCCCTGTGGCAATCTTCGGTCATCAACGATGACTATGGCCAATAGATTAGTTGAAATAGTGAAGCGTCATGCTGCCCGTATCGGCAGTAAGGAAGTGTATCGTTTCTGCTGGCGCAAAGACGGCGAATGGCTTTCCACAACCTGGGAGGAGTTTGCCGCCCAGACAGATGTGGCCGCCAAGTCTCTCTGTCGCCTTGGTCTGCTTGAAAAGGACAGGATAGCCATTTGTTCTCCCAACACTCCGCAGATTCTGATCACTGAGATGGGTGCATTTCGCAACCGTTTGTCCTCTATTCCTCTGTATTCCAGCAGCAGCCAGGAACAATTTGACTTCATTGTAAAGGATGGAGGAGCAAAAGTTCTGTTTGTCGGAGATTCCCACCAGTATCCCCTGGCTTATAATTATTGGAAAAACCACGGAGGGATTGTCAGGATAGTGGTGTTCAAGAATGAGGGATTGGAACTCTTCCCCGACGACAATATCACTATCTTCTGGGACGATTTCCTACGCCTCGGGATGGAGGCCGGCCCGGAGGTGGCCGAGGAAGTAGGCGCACGTTCGGAACGCGGTCTGCCTGAAGACATGGCCACCCTTATCTATACCTCCGGCACCACCGGCGAGCCGAAAGGAGTAGTCATCACCCATGGCAATTACGATGCCACGATCACGTCTCACCTCAAATTGCTGAAGCGTATCAAGGACACTGACATATCCATGGCCTTCCTCCCGATGAGTCATATTCTGGAGAAAGCATGGTGCTTCTTCTGCCTGTCGCGAGGATTGACGATTGCAGTCAACTATGACCCGCGCAACATTCAGGACACTATCAAGGATATCAATCCCAATCTGATGTGCTGCGTGCCACGATTCTGGGAGAAAGTCTATGCCGGAGTCAAGGAGAAGATAGCCTCCATGTCCGCCATGCAGCGGATGATGGTGAAGCGAGCCCTTGTGGTCGGGCGCAAGCGCAATCTTGACTATAAACGCGTGGGAAAGAAAGTGCCCTGGCTTCTTGAAAAGGAATATGAATTCTGGGATAGCAAGATATTTATGCGTCTGAAACACGCGATCGGCATTCCCGACCCCAATTTCTTCCCTACGGCAGGCGCTCCGCTCAGCGATCGTATCTGCGAATTCATGCGGTCGGTGGGTATAGACATCATAATCGGCTACGGACTGAGCGAGACCACGGCCACAGTCAGTTGCTATCCCGACATAGATTATGAAATCGGCACTGTGGGTATTCCACTTGCCGGAGTCGAGGTGCGTATTGACAAAACCGGAGAGATTCTGGTGAAGGGCGATAATGTCACTCCGGGTTACTACAATAATCCCGAAGCCAATGCCGCCGCCTTCACAGAGGATGGTTTCTTCCGCACGGGAGATGCCGGATATTTCACCCGCGGGGGAGCCTTGGTGCTTACCGAGAGAGTGAAAGACCTGTTCAAGACCTCCAACGGTAAATATATCGCTCCGCAGATGCTTGAGAGCAGGCTCGCTGAAAACAAATATATAGATCAGGCCGCCATCATCGGCGACCGGCGAAAATATGTCACTGCCCTTATAGTGCCAAATTTCTCACAACTCAGGGCATGGGGTGAAAAACAGGGTATGGATACATCCGACACCGGGCAATTCGTCAGCGACCCGCGTACTGTCAGCTTCATTATGAAGCAGATCGACGGAGTGCAGAAATCTCTCGCCCCCTACGAACAGATAAAGAAAATCACTCTCCTGCCTCATCACTTCGCTATCATGAACGGCGAAGTGACCAACACCATGAAGGTGCGCCGTTCGGTCGTGGCATCACGCTATGCCAAGGAGATAGAGGCGATGTATGACGAGGACTGACATCCCCGAGCCTCGACAGACAGAATATCAATTAACGGATGCTCGCTTATTTCCACTCACTTGCATAGTGAGTCCGCGGGCTGAGTGTCCAAATGTATAACCTCGGGAACGACTTGCCGTTGCCCTCGCAATCGAGAGCTACCCTAACCGGAAAGAATACGGATAAATCGGCTCCCACAATCAAGACTAACGAATAGATGACGACACAGGAACAACTGAAGGATACGTTAGAGCGCAAGCTGGCGCTGAGGAGGTATCTTTGACATCGACAGCAAGAAAATAGAAGTTGAGGAGGAGGAACTCCGCACTCATGTGGCCGATTTCTGGGAAGACAGGGAGAAGGCCGAAGCGCAGATGCGCAAGATTAAGGAACTTCGCTTCTGGATAGACTCATACGATGCTCTTGAGAAGCAGGTGGAGGAACTGCAGCTCGCCTTTGATTTCGTGAAAGATGAATTAGTCACGGAAGAAGAGGTGGATGCGCTCTATGCCGACGTATTGCAGAATCTCGAGTCGCTTGAACTCCGGAATATGCTCCGCCGCGAGGAGGATAAGCTTGGAGT
Source organism: Bacteroidales bacterium (assembly GCA_014800515.1). Classification (GTDB taxonomy): domain Bacteria; phylum Bacteroidota; class Bacteroidia; order Bacteroidales; family Muribaculaceae; genus Lepagella. Next base: position 64,068 of record JAAVFY010000012.1, read on the forward strand.
CGTGCTTAAGATCAATTCCGGAGCCGGAGGCACGGAAAGTCAGGACTGGGCACAGATGCTCATGCGTCTGTATCTGCGCTATGCCGAACGTCATGGCTATAAGACTTCGATAGCCCAGCTTCTCGAGGGTGATGATGCCGGAATCAAGTCTGTCACCATCAACATCGAGGGAGATTATGCCTACGGCTATCTGAAGAGCGAAAACGGCGTGCATCGTCTCGTACGTGTGTCGCCATATAATGCCCAGGGAAAGCGTATGACTTCGTTTGCCTCGGTGTTTGTCACTCCGCTTGTTGANGACACTATCGAGATCAACGTGGAGCAGGCAAGAATCTCCTGGGATACATTCCGCTCCGGTGGTGCCGGCGGCCAGAACGTAAATAAAGTTGAATCCGGCGTGCGCCTACGTTATCAGTATAAGGATCCTTACACGGGCGAGGAGGAGGAGATTCTCATTGAGAACACCGAGACCCGCGACCAACCTAAGAATAAGGAGAATGCCTTGCGCCATCTGCGCTCCATTCTGTATGAGAAGGAGATGAACCATCGTCTTGAGGAACAAGCGAAGGTGGAAGCAGGCAAGAAGAAGATCGAATGGGGCAGCCAGATCCGCAGCTACGTGTTCGATGATCGCCGGGTGAAGGATCATCGCACCAATCATCAGACATCAGACGTCAACCGCGTGATGGATGGTGAAATAGATGACTTCATCAAAGCATATCTAATGGAGTTTGCCGGCAACGAGCAGGAATAAACTCCATTTAATGACAAAGAGACAGAGGAGGCTGTGTCATAATGTGAAGTTATGGCGCAGCTTCTTTTGGTAACATGCTGAAAAATATAAAATAAAGCCCTGACTTTCGCAAGCCGGGGCTTTGCCATGTCAGAAAGTTTTCGTAACTTAGTGACATAAACCAAATTAAATGTCTACAAATATACATACAAAATCCTACAATAACAATAGGTTGTTCCTGACAATTNATCCTAATGACAAAAAACTGTTGCCTGAAAATTATCCGAACCTCTGAGTTCAGAAAAAGGAGGCTACGCCGTAAACCTTAAGTACGACACAGCCTCATTTCGCAATCTTGATTATGTCTCACACCCGGAAAAAAGCCGGGATAACTATTGGTCTCATTTACGTTCCTTCACAAAGCCGTGACGATAGGCATAGAGAAGCTCCATAAGTTCATTTATCTGACCCTGAAGTTCCAGACCTTTATCAGTCTCCCGGACACACGTACGTTGCATGGGTTCTACGATTCTGGTGGTGCTATATATATCGGCACCACTCTTCACGGCTTCCTCGGCCGAGGTGAAGGGCTCGTGCTGCACGAGCTCTATTCCACCGCTATGATATACAAGAGTATATCCGGCGATACCGGTTGTGTCATGATATGCCTTTGAAAAGCCTCCGTCGATCACCATGAGGGCGCCCCCGGCTTTCACGGGATTCTCGCCAGAACCGGCCTTCACGGGCACATGGCCGTTGATGATATGGCGGTGCTTGCCCTTCACTCCGAAGGCGTCGAGAATCATATTGACTGTGGATGCATCATCACGACGATGATAATATTCACCCTTTTCTTCGTGGCGAGGCACCTTGTCGGTGAGGAAATACCGCTCGAATGTGGCCATCTTCTTCTTGTCGAAGAGCGGAGAATCCGGTCCGCACCATATATAGAAATAATAGTCTATGGCATACTCCCTGCGATCGGCCGGAGTGTCGGCATTGAAAGCCGAGCGCATGAGCATCCCTATCTCATGATGCAACTCCGGACCCTTGAACTTCTTGCCAATCACCTCAACCTCCTTGAGAGTGCCGTCGGGATTCAGAGGCACCGACGCATGAAACATCAGATTGGAGTTGCAAATATTATACATGCACCCGTGGGAGAAGAAGATGTCGATATGGTTCTTCAGTTTCTCACTCACCTTGAACGAATGAACGAGCTTGCCGATCAATTCCTCCTCCTCGTCAGTCAACTTGTAGGGATCGGCCGGGTCAATGGTGGGGAAATTGGTGTCGTTCATCTTATAGTCCACTCCGTCAATCCGGACAGTGCCCTTATCCCGATCCATACAGTGAAGGAGTTTTCTATCTTCCATCTTCCATTCTGGATGCTTGTCAATCAAAGCAGCCTCTATCTTGAACTGAATCACAGTGATCGCCTTGTGCATCTTGGCGATGATACGACGGTTCTTCATCGAAAGCGCCGTATTGTCGGAGGGCACTTTAGGCTCGAATATCTTGCAGGGGTCGTCGCCATACACCTCCATGGCGAATGTGGCGAGGGGCACGAGATTGATGCCGTAGCCATCCTCGAGAGTCGTCATGTTGTCATAACGGAGAGAGATTCGCAGCACATTGGCTATACAGCAGTCATTGCCGGCCGCGGCTCCCATCCAGAGGGCATCGTGATTGCCCCATTGAATGTCGAAATCACGGTAGCCTTTCAGAGTGTCGAGGATTATATGGGCACCGGGGCCGCGGTCATATATATCTCCCAGAATATGAAGACGGTCAATGCTGAGTCGCTGAATGACCCTACAAATAGCCTTTATGAAAGAATCCGCCTGACCGGTGGATATGATGGTCTCGATGATGCGGTTGTAGTAGGCCTGCTTGCTCTCTCCGGAGGGGGCTTCGTGAAGCAATTCCTCAATGATATATGCGAACTCCTTCGGGAGTGCTTTTCTCACTTTGGAACGTGTGTAATTCGACGTCACCCGCTGAAGCACCTTCACCAGGCGATGCAGACTCACCTGATAGAAATTGTCAAGATTGCTCTCACTCTGCTTTATATATTCCAGTTTGCGTCCGGGATAATAGATGAGTGAGCAGAGCTGGCGTATCTCCTCTTCCCGCATCGAGGAACTGAAGATATCCGTCACCTCTCTCTTGATATTTCCTGAAGCATTCTTGAGGATATGCTGGAATGCCTCATATTCCCCATGTATGTCGGCCACAAAATGCTCCGTGCCTTTGGGAAGGTTGAGGATAGCTTCAAGATTGATGATTTCTGTGGCGGCCGAAGAGATGTCACCGAATGATTGTGACAGCAGCTCGAGCATTCGCCTGTCTGATTCTATCTGCTTGGATGAGAATCGGGTGGTATTGGATTTCATGATAACAGGTTATAAGGTCGTAAGATTTGAAAGAATTGAGAAAGGAAAACGGGACTCAGAATTTCTTGAGGTGAAGGGNCACCTCTCCGGCCGTCATTATGAGCGTGGAGGAATCAAGGCGATCTACGGTGTAGACCACCGGATTCTCATAGACTCCCCATTCGCTTATGGTAGCCGCGCCCTCCTGGGTGGTGTCGAAAGGGAAATTCATTGAAAGCGTCGAGCCGTCAAACTGCAGGTTGCCCTTTGACACCACTTCTCCATATTCCGAGAGTTGGACCACATGAAATGAGAATGACCAGAAAAGACGTTTCTCCAGAGGCACAGACTCTTTGTCTATCGTTATCTCCTGAATCTCCCAAAGGCCGTCCAGATCGCCGTTGATATAATCCTTCTCGCACCCTGTGAAAAGCAGCGAAGCAAAAAGGAAGGAAATCAGGATAACCGCCATATTGACAGTTCTACCAAGGCGACAGCCTTTTTTAGTTTGTGATTGAGTATTATGTCTCATTTACCAAGACGGTTGGGTGCAACCGTAAAAAGGTTGTTATACATCTTCATTATTTTCTACGACCGAAGCCAAACCAGCCTGTCCTGCTGATTCTGACACCGAATCCGAGGCTCCTGCCGAGGAGAGGTCCTGCATCGCCGGCTACGGAAAAAGTGCCGGACCACCCTCTCAGCTTTCCTTTTGACGGACTCCATGTCACCTCGGCGAGTGCATTGAGATTGTCCATCTCCTTCTCAAGCGGGCAATCGTATGTGCCCCAATTCCGGCTATATGAGAAGAGCACCCTGTATCTCAGGTCGGACGTAGGATTGCCGGATATCCCGAAGTGATGGCCGACTATTCTATTGGTACGGAAATACAGATTTCCGTCACGATTGAATATAGGAGAGAGCACCATAGGATTGCCTATGCCCATTCCCCAGTGTTGCCAACCGCTATAGATATAATGGTTGTAATAATTATCCTTGCCGCTGACCTGCTCCGGAATTTTGTCGTTAGTGTCGTTGAGCAAGGGTCCGGATTGGTCTCTGGTCGTCATAAACTCATACACGAATGCCGACACGAAAGGATTAGAGGGGAAAGTGGCCTCCACTCCCCACAGGCCGTCACGCCAGCGATAGTCGATGTAGAGCATGGAGTGGTCTTCAAAGAAATGCTCGTAGTATGCTTTTACCGACCAGTCGGCCTTCGGCATCCATGACAGACAGAAATTCCAGTTGCCCACCATATTACCCTGGATATTGACCTGCTCTCCGCCGGGTGTGGTCTCGTCGCCTTTCAGTGGCACAACAGCCTTGAACCAGTCGCGAAGGGAATGAGGCATGTGTATCACCTCTCCATTCTCGTAAGAGATACCTCCGAATTGAGTGGCCATCTCTATGCCGGCCTCAAAGACGAGGGGGAATTTGGAGGGATTGCCATTGCGAAGCCACAATCCTTTGGAATGATAAAGGACTCGCTCTGTACGCTTGTTGCCCGGAGCAACCCATGAACACTGCCATCTTTCGTCAGTGAATGCTCCGAAGGCCAGATAACCTTTAATTCCGAGCCAGCCTCCGAGACCCCAGATATCGGCATAATCGAAAATTCCGATGCGAAGTTGGGGAATCGGACGCGAATTGCCTGAATAAAGCAGATTACCCGAAGAGAGCCGGGGATCATTGAAACATCCCCACATCTCCTTGCTGCCTAACATAGCCTGCAGACAACGATACTTCACCTCGCCATAGAACTGCTGCACGATAAACGGAGAGGAATATCGCCAAGGCACGGCCACATCCACACCTGCGCCCCATGTGAAACGGCGGGTGGTGTCCATGTCATGAAAAGCCGACAGACGCACATAGCCGCTGTTCTTCTCCACAGACGAAAGTCCCTGAAGATTATTCACAAGCCAGAAAGGTGTGTTATGACCGACCGAGGACGTGGCGTTCAATTCCACGTTCCATCGTATGGAGTCAACTCTCTCTGCCGCACACAGCATGGAGGGAAGAGAGCCGGTGAATATACAAATAGAGGTCACGACCCTCCTTAGAACAGTAGGATATCTATTCATTAAGTGACTGATTACAAATTGACATCGCCGAACCGGAAGAGCCTAACGCTCTTCCACCCGCTTGTTCATACGAACGCAAAGTTAACACTAATATCCATACCGCTCCCAATTAAAAGAGACTTTTTATTGTTTTTCATATTAAAATTACTAATTTTGCGTTTTAAAACCAGATAAGAATCTTACTCTTCAGGATGATACATTGTGCCGCTTCCACATATTGGGTTGAGAGTTCCTTCGCCTCTTTCGGGGTGTCGGTTTTACTCACGGGCATAATCATCCCTCAGATTCTGCTTATAGCATTCCGGAAGAAACTCTTTGACAAACAGGATTCGCGAAAGATTCATCAAGGGATCGTGCCCCGTCTTGGCGGCATAGCCTTTCTTCCGTCCATATTCATTTCTCTGGCTGCAGTCATAGGATGCAATCTGCGATTCGGCGGCGACACGATGCCGGAAGCTCTTTCCTCATGTATCGTGCCGCTATGCTTTCTCATCTGCGCCTCCCTTATGCTATATCTCGTGGGCATAGCCGACGACCTCGTGGGGGTGCGCTATCGGGCAAAATTCATCGTCCAGATTCTAAGTGCGGCTTTCCTCATCACTTCCGGGCTTTACGTAAAAGACCTCTACGGCTTGTTCTGGCTTAATATGGTCGACCCGTGGTTTGGCTGGCTCAGCACGATTTTCCTTGTGGTATATGTGGTCAACTCCGTCAATCTTATCGACGGAATCGACGGTTTGGCCGCAGGGCTGTGTGCTCTCGCACTCGCCTTCTATTCCATTGTCCTCTTCTCTCAGGGATATTATATCTACTGTCTCATAGGCTGTGCCTCTATCGGCACGCTTATTCCCTTCCTTTACTACAACGTGTTCGGAAGCGCAAAGAAACGCAACAAGATTTTCATGGGCGACACCGGCTCTCTGACAAGCGGTATGATTCTGGTGTTCCTTTGTATTATCGTATTGCAGGAACCGCCCACAGCAGATATTCTCGAGAACTTCAATCCCGTAATTCTTGCCATCTCGCCTCTTGTAGTGCCTTGTTTTGACACCGTGAGAGTGACCCTGCATCGCATAATGCACCACCGCAACCCCTTCCTACCCGACCGGAGTCACATACATCATAAACTTCTGGCAGTGGGAATGAGTTCCGGCAAAGCTCTCTCCATGATTCTTCTTCTCTCCCTCTTCTTCATGGCCTTCAATTTCTGGCTGTCCATGATGACCGATCCGACACTCATCCTCTTATGTGACATCATAATTTGGACAATCTTCAATATCTTCCTCACCTCCCTTATCCACAAAAGGGAAAAACAGCTCGGACGAAAGCTTTACGACTGACAAGGAATGACACGAAGTATGGCCCCCGCTCACCCACTTATACTAAACTCTCCGGAGGATGCGTTAAAAATAAAAAAATTACGTTATACCAGCACACTACACAACTTGGCTTAACGCCCGATGACAGATGAATAAAGCATTATTACGAATAACGAGAACCGCCCTGATGACGATTGCCGCTTTCATGGCCGTCTCCTGTTCCACCCCCAAGGGCATCACTTATATGCAGGATTTGGGCGACAATACGGTTGTCGCAGTTGCGGCCGAAAGAGCTATTCATATTCGCCCTGATGATAAGCTTACTATCGTCGTGAAATCGAAAGATCCCGCTCTTTCCGATCTCTTTAACCTCACTCTCAATGTGAACCGTGCTTCATCCGAGAAACTGGCTACAGGAGTGTCCTCACGAAATTACACCTCCGGCTCTGAAAGCTTGATGTCGTATACGGTCACTCCGGAAGGCGATATTGATTTCCCGGTGCTTGGCAAACTTCATGTGGAGGGTATGACGCGTAGCGAGCTTTCCGGATTTATCAAGGGAGAGCTTATGGGGCGTGACCTCGTGAAGGATCCAGTAGTGACTGTGGAATTTCTCAACACCGGCATATCGGTGCTGGGAGAAGTGGCCGAACCGGGACGTTATGACATGAATACCGACCGCCTCAATGTGCTCCAGGCTCTGGCTCTGGCCGGTGACCTCACCATGTCTGGTATGCGTGAAAATGTGCTGGTCATGCGAGAAGAGAACGGCAAGATGGTGTCTTATCGTCTGAATCTCACTGATGCCAACCAGATGGCATCCAGTCCGGCTTTCTATCTGCAGCAGGATGATATTATCTACGTGGAGCCGAATGCTATCCGTAAACGTTCACAGACTGTCAACGGCAACAATGTGCTCAATGCCTCCTTCTGGATTTCCGTGGCGTCGCTCGCGGCCTCTGTGGCAACGCTCATATTCCGTTAAAACTCTCAGTTCTCTCCCAATCTCTCTGCACCATATATCACGTATCTCATAAAATCAAACGTCTGCTTGCCGCAACATAACGATAATGGAAGCAAAAGACTCTAAGCCCACCCCTACGGAGGAGAAAGTTGTTGACTTCTCCATTAAGAATTTTATCAAAATCTGCCTCGACAAGTGGATATGGTTTCTGCTGTCGCTCATAGTCTTCGTAGGTCTTGGCATTGTGTATATCATCAAGGCCCAGCCTGTGTATGAACGTTACGTCGATGTCCTTATCAAGGATCAGGACATGGGCGGAGGTGGAGCTGCAAGTATCTCATCGGCATTCGCCTCGATGGGACTGGTGGCAAGCAACACCAGTGTCAACAATGAGCTTATCACGCTCACTTCTCCGGCAATCATGTATGAAGTAGTCAATCGTCTTGACCTTGACATGAACTACCTTCAGAAGAAATTTCCCCGCAGCAAGACTCTTTATGGCTCGTCACTGCCTTTCATTGTCAACTTCGACGATGTTGACTCCGAGAGTGCGGCCGGCTTCACCATTGACATTAACCCTGACTATAGCGCCACCTTATATAATTTTTACGCATACGATGAGGATGCAAAAAAGGTGAAACATGATGAGGAAGTGAAGATGGCCAAGGGGGCTCACAACGTGAAGACTCCCGTGGGTCGCATCACTATCACTCCCAATCCGGAATGCAAGGAGGGAATCACCGAACCGATGAAGGTGGTGGTGACCAAATCCGGTCTGCAGGCCACTGTGGAAAGCTATAGCAAAAAGCTTAAGGGCGACCTCGTAGATCAGGATGCGGAAGTAATCGACCTCTCGATAAAGGATGTGTGTCCGCAGCGTGCCACAGATATTCTCAGCTCTGTCATCAATATCTACAACGAAAATTGGGTCGAAGACAAGAACCGTATGGCGGTAGCCACCTCCTCTTTTATTGATGAGCGTCTGAAAGTGATTCAGCAGGAACTTGGCGAAGTCGACACGGAGATAGCTGCTGTGAAGAGCGAAACCGGTATTCCCGACCTCACAATGCAGGGCAGCTTTGACAGCCAGGAGAAAATCCGTCAGGAGAAGGAGATGCTTGACAAACGCAATGAGCTTTCCATGGCCGGATTCCTTAAGGAATATGTCAACAATCCCGCGAATGTATATAACGTGATTCCGGCAAGCACCGGCGTAGGCAATGATGTGCTTGCACGCCAGATCACTGACTATAATGTATTGCTTCTCACCCGCAATAACCTTGTGTCCAACTCATCGGTCAATAATCCTCTCGTCGCGGATTATGACCATCAGCTGAAGGGGCAGCGTGAAGCTATCGTGAAAGCCATCAATACCAATATCAACCAACTTAAGGCCGCTCTCTCCAATATGGAGAAAGCATACGGTATGACCCGGCAGGAACTCTCGCGCAACCCGGTGCAGGCAAAGCGTCTTCTCTCGTCGGAAAGACAGCAGATGGTGAAGCAGGAGCTTTATCTCTTCCTTCTTCAGAAGAGAGAGGAGAACGAGCTGACACAGACGTTCACCGCCTACAACACCCGTATCATCACTCCGCCGACAGGTCCGCTGGACCCGGTGTCGCCCAAAAAGAAACTCATAATTTTGGCTTGTATCTTCCTTGGCGTCGGACTGCCGGCTATGCTTGTATATATCATTGAGAATAACACTACCACAATCAGGAGCCGCAAAGACCTGGAGAATGTCACAGTTCCCTTCTCCGGAGAGGTGCCTCAGGTGGGCGGCAAAGCAAAATTCCGCAAACTCGTGGCGGGCAAGAAGAAGAAGAAAGAGCTGTCGGAGCGTCCGCTTATTGTGGTGGAAAACGGCAATCGCGATGTGGTCAACGAGGCTTTCCGCGTGATCCGAAGCAATATCGAGTTTATGTCGGGCAAGGATCATGGATGCGATGTCGTCATGCTCACTTCATTCAATCCGGGCAGTGGCAAATCGTTCATATCCTACAACCTTTGTGTTGCTATGGCTCTCAAGGGCAAGAAGGTGCTTCTGATCGACGGCGACCTTCGCCACGGCTCTGCCTCCACCTACGTGCCGCAACGTAATAAGGGTCTGACCAATATACTTGCCGGAAATGTAGCCGACTGGCGTTCGCTGCTGGTGAATCTGCCCGATTATCCCACAATGCAGGTGCTCCCTATCGGCAAGACTCCTCCGAATCCCGCCGAGCTTCTTGAAAACGGCCGCATCGGAGAACTCCTCAACGAGGCACGTGCCGATTATGACTTCATTATTATCGACTGTCCGCCCGTTGACATTGTGGTCGATACTCAGATTGTAGAAAAATATGTGGATCGCACCGTATTCGTGGTTCGTGCCGGTCTGCTCCAGAAGTCGGCATTACCTGACATAATGGAGATATATGAGTCAAAGAAATACAAGAATATGAGTATCATTCTCAATGGCACTGACTCGGCTCACAGCCGCTATCACACTTACGGCAATTATCAGTCATTCAACGACTGACAAATATAGATAAATACCGCCGCCGAAGGNCGGCGGCAACGGCAGTCATCTGTGTCTCCCGGCGGGGGCACAGATGTCACCGTAGATAAACATCTCTCCTCGGAGAGGCCATGCATAACCCTTAAACGCATTTTTATGTGGCCATTTAAAAAATCTGTCGCCTCACTTTATGATTCGGGAATATTCAAGGGATTCACGGATTGGCATTCACACATCCTTCCCGGAGTAGATGACGGCATAAAGACTCTTGACGACTCTCTCGCCGTACTCCGTCGATATGAGGAACTCGGATTCCGGAAAGTGTGGCTCACTCCGCATGTCATGGAGGATATTCCAAATACTCCCGAAAAATTACGGGACGTGTTCAAAACCCTACGCGATNCCTGGGACGGCAACGTGGAGATTGAACTTGCCGCGGAAAATATGCTCGACACCCTGTTTGACGAGCGCCTCAACGCCGACGAAATACTCCCTATCGGTTCCGATGGAACTCATGTCCTCGTGGAGACTTCCTATTTCAACCCTCCGATGGGCTTTCACGGTATGCTTGAAGATGTGAAGAGCAAGGGCTTTTATCCTGTGCTCGCTCATCCGGAACGCTATCGCTATATGAACGAAAGCGACTACGAGGAACTAAGGGCGATGGGTGTGAAATTTCAGGCCAATTTCATGTCAATTGTCGGAGCATACGGAGAGACCGCCCGCAAGAAACTGGAATGGATGCTCGATAAGGGGATGATAGACCTGACCGGAAGTGACGTTCATCGTCTCCCGATCATTGATGAGATGATCAAGAGGTCGCCCTCCCGCCGTCGGCATCTTGACGCTATGATGGAAGTGGCACAGAAGTCAATCGACTGACGTCTGCCGAATTCCCCAGTTTCACCTTAGGTTACATCTTCTGTCACCCAAATTTCTATCCGCTTGCCAACAACATCATGAACACCCCCCCGGAGAATAGCCTCAAGCAAAAAACACGCAAAGGGACGCTATGGAGCATCATCGAGCGTTTCTCTGTGCAGGGGGTCACATTTATCGTGCTTCTGGTCATGGCCCGCCTCCTGACTCCGGAGGACTATGGCGTGGTGGGCATGATCGCTATCTTCATAGAGATAGGACAGTCGCTTGTAGACAGCGGATTCTCACAGGCGCTTATCCGCAAACGGGACAGAGCGGCGATTGACAATTCCACAGTCTTCTATTTCAATATAGCAGTAGGAATGCTGCTATATGCAATTCTTTTCTTCACGGCTCCGCTGATTGCCGACTTCTATAACAAACCGGACTTCACTCCGATTCTCGTGCCGCTCATACGCATACTGGGGCTGTCGCTTGTCATCAATTCTTTTGTAGTCGTGCAGCGCGCGCTCTTCACTATCGAACTTGATTTCAAGTCGCAGGCAAAAGCGTCGCTGACAGCCGCCCTTGTTTCCGGCGCGGTCGGCATCGGGATGGCTCTGACAGGGTTTGGCGTGTGGGCAATAGCTTCTCAGCAGCTTGCAAATCTTTTTGTCAATGTAGCTCTGTTGTGGGTTCTTTCGTCATGGCGTCCGAAGTGGATATACTCATGGGCTTCCTTTCGCGAATTATTCGGATTCGGGTCAAAACTCGCGGCATCCGGCATATTGGAGACAGTCTACAAGAATGTCTACAACATCGCTATCGGCAAGTTCTATTCCACAGATCAGTTAGGCTTCTATACGCGGGCACAACAATTTGGCAATTTCTTATCGCTCAATGTCACCGGTGTGATTCAGCGAGTCACCTTCCCCGTGCTCTGCACTATTCAGGACGATGACGAACGGTTGGGGAAACTCTACCGCAAATTTCTCCGTCTCTCGGCTTTCATCATTTTCCCCCTGATGATAGGACTGGCGGCCCTCGCGGATCCGCTCATAATCATTCTTCTGAAACCGAAATGGGCGTTTGCCGCCACTCTGTTGCAGATATTGTGTTTCTCCATGATGTGGTATCCTATCCACGCGATCAATCTCAATCTCCTGCAGGTAAAGGGCAGAAGCGACTTGTTTCTGTATCTTGAAATCGCCAAGAAAGTGGTAGGTGTGGCCATTATGATCGTCACTATACCTCTCGGACTGGTGGCTATATGCGCAGGCCAAGTGGTAAGCTCTCTGATAGCACTGGTCATCAATACTCATTACACCGGTAAAATGATAGGAGCAGGATTCTTTGTACAGCTCAAGGATCTGCTCCCCACCCTCTTCTATTCCCTCACAATGGGAGCGGCCGTCTATGCCATCACTCTTTTTGTCGGTCCGTTGTGGCTTCAGCTCATCCTCGGAGTGCCGGCAGGAATAATATGTTATTTAGGACTCGCACGGCTCACAGGGTCGGCAGATCTGCGCGAACTATTATCCTTCGTGAGGTCAAAATAAAAAACATTATTTTTCGTAATTTAATTATGAAACAAGACACACCAATCACCGTCACTTCCCCTTTGCTTCCTCCCCTGGAGGAATTCATCCCTTATCTTGAGGATATATGGCAAAGAAAATGGATCACTAACAACGGGCATTATCACCAGGAGCTTGAGAAAGCCTTGTGTGATTATCTTGGTGTAGAATATATAAGTCTTTTCACCAACGGCACTCTCCCACTCATCACTGCTCTTCAGGCTCTCAGGATCGGAGGAGAGGTCATTACTACTCCTTACAGCTTCGTGGCTACCACCCACAGCCTATGGTGGAACGGCATCAAACCCGTCTTTGCGGATATCGACCCGGCCACCGGCAATCTCGATCCGGAGAAGGTGGAAGCTGCAATAACTTCGCGCACCACGGCAATTATGCCTGTGCACGTGTATGGCAATCCGTGTGACACCACTGCTCTTCAGGAGATAGCAGATAAATATGGGTTGAAGATAATCTATGACGCGGCTCATGCCTTCGGGGTGAAACGCGACGGGGAGTCTATTCTCAAGGCCGGCGACATCTCCACTCTCAGTTTCCACGCCACAAAGACTTATAACACTGTGGAGGGGGGAGCCTTAATCTGCCATGACGCGGAGACTAAAAAACGTATTGACCATCTGAAGAATTTCGGATTCGCGGGAGAGACAGAGGTGGTGGCACCCGGCATCAACGGCAAACTTGACGAAATAAGGGCCGCCTACGGTCTTATCAATCTCCGCCATGTGAATCAGGCTATCGAGGCCCGTAAGAAAGTGGCTGAGACTTATCGCGCAGCATTCAAGGATGTGGAGGGGATAAGGATGTTTGAACCCATACCCGGTGTGAGGTCAAATTATAGCTATTTCCCTATCTTTGTCAGTGAGAAGGAATATGGCAAGAGCCGCGACGCCCTCTATGAGGAGATGGCCCGACACGATGTATTGGGAAGAAGATATTTCTATCCTCTCATCAGCACATTCTCCACTTATCGGGGGCTTCCCTCGGCCAATCCTTCCAATCTCCCCGTGGCCACACGTATGGCCAACGAGGTGATTTGCCTCCCGATGCACCATTCCCTCTCACCGGAGGATATTTACAAGACCATAGAGATTATTCGGAAGAGCTGAAGGGTATATGAAAAAGAAGATTGTATTGCTCGGAGCCATGCAGATGCACCTCCCGCTCATAGAGCGGGCGCATGAGCGCGGCATAGATGTGGTCACTGTAGACTGGACCAAAGAGAATCCGGGGCACTCGCTCGCTTCGGCAGCCTATTTCGACAGCACTACGGATGCCGAGGCTGTGGAGCGGATAGTGTGCCGGGAAAAGGCCGACGGGGTGCTCACATTCAATTCCGACCCGGCTGCTCTGACAGCCGCCGTTGTGGCTGAACGCCTCAACCTCCCCGGGAGCGGAAGCCGTGCGGTGGAGATAATGTCGGAGAAGGATAAATTCCGGCAGTTTCTTTCCGACAACGGTTTTAATGTGACCCGCTTCGGCTCATACTCCGACTTTGAGAGTCTGAGCCGCGACTTAGAGAGATATCAACTTCCCGTGATGATTAAACCGGTGGATTCCTCCGGGAGCAAGGGAGTGGTGCGCGTGAATTCTTTCGATGACCTGAAGACCGCCTTTGATGTGGCTCTAAAGCTCTCGCGCGGCGGACGGGTGATAATCGAGGAGTTTATCGAAGCCGCCGGTCCGCAGTTGCACGGCGACGGTTTTGTGGCCGAAGGCGAACTTCAGTTCCTCTCCTTGGGCGACCACCATTTTGATTCTTCTATCAATAACCTTGTGCCGGTCTCCACCACCTTCCCTTCGGTGCATACGCAGTCGGAGATTAAAGCAGTGGAAGAGGAAGTGAGACGCTTTATCCGTGCCGTCGGATTCCGTCAGGGGGGTATAAATGTTGAAGCACGTATCTCCGCCCGCGATGGCAAACCTTATCTCATAGAGACCGGTGCGCGCAACGGTGGCAACTTCACTCCGATTATAATCGGAAAGGCTACCGGTTTTGATTTTATCGATGCCGCGCTCGATGCTGCCTTAGGCCTCCCTTTCAGGCCTCAGAACGTGAAGGCTCCCGAACCCACCGCCTATCTCATCATGCACTCTCCGAAGGAGGGTGTACTCAGCGATATTTCCCTCTCGCCTCGACTCAAATCGCTCCTCTTTGACCGATTCGATTATCTGAAGCCGGGAGATGAAGTGAAAACATTCAAGGGGGCTAATATGGCCATAGGTGTGCTTTTGGTGTCATTTCCCGATGTCGCGACCATGCTCGAGATAGCTGACGGAATGGAGCGCGAAATCACAATCACACTCAAATAACGGATAGATGGAAGAAATCGGAGGATATTTTGAATTTGAACTTCCCCTCGACCGGAAGAACAGGATTACTGATGAAGGGATTGCCGTCAACAGTGGCTCTCACGCGTTCCGGCTCCTTTTACAGAGACTTCGGGCGAGGAAAGTGTGGCTTCCCGACTACACGTGTGAGGTTATGGCGCAGGCGGCGAAAGCCGAGAATGTGGAAGTAGCCTTCTACCCAGTGGGGTATAATCTCGAACCGAGTGACTTGCCCGACCTCTCAGCCTCCGACGATATTCTCGTAATCAATGATTACTTTGGAGTAAAAGACTCCTTTGTAAAAGAATTTATAAACCATCTTCCCGAAGGAGTGAGTCGCGAAAGGATAATTGCAGACTGTGCGCAGGCTTTAGGATGTGTTTTGCCTCCGGGGGTGTGCGGGCTTAAGAGTCCGCGTAAATTCGCCGGACTCCCCGACGGGGGAATAGCTATCTTCCCCGGCGAGGCGAATGAGGACGGACTGCCGGAGGGGCGAAGCCGCCGGCGCTGTGGATCCCTGCTGACCCGCCTGGAAGAGAAAGCATCGGAGGGATATGCAGAATTTAAAGCAGCCTCCGCTTCCCTTCATTCGGAAGGTATTACGTCTATGTCGCCCCTTACCCGAAGGCTACTTAACTCTATCGACTTCGAACGGATAGCCGACCGGCGGCGCAACAACTACCGGATTCTCGCCGAATATCTGACCCCCCGGAATCCGTTGGCTGAACATATCGACCCCGATCCGTATATGCCGATGGTATATCNGCTGATGACTGACGACTCCTCACTTCGCGACCGACTTATCAAGAACAAAATATATGTGGCCCGTTACTGGCCTACTTTCACTCCTCCCCTGCCACCGGACTCTGTGGCAACACAACTCTCGGAGCGAATCATCCCTCTGCCCATTGACCAAAGATATGGCGCTGAAGAGATGTATCGAATCCTGAAGGTAATAGAGGAAACACTCTAAAGGCTACCACTACTCCTCGCTCCCTTCTATCCTTCTCTCCACGTCTCCTTCTACCTTCCCTTCCCCGCTTCTTCTCCCTCTTCTCCCTCTCCTCTTAATCATTTATTACATAACCCTGATGGTGTCAAAGATTCCATCCTCCTCATACACCGCTTTTATTCTTATGGAGAAAATGCTGATGTTGGGCACAAGTCTCAACAGTATCGAAATGATAGATTATGCCCGCAGTCAGGGTATCTACACCATAGTAACCGACTATCTTCCTCCGGAGAAATCGAGGGCGAAGTTGGCGGCCGATGAATATTGGATGATCAATACCTCCGAACTCGACCTTTTGGAGAAGAAGTGTCGCGAAGAAGGTGTCACCTCCGTGGTGTGCGGCATCAGTGAATTTAATCTTGAAATGGCAATGGAGCTTTGCCGCCGTATCGGTCTTCCCAATTATTGCACTCCGGAGGCCTGGAGCTTCTCGCGCGATAAGGAGAAGTTCAAGACTCTTTGTAAGGGAATCGGCGCACCGGTAGCCACCGACTATCACGTCAGCTTCCCTCCTACCGAGGAGGAATTGGATGCGGTGAAGTTTCCGGTAGTGGTAAAACCGGTAGACCTGAGCGGCAACCGCGGTATCTCCTATTGCTATGACAAGGAGGAACTTTGCGAGGCTATTGACTATGCCCGCTCCTGCTCAAAGAATCCGAAACTCGTAGTGGAGAGGATGCTAAAAGGGCGTGAGTGGTACAGTTACTATGCCATGGCTGAGGGTGAGATAAGACTCATCGGTCTGAATGCAATGATTTCCGAACCGGGAGAACTAAAGAACCTTTACTCCCTGACCACTACTGTCACCGATAAGGTTGACCGTTTCATCACGGAGATCAATCCCAAGATAGAGGAGGTGCTCAAAGCTGTAGGATGCAAGGAGGGTATAGCCTGGGTACAGGTGATGCTTGATGAAGATGATAAATTCTATATCATTGAGATGGGGTATCGTCTGCCGGGTGATCTTCCTCACCTTCAATATCCCGATATGTTCGGTTTCGATTCTCTGAAATGGATTGTGGATCTGCATCGCGGAATACCCAACAAAGTCTCTGACCTTCCCCCCGCACTCCTTCATGCTCCCGAAAATTGCGGTTGTTCCTACTCCCTCTGGACCAACAAGGAGGGCACGTTGGCATCGTTTGAAGGACTCGACACCCTTCTTGCTACCGGCGACTACAAATTCTATACCCTCTATCAGGAGGGCGACCACTTCGCTCGGCATCGTCCTGTAGGCGTGCTCGTATTCACCGGAAAGGATGCCGACGAGATATGCTCACATATCGACAAAATCAACTCCACACTCCGTGTGTTCGATACCGAGGGTGACGATGTGATGATAAAATACACCGATTTCCCCTTCCTGCGTGAAATTTATACCAAAGGACAGGAGGAAGCCGTAGCCGCCGCTACTCACTCTGAAGGAAATAATAAACAGGACTGACTCAATGTTATCAAATCTTGATCATAAGCGATTCTGGCCCTCATTCATAATTTTGGTCATTGTCTGTGCAGTCCTGTTCTGGAATATAGATGCTGTGCAGGCTCAGGTCAACACACTTTACAATGGGGTCATCAACGGGTTTGGGTGGCTTTTTATAGTAGTCGATACCCTCTGCCTCGTTGTCTCGCTCTACTTTATCTTCGGCCGCTATCGCAATGTGAGGCTCGGCGGACCGGATGCGCGCCCGGAATACAGCACATTCTCCTGGGCCGCCATGATATTCACCTCCAGTTGCGGCGCCTGGCTGCTCGTATATGGTTTTCTGGAACCTATTTACATCCTGAAGGACCCTCCCTTCCAGATAGAACCGTTGTCGCCACAAGCCTTCGAGTATGCGCAGACCTATGCCCACTTCCACTGGGGGCCGAGCGCATGGGCACTATATGTGCCGGTAACTGTCGCAATCGGTTATCAGCTTTACAATCTAAAGGCCACCAACAACCGGTTGAGTCTCGCGGTCAGTCCCGTGCTCCGCAATACCGAACGTTCAGCTGTAAGCCTTTTCATTGACCTTATAGCCATTTTCGGAGCTATCATCTCCCCTGTCATCTCTATCGGCACGGGTATGCCGGTTATAACGGTAATGATTCAGGATTTCTTCGGATTCTCTCCCGATAATGCCACAGCAATCCAGGTAGGTGTGCTTATTATCTGGGCCATAATCTTCACACTCAGTGTCTTCCTCGGTATGCGTCGCGGCATACGCATATTCAGTAATGCCAACGCGATTCTCGGCTTCATATTCATGATAGCCGTCGGGATTGCAGCCGGAGTAGTGTATATATTGGAGGCTGAAACCAATGTGGGAGGTCTGTTGCTGTCGCAGTTCCTGCGAATGCAGACTTATACCGATCCCTACGGAGGGGGTCAGTTTGTGAAAGGGTGGACGGCAAGTTACTGGGGATGCTACATGGTCTATATGGCTCTGATGGGAGTCTTCAACGCTAAAATCTCACGCGGACGCACACTCAGACAGGTGGCTGTGGGGCAGCTTGTGCTCTGCAGCCTCGGTTGCTGGGTGGCTATGACCACACTCGGCAACTATGCCCTCGAACTGCAACAGACCGGAGTGGCCGACATTGCCGGGATTCTTGACAAGGGGGGTGAGGCGGCCGCNATGTTGGAGATTGTGCATCATCTCCCCGCCTCGAAATTCTTTATGGGCGCTATTGTGGTGCTCTGCATCATTTTCCTATGCACCACGATGGACTCCTCCACGATAGCCGTGGCTGAAATGACCACCCGCAACGGAGGAAGCAAGGGAGCCACAAGAGTCACCCGACTCATCTGGGCTGCCATAGCCTGTGTGCTTACGTTCATTCTCCTCAGTGTCGGTGGCTATAAGAGCGTAAGACTGATGTGTCTGCTGATGGGACTGCCGCTCGGCATACTCGCCATTTTCATAGTCTGGTCGGCAATCGTTCTTCTCAGGAAGAATGAGAGTCAAGAATCATAAAACAAAGTCTGCTTCCTAACCTCATGATTTATTTTATCATACTCTTCATACTGCTGTTGCTGAGCCTACGCTACGATTATTACAGAGCCACAAAGGGACGGATGTTCTGGTATGTGGCCACCTTCGTGGCACTTGTCCTGGTAGCCGGTATGCGCTACCGAATTGGCACGGATTCCATCCGCTATGAATCCTACTATAAGGATATGCCGGTGCTCTGGGAATTGAGTACTAACTATTTCAACAAGATTCGCTTCGAGCCGGGATTCGTGCTTCTCATGTCGGCCTGCCGCTCCGTGTCGGAAGATTTCATACTCTTCCAATTCGTACATGCCATTATAATCAATTCCGCTGTTTTCCTCCTCTTCTGGAAGAATAGCCGTAGTCCCTTCACCGGTATCTTCTTCTACTGCCTCTTTGCGTATATATCGATGAATACGGAAGTACTCAGGGAGTCGCTTGCTGTGGCTGTGTTTATATTTGCCTGGCCGNCGTTCAAGAACAATAAGTTCCTTGTGTACTATCTGATGATACTGGTAGCCATATCCTTCCATTTAGGGGCGACTGTGTGTCTATTTTGTCCACTCTTCGTGTTGCCCGGATTGGGTTATTTCTTCACCTTCGGCAAACGCACCTTCTTCATCTGTGCCACTATCCTTATCATAGCCCTGATAGTGAACAAGATGTTCTTCAGCTATATAAAGCTACTCTCCTTCTCCGCCACACTTGTGGACCGCGCCACAGCCTACTCAAAGAACGAACTTGGAGAAGCCACCTACAACATAATGGGCATTTTGGGTAACGTGGTGAAATGGGTGATCTATCCGGTGCTCGCGATGATATTTATCCGCCGTGATTCCGCTCTCCCCCGCGACGCCAAATCAGCGAACGAACGGAAGCATCTTGAGGCACTTGTGCTGATGAGTATCTACATTGCTTTGACCACCATAGTCATCAACATCCTCCACCGCTTCAACAGCTATTTCATGCTCTTCGCCGTACTTCTGCTGAGCCGATGGATCTATACACCCATCACGATGTATGGCAAGCGCTATCGACTGAATTTCGGCTATTGGTGGCTGATATTGGCTCCGTTGCTTGCCGTGCTGGTGCGAGGTGAGATGAGCGATGTGGGGCATAGCGGACGTCTGAAGACCTACATGACCTATTACCCCTACAGCTCACGTCTGACAATGGAAGAAGACCGCAACCGGGAAGCCGTGTTCCGCTTCTACCGGTCCTGGTAAGGAGAAATTTTTGTGGGGAGTAGTGTCTAAGCTTTGTCTTTCAGATGCTTAGACCGCTAAAATCCTTCATTCCGCAGCCAATCTGCCATAAAAATATCTCGTAATTAAAATTACATTGATTTTTCTTAGCCACTTAGTGTTGCATACCTAAAGTTATTTNNNTAACTTTGTGGTATTATTCAGATGTCAATTCCGTGGCAGACCTCTTGGAGGCTTCTGGGCCGGAAGGAGAAAACAAGATTAAATGAAGGGAATAGTATTGGCCGGAGGTTCCGGCACCCGCTTGTATCCGATCACCAAAGGAGTCAGCAAACAATTGCTTCCGATCTATGACAAGCCGATGGTGTATTATCCGATTTCCACACTGATGCTCGCTGGCATCCGTGATATACTGCTTATCTCCACCCCTCAGGACCTGCCGGGGTTCCGTCGGCTTCTCGGCGACGGTTCCGACTTCGGAGTGAAGATGCAGTATGCAGAGCAGCCCTCCCCCGACGGGCTTGCACAAGCTTTCATAATCGGTCGGGAATTTATCGGCGACGACTCTGTGTGTCTCGTCCTTGGCGACAATATCTTTCACGGCGCAGGTTTTTCAAAATTGCTCAGAGAGGCCGTGGAGAGTGTGGAGAAGGAGGGGAAAGCCACAGTATTCGGCTACTGGGTCGACGACCCGGAGCGATATGGAGTGGCGGAGTTCGACAGTGAGGGTCATTGCCTCTCGATAGAGGAGAAGCCCGAGCACCCGAAATCCAACTACGCAGTGGTGGGGCTTTACTTCTACCCCAACAGTGTGGTGGATGTGGCCGCCTCCATAAAGCCTTCTGCTCGCGGAGAACTTGAGATTACTTCTGTCAACCAGACTTATCTGGCGCAGAACTCCCTCAACGTTAAGACCTTCCCGCGCGGTTTCGCCTGGCTCGACACCGGCACTCACGACTCCCTGGCCGATGCCTCTATCTATGTGGAAGTGCTTGAGAAACGGCAGGGGCTGAAGATTGCCTGCCTCGAAGGGATAGCCTACCGCAAGGGATGGATATCTGAGGAGAAACTTCGTGAGGTGGCGGCTCCGATGATCAAGAACCAATATGGGCAGTATCTGCTCAAGGTGATTGAGGAGATGAGGCGCAACGGAATGAAGAACTGAAAAAGAACTGAAAAACAAACCATTGTTCTCTACATGGAGGTAATCAAGACAGACATCGAGGGGCCGGTGATAATCCGTCCGCGGATTTTCGGTGACTCAAGAGGATATTTCTTCGAATCCTACTCCAAAAGGGAGTTTGACCGGCTGGTGCGTCCTGTGGATTTTGTGCAGGATAATGAGAGCAGTTCCACCTACGGTGTGGTGCGCGGCCTTCATTTCCAGAAAGGGGAGCATAGCCAGAGCAAACTCGTGAGGGTGGTCAGAGGGCGTGTGCTCGATGTGGCTGTGGATATCCGCAAGGGGTCGCCTACGTTCGGCCGCTATGTGGCTGTGGAGCTCACTGAGGATAACCACCTGATGCTCTTCGTGCCCAGAGGATTCGCCCACGGATTCTCGGTGCTTTCCGAGAATGCCGTGTTCCAATACAAATGCGACAATTATTATTGTCCGGAATCGGAGGGTGCCATAGCCTGGGACGACCCTGCGCTCGGTATCGACTGGCGCATACCGGCCGCCGATGTGATTCTCTCCGACAAAGACCGCCGTCACCCCTTATTGGCTGACGCGCCCGAATTATTCTCGGTCGACGAGAAGCTTTACTGATAAATAAAAAAGTTTTCACACCCATGTCAAGATTCAGTCGCAACATACTCATCACCGGGGGCGCCGGATTCATCGGCAGCCACGTGGTCAGATTATTCGTAAATAAATATCCCGACTACCGAATAATCTGCCTCGACAAGCTCACATACTCCGGCAATCTCGCCAATCTGGCGGATGTGAAGAAAGCTCCCAATTATGAGTTTGTGAAAGCCGATATCGCCGACTTCGGGGAGATGGAAAGAATTGTCAGGGAGTATGATGTGGACGGTATCATCCATCTTGCTGCTGAAAGCCATGTGGATCGTTCGATAGTCGATCCTTTCGTGTTTGCACGCACAAATGTGATGGGTACGCTCTCGCTGCTTGAGGCTGCCCGCCGCTATTGGGAAAAGAGCGAGACGGAATTTGAGGGTAAGCTCTTCTATCATATCTCTACCGATGAAGTGTATGGAGCCCTTGAACTGACTCACCCGGAGGGTATCGACTCCCCCTTCACCACTACCGCATCATCCTCGGAGCATCATCATGCCTACGGCACTGAGTTCTTCCTCGAGACCACAAAATATAATCCTCACTCCCCCTACTCGGCGGCTAAAGCCTCGAGCGACCATTTTGTGCGTGCATACCATGACACATACGGTATGCCGACTCTAATCACAAATTGCTCCAACAACTACGGCCCCTATCAATTTCCCGAGAAACTTATCCCTCTCTTCATCAACAATATCCGCAATAAAAAACCTCTGCCCGTCTACGGAAAGGGAGAAAACGTACGCGACTGGCTCTATGTGGAAGACCATGCACGGGCCATCGACCTTATTTTCCACAAGGGACGCCCGGCGGAGACCTATAACATCGGCGGCTTCAACGAGTGGAAGAATATTGATCTGATAAGAGTGATTATCAAGACCGTAGACCGTATGCTCGGCAATCCGGAGGGTGAGAGCGAGAAGCTCATCACCTATGTCACCGACCGCAAGGGCCACGACATGCGCTATGCCATCGACTCGCGCAAACTGCAGAGAGAACTCGGTTGGGAACCGAGTCTGCAATTTGAGGAGGGTATCGAGAAAACCGTGAGATGGTATCTTGACAATCAGGAGTGGATGGATCGTATCACCTCGGGTGACTATCAGAAATATTACGAAGAGATGTACTCCGGCCGCTGAGCGGGGGTGCCTTCATACACCTATATCCACCTTATGGAAGAACCTCTGGTAGTAGTGAAAAGTCTGGCTTATAACCAGGAACGTTTCCTCCGGCAGATGCTTGAGGGAATAGTGAGCCAGAAAACCAACTTCAGATTTGTAGCCGTTGTGCATGATGACTGCTCTACCGACGGTAGCCGTAAGATAATAGAGGAATATGCCTCACGTTATCCCGACATTATCATTCCAATGTTTGAGGAGGAGAATCTTTGGTCGAAACCGGGCGGGGTGTTGGGTGCAAAAGTTAATGAAAGAGTGGAGCGCACCGGTGCCCGCTATATCTGTTTCTGCGAAGGTGATGATTATTGGGATGCGCCCGACAAGCTTCAGATGCAGGTTGACTTCCTTGAGTCGCATCCTGACTTCACTATGGTGTATTCCAAGGTGAGGCGTTTTGACGATGACAAGAAGGAGTTTCGTGATATTTGGGGCGGCCCTTACACACAAGTGGAAGATCTTCTTGCCGTAAATTCTGTCCCTACCCCCGGAATCATGATAAGAATGTCCGTGTGGCAGGATTTTCTGAGAGAAGTCAGTCCTGACTCAAGAGATTGGCTCATGGGAGATTATCCAATGTGGCTTTATATGGCGATTCGTGGAAAAGTGCATTTCATCGATGAGCCGCTTGCCGTCTATCGAATACAATCGGAATCCGCCTGCCGGTCTAAAAGTCTGCGGAAGACTCTGAACTTCCGTAAGAATTTCTTTGAGATTTCTGATTTCATCAGCGATAAATTCAATATCCGGCTTGATAAGGAACACTCCGACCGCCGCCTGACGGAAAAATATGAATCGCTGCTTGTGCCGGCTTTTCTTCTCCGGGATAAGGAGATTTTGGAGGAAGCCCGATCTTTTTACACTGATCATCCTATGGGGATGAAACAGAAGCTGGTTCTGAAGTATCCTTTTTTTGGGCGGATGCTTCTGAAATGGAAATACCGACGCATGGGCTACGACATATCATGACTTTACTATGAAGAAATCATGCACTGAAAGCATATCAGTGGCACTTGCCACATATAATGGAGAAAAATTTCTTCGCGAGCAGCTTGACTCTTTGCTCAATCAGACTCTGCCATTCTCTGAGCTCGTGATATGCGATGATTGCAGTTCTGATGCCACTCTTTCCATACTTCAGGAATATGCAGCACGGGATTCCAGAATCAAGGTGATCGCCAATGAGCAAAACCTCGGATTCCGACGGAATTTCGAGAAAGCAATACGCCTATGTGAAGGCGACCTGATAGCTCTCTGCGATCAGGACGACGTATGGCTGCCCGAGCATCTCGCTGTGCTGGCCGGGAATATGGAGGGTTGTCTGCTCACTGTAGGCGCATCCATTATCACGGACAGCGAGGGCAACACTGATGGAGTCAGACTTTCATTCCTGAAAAACTACGAGACCCGGTCGGGAAATCCGGAGGATGTATTCAGATTCGTGATGTTTTATCAGAATCCTTTTCAGGGAGCATCCATGATGATGCGGCGCGAATTCAGAGCTTACGCTCTGCCGGTGCCCTCCTCTGTGGCATACCATGATGTCTGGTTCGTGCATCTGGCTTCTATTCTCAGAGAGTTTAGATTTGTGGATATCCCCGTCACATTATATCGGCTTCACGGAGCCAACACAAGCGGTAATCATAAGCGCACTCCACGCCTGCGGACCCTTATCGGCCACACGCTGCATCGCACTCTCACCAATAACCGGACTGAGCTTGCTCTTGAATTATCAAAACTCAGGCGTGTGATTCCGTCGGAATCACTTCCTCTTCTGGAGGATGCGTTGAGATATTACAGTTCGCGCTCTCTGTCCCGCAGGCTCTCCAATCTTATTTTCGAACTCAAGAACTACAAAAGTATATATGGAACACGTCAATCCCGGAAATGAAAACCTCAATGCCTCCACAATGCCGACGAATTCGAATATCGCCGTCATCTTTGCCGGAGGCTCCGGACGCAGAATGAACCGCGACGGCAAACCAAAACAGTTTCTTGAGCTGAAAGGGAAGCCTATCATCATCTATACTCTTGAGCTATTCGAGAATCATCCTGATATTGAAGGCATAGTTGTAGTGTGTCTTGAATCATGGATTCCTGAACTGCACCGTCAGTTAAGCAAATTCGACATTCGCAAGGTCAAAGTCATTGTCCCCGGTGGCGAAACGGGCCAGGATTCCATCTACAACGGTCTGTCAGCAGCCGCTGATTTATATGGTCCGGAGGCTGTGGTGCTTATCCACGATGGTGTGCGTCCGCTTATTAAGGAGGAAACCATCACCGATAATATCCGTACTGTCAGAGAAAAGGGCTCCTGCATCACGTGTGTGCCCACCACAGAAACTTTTGTCGTGGGGAAGCCCGACGGATTGTTTGAAATTCCGGAGCGCAAGGATTCTCTGATAGCACGGGCTCCGCAGAGTTTCCTGCTCGGTGACATACTGTCTGCCCATAGAAAAGCTCTTTCCGAGGGACGTCATGATTTCATAGACTCCTGCTCCATGATGAATCATTACGGATATAAACTCTCCACCGTCATCGGACCGGTGGAGAATATCAAAATCACCACTCCCATGGATTATTTCGTATTTAAGACAATGGTCGATGTCAAGGAGGTGCAACAGGTGTTCGGTTTCTAAGATATAAATCATCCCGCGGCCGGGTATCTTCCGGATTATTCCGGATTATTCCGGATTATTTCAAAAAGAAGAATTATATGAGTGTGTTGCTCAACGATATAGTCAGGGAGGATATCTCGCGTATTCTCGGATGCTGCGATCTGAGTCCGCTGGACTCTCGCGATGTTCTTATCACAGGCGCCAACGGCCACATAGCTTCCTATCTCGCCATCACTCTTGCAGAAGCCCGGAAAAGAGGCTTGGCCGACATTCGGCTCACGATACTGTCTCGTTCGCTCCCCCGCATGAGAGAGTCTTTCGGAGAATATATTGAAGCCGGCCTTGTCGATGTCCTTGCACAAGACGTCACCTCACCCCTTCCCCCGGCTCTTTCTTTTGACTATATATTTCATTTTGCCGGAAACGCTTCGCCGCATTTCATAGCGACTGACCCTATCGGTATTCTCCGTGCCAATATCCAGGGAGCCTTCAATATGGCTGATACATGCCTGCGCAGGCATGATTCCAAACTTATTTTTGCATCTACAAGAGAAGTCTACGGCGCAAATCTGACTGACCAGGTGTTGACGGAAACATCTTTCGGCTCCCTTGACCCACTTGATCCCCGCTCTTGCTATCCGGAAAGCAAACGGGCGGCAGAAAGTATCATCGAAGCATACCATATCCAGCATGCGCTACGTTATACTATCATGAGGATCGCGCATGTCTATGGTCCGGGAATGAAACTCTCCGGCGATGGGCGTGTGATGTCCGACTTCCTTGCCAATGCCATGCACAAGGAGCCTATCAGACTCAATTCCGACGGTAGTGCCTTAAGATCTTTCTGCTATATCACGGATTGTATCCGCGCCATCCTTATGGCTGCCCTGACTCCGGAAGACGCAGGAATCTATAATCTCTCTAACGAAACCGAGGAGATAAGCGTAGGCGACCTTGCTCTTACAATCGGCCGATTGGCCGGAGGGATTGAGGTCAGCATGAAGCCTTCCGATCCGGCATCTGCGGGCTTATATTGCGCATATAAGCGCAAGCCGCTGGATTGCTCCCGTCTTTTGTCGCTGGGTTGGAAGCCGGAAGTCTTACTCTCCGCAGGTATTGACCGCACATTGAGAGGGTCTGTGCCTGATTGACCTGCTGCACCTGCCTTCCTCATTGTAACTCTTCATCCTCAACAAAACTCAACTGCACGATAAAATAATGAAGTTCCGTCTCAAGACAATCATAGTGAAGACTTTGCGGACCATGCTCAAAGCGGCCTGCATACTCCCCGTGAAACGCAGAAAAATTCTTTTCAGTGCATACGAGGGGCAGAGCTACGGATGCAATCCTAAATATATCTTTGAAAGTCTTTACGACCTTCATCCGGAACTTGACTTCGTGTGGGTGCTCAATGACGCCACCAAACTCCCTGAGCAATACCGCGGGAAGGTGAAGACAGTGAGGTTTCTCTCGCCGGCTCATATCCGCCATCTGCTCACTTCAAAAGTGATTGTCAGCAATCTCGGCATCGAACCTTTCGTGCCCAAACGCCGGAACCAGACTTTCATAAATACCTGGCATGGCGGAGGCGCATATAAAAGAGTGGTTTTCGACATGGGCAATGTGTCGGAGGAACAGAAGAAGTACACCTCGACAATGCGTGATCTACGCTCCGCCTCCACAGATCTTTTCCTTTCGAGCTGCAGTCGCTTCTCGGAGGTGTCAGCAAGAGATTTTGATATTGAGATAGATAAGTTTATTGACACGGGTATGCCCCGTAATGATCGGCTCATTAATAAGGATGAGGAGCGCACCGGGCGACTGCGTGAGGAGATATGCCGCAGCAGAGGATTGGATCCCGATGCGCTGCTCGTGCTCTACGCTCCGACTTTCAGAGGCACATTCAGACAGCAACGCGACCTTGATCTGCAGGTGTGCTGCCGGCAAGTGGCCGATGCTTTCTCCACCCGCTTCGGCAAGAAGGTGAATTTCCTTTTCAGAAGTCATGTGAGCAAGGAAGCTCCGATGACTGATTTCGGACAGGCGGATATCAATATATCCGATTTCACCAACTATCCTGACATGCAGGAACTCCTTGAAGTCTGCGACATTCTTATCACCGATTATTCCTCCTCCATCTGGGATTTCGCCCTCACCGGCAAACCTGCGTTTCTATTCATGCCTGACCTTCAGGACTATCTGAAGGAAAGGGATTTTTATACTCCCCTCGACCGGTGGCCTTTCCCTTACGCCACCGACGTGGAAAGCTTCTGCACTATCATCGGTAGTCATAACGACAAGGATAATGAAAATCGCATAAAGAAGCATCTTTCTCTTCTCGGCTCTTACGAACACGGCAATGCGTCACTCAATGCGGTCAGAATTATAGATATGGTCATCAGAAACTGACCGACATGGTCTTCTCCTCTTACCTAAATGATAAGTGACTCTCTAAAAAATAAATTCTAAGAATATCTATATGGTGACTGCTTCAATCGTGACTTTTCATACTCCGGTGCAGGAATTGCGCAGGATTTTGAATTGCGCGGTCAACTCTCCCATCGACAGAATATTGGTCATCGACCATTCAGGCAACTCTACCCTTCTTCCGGTGGTAGAGGAATATCCGCGCACTGACTATATCCCACACGACAATAAGGGATACGGCAGCGGCCATAATGTGGCTCTCGAATATGCCCGGACTCTTGGAGCTGATTATCATCTGGTGCTCAATCCCGATATATATTGGAAAGGCAATGTTGTAGGCCGGCTCAGGGACTATATGGATTCCGATCCTGATGTGGGACTCGTAATGCCTAAAATTCTCTATCCCGACGGACGCATACAGCATCTATGTAAGAAATTGCCGACTCCCTTCGATCTTCTTGGACGGCGCTTCGTGCCTTTAAAAAGCTTTCAGAAGAAGCATGATTATGAATATGAACTGCAATGGACAGGTTATGACCGGCTGATGGAGGTGCCTTCTCTCTCGGGCTGCTTCATGTTTATGAGAATGTCGGTGCTTGAGAAAGTGGGCACTTTTGACGAGCGCTATTTTATGTATGCCGAAGACATGGATCTTTGCCGAAGGATTGGCGATGTGTCGAAGACTATGTTCTTTCCGGATGCCACTGTAGTGCATGAATATGACAAGGGATCATATAAAAGTAAAAAGCTCCTCAAACTGCATATAGCCTCTGTAATCAAGTATTTCAACAAATGGGGCTGGATATTTGATTCCGGACGCAACAAGCGCAATAAGAATCTGTTAGGGATTCTCAAAACGTCTAACCAATGAAACGTATTTTTCGGGCCATATCGCCGTCATTGCTGGCGGCCACCTTGATTCTGGGTCTGTGTATCCCGCTTCTTATACAGTCCTCCTCTTCGGCGTATGCACAACAACGTCAT